>JAYVNQ010000267.1:0-9886 GCA_043758365.1 Chitinophagales bacterium
GGCATTCATTACCGCTTTGATTGTGAAGTTGGATTACTTTGTGGTAGTGGCATTGGTTCTTTTTCTGTAAAAAGAGGTAAGGCAGATGGCTCTAATTAAAAAAGATAGACAATCAATTATTTTTATTAAAAATTAGTTTTTTAAAATAATTAATTAAAAAAAATTGGCTGAAGCCTTTTGTGGTTATAGTTTAAAAAAGGATAGTGAAGCCTTTTCACTATCCTTTTTTTGTAACTGATTTATCTATATTTCTAGCTTCTCTTTAAAAAGCAATTATTTCAGATGGAGTTAAGTTGCTATTAGCTGCTTCTGCGGCTTCAATAATGCCGTAATCAGATAAAATTAAAGCCTTGCCGCGTTTAACACAGACGTCGTGTTCAAAATGCACAGAAGGCTTACCATCCTTGGTTTTCACAGTCCAGCCATCACTATCGGTGAACACATCTTTAGTACCCATATTAATCATAGGTTCTATTGCCAACACTAAGTTTTCCTTTAGTTTCATGCCGCTGCCACGCTGTCCAAAGTTTGGCATGTGCGGGTCTTCGTGTAGGCTTCGTCCCAAACCATGTCCAACCAATTCCCTAACAACGCCATATTTATTTTTACGTTCTGTATGCTCTTGAATAGCGAATGCAATATCGCCAATACGGTTATTGATGATAGCTTTTTCAATCCCCTTATACAAACTTTGTTTGGTTACATTTACTAATCTTTGAGCAGCTTCAGTTGTTTCGCCAATAACAAATGTGTAAGCATGGTCACCGTGCCAACCATTCAATATCACGCCCATATCTATTGATACAATATCACCATTTTTTAAAGGCACATTATTAGGAAATCCATGAACTACCACATCATTTACACTGGCGCAAATATTATGTGGGTAACCTTTATAATTTAAAAAAGAAGGTACTGCTTTATTTTCTCTTACAAACTCAGCACAAAGTTTATCAATTTGCATAGTAGTAACGCCAGCTTGCAACATTTTAGCAACCTCGGTTAGAGTTTTACTTACTAATGTTGCAGCTAATTTCATATAGCCCACCTCTGCTTCTGTTTTATAGTATACCATATTTTTTGTGTGGCTCATGAAGGTTGTTAATTAAGATTATTTATCTAATTAAAATGAGAGGATTGAATTTATATCTCAACTCAAATCCTATTTAAACAAAAACCTGTTAGGATATTTCCCAACAGGTTCTATAATAAACAATATAGTTACTATTAAATTGTAGTCGTTGGTAAACTGCTAGATATTTGTCTGCCTTGTACGCGACCACTGCTCATTAAACCATCGTATTGACGCATTAGCAAGTAAGTTTCAATTTGTTGTAGTGTATCTAAAACAACACCCACCATAATTAATAAACTTGTACCACCAAAAAATGTACTAAAGCCTTGTGTAGAAACAAATTTGAAACTACCGAAAGACATATTCATAAAGCCTGGTAAAATGCCAACCAAGGCTAAGAAAATAGCACCAGGTAATGTAATTTTATCCATAATAGCACCAATATAATCTGCTGTAGGCTGGCCTGGTTTTACACCCGGTACAAAGCCATTATTGCGTTTTAAATCTTCGGCAATTTGTTTTGGGTTAAATATTAATGCTGTATAAAGAAATGTAAACCCAACAACCATTACAGAATAAATAACCATGTACCAAACATTAGTATGATCGCTAAATATTTTTACCAAGCCTTTCGCAGAATCTAAATTTGTGAAAGACACCAGCGTTGGTAAAAACATAATTGCTTGTGCAAAAATGATTGGCATTACACCAGCACTATTTACTTTAACAGGCAAAAATTGTCTTGCACCACCAAACTGACGGTTACCAATAATTTGTTTGGCATAATTAACCGGTATTTTACGAACACCTTGTACCAAAATTATCAAGCCCATGATAATGGCAACCAGTATGGCTATTTCAATTAGAAACAATAACAAACCGCCACCAGCTTTTTCGCTACGTGCAGCAAATTCTTGAAAAATTGATTGTGGTAGACGGGCTAGAATACCAACCATAATGATAATTGATGTACCATTTCCTAAGCCTTTATCTTGAATTTTCTCGCCTAACCACATTACAAACAACGTACCTGCTGTTAAAGTGATAACGGTAGAGAAAGCAAAGAAAGGTGCAAAAGAAGGGATTAACGCCTCGGCATAACCTGGACTTTTAAGATACGCAATGTACGCACCAGCTTGGAACATTGTTACAATGATGGTTAGGTAACGTGTCCATTGGTTAATTTTTTTACGGCCAGTTTCGCCTTCTTTCTGAACTTTTTGTAATTGAGGTACCAAAATGGTCATTAACTGCATAAAAATAGATGCAGAAATATAAGGCATGATACCTAATGCTAAAATAGAAGCTTGCGAGAAACCGCCACCAGCAAATGTATCGAACAAGCTAAGCAAACCATTTTTACTAGATGCTGCTTTGGCCGCGTCTAATTTAGTTGGATCTATACCTGGTAGCACAATATGATTACCTAAACGGTAAACAAAAACAAAGGCTAGTGTTACGATTATTTTAGTACGTAACTCGGTTATTGTCCAAATATTCTTGAGTGTATCTATGAATTTTTTCACGTAAATTTCTTAAGTTAAATGTTAGCTCCCTAAAAACCAAAAAAGACGCATCGTTGATGCGTCTTGCAAATTAAGTAAATTACTTCACAATTTCAACGCTGCCACCTGCTGCTTCAATGGCCTCCTTTGCTTTGGCACTTAATGCGTTTACTTTAAAGGCTAGTTTTGTTTTTAATTCGCCCGTTCCTAGAATTTTTACTTTATCAGTTTTACTAATTAAACCGTTAATATAAAGATGTTCAACAGAAAATTCAGCAAAAGCATATTTTTCTTGTAACTGTTCAATTTGACCCAAATTGAAAACTACAAATTCTATACGGTTATTATTTTTAAAACCACGCTTAGGAATACGACGTTGAATTGGCATTTGACCACCTTCGAAAGCGTTTTTACGTTGGTAACCAGCACGTTGTTGGCTACCTTTATTACCTTGGGTAGAAGTACCACCTTTACCACTTGCCTCACCACGGCCAATTCTTTTTTCTTTGTGTGTAGAACCTTCAGCAGGTTTTAGAGTATGTAACTTCATTTTAAAATGATTTTGTACTTACGGGGTATCACCCCTCGCTTGTTTATTAAATTATGCTAGTTCCTGAACGGTGATTAAATGGCTTACTTTCTTCACCATACCTAGGATTTGAGGTGTTGCTTCCACTTCTTTGCTTGCGTGCATTTTACGTAAACCCAAAGCAATCAGAGTTTGCTTTTGACGCTCAGATCTATCAATACCGCTTTTAACTTGTGTTACTTTAATCTTTGCCATTGTTATGAATTTGGAATTTGGAATTTAGGACGCCAAATTTTATCCGTTAAATACTTTACTTAATTTGATACCACGTGTTTTTGAAACCTGAATTGGTTCACGTAATAATTTTAAGGCTTCAATAGTTGCTTTTACCACGTTATGTGGGTTAGCAGAACCTAAACTTTTTGCTAGAACGTCAGTAATACCAGCACTTTCTAATACGGCACGCATGCTACCACCTGCAATTACACCGGCACCATGAGCAGCCGGTCTAATCATCACTTTTGCAGCACCAGATTTAGCCAATTGTTCGTGAGGAATCGTACCGTGCATAATAGGTACTTTAACTAAGTTTTTCTTAGCATCATCAATACCTTTAGCAATCGCTTCTTGTACTTCTTTAGCTTTACCTAAACCTTGACCGACTACACCATTGTCGTTACCAACAACAACTAAAGCTGAGAAACTGAAAGTACGACCACCTTTTGTTGTTTTAACGACACGGTTAATAGATACCACCTTTTCTTTCAACTCATCGTCGCCGTTTGCTTTTATCTTAGAATCAATTATTTTAGACATTTATCTAAATATTATTTGTTGTAATAGAAATTAAAATTGTAAACCACCTTCTCTTGCACCATCAGCAACCGCTTTGATACGACCATGATAAAGGTTACCACCTCTGTCAAAAACACAAGTTGTTAATCCAAGTTCTTTGGCCTTAAGTGCAATCGCAGCACCAACTAGTTTTGACTTTTCAGTTTTAACGACTTTTTGAGCCAGAATGTCCTTCTCTCTTGAAGATGAAGCGGCCAATGTTACAGCGTTGTCATCATCAATAAGTTGAGCATAAATATCAGCATTACTTCTAAAAACAGATAGACGTGGCTTTGTAGCAGTACCAGATACCTTTTTACGAATGCGGTAGCGAATTTTTTGCCGTTGTTCTAATTTTGTGTTCATTATTGTGTATTTATAATTCCGATTCTGCCGGAACCAATTAATTACTGTTATTTACCAGCTGCTTTACCTGCTTTTCTTCTTACCACTTCACCAGCATATTTAACACCTTTACCTTTGTATGGTTCAGGTTTACGCAGGCCACGAAGCTTGGCAGCAACTTGTCCTATCAATTGCTTATCGATGCCCTCTAGAAAAATCATCGGATTCTTACCTTTTTCAGTAAGAGTCGTTACTTTTAATTCTTTCGGTATTTCAAATATAATATTGTGTGAGTAACCTAAAGCTAAATCTAAAGTATTACCAATACTGGCTGCCTTATAACCTACACCTACTAATTCCAGATTTCTTTTGTAGCCATCAGTAACACCAACTACTAAGTTACTTACTAATGAACGGTACAAACCATGCATAGCACGGTGACGGATTTGATCGGTAGGGCGAGAGATAATTAATTCACCCCCAATAACTTCAGCCTTGATATCTCTGTCAATTGCCTCGGTAAGAGTTCCTTTTGGACCCTTGACTGTAACAATGTTATCACTTCCTACTGTTATTGTAACACCAGCTGGTATCGTTACTGGTTTTTTTCCTATACGAGACATAGTCGGTTTTTTGTTTGTGATTTAAAATTTACGATGCGTTTCAGCCACGACTAAGAGGCTTAATTATCCAATCGTGTTCTACATTCTAACTAGTTAGCTGATGTAACAAAGTACTTCACCGCCAACATTTTGTGCTTTCGCTTGCTTGTCGGTTAGTACGCCCTTGGATGTACTAATAATAGCAACACCAAGACCATTAATCACCCTTTTAATTTCAGTAGGCTTTGCATACTGGCGTAAACCTGGGCGACTTACCCTTTCAAGAGAACGAATAGCTGCTTGCTTTGTGGTCGGATCGTACTTAAGGGCGATTTTAATTAAGCCTTGTTTGGTATCTTCTTCAAATTTGTATTTTAGAATGTAACCTTGCTCGTACAAAATTTCAGTAATACGTTTTTTTAAATTAGACGCAGGAATTTCAACAATTCTGTGACCAGCCATTTGAGCATTACGAATCCTTGTTAAAAAATCTGCTATAGGATCAGTTACCATGTTTATTTATATTATCTGTTGTTAAAATATTTGCTTAGTTCCCTACTTGGGCTTGAGCAGATTACCAGCTTGCTTTTTTTACACCTGGTATTAGACCGTTTAAGGCCATGTCACGAAACATTATACGCGATATACCAAAGTATCGCATGTAACCCCTAGGACGACCTGTTAGTTGACAACGATTTTTAAGTCTTACCGGAGAAGCGTTTTTTGGAAGCAAATCTAGGCCTGCATAATCACCTGCTTCTTTTAAAGCGGCACGTTTGTCGGCAAATTTAGCTACTATTTTTTCGCGTTTTCTTTGTCTGGCTTTTATTGATTCTTTTGCCATATTACTTTAATTATCTTTTTTAATGTTTTTAAACGGCATACCCAGTTCTTTTAGTAACTCGTACGCTTCTTCGTTTGTTGTTGCTGTGGTTACGAAAGTAATATCTAGACCAGTAATTTTATTAACTTTATCAATATCAATTTCTGGGAAAATGATTTGTTCAGTAACACCTAAAGTGTAATTACCTCTACCATCAAAAGCCTTGTCGCTAATACCTTTAAAGTCACGCACACGTGGCAAAGCAACAGAAACCAATCTATCTAAAAATTCATACATTTTCTCACCACGTAAAGTAACTCTTGCCCCAATTGGCATACCCTTACGTAGTTTGAAATTAGAAATATCTTTTTTAGAATAAGTTGGTACTGATTTTTGACCAGTAATAGTGTTAAGCTCTTCTACAGCAATATCAACCAATTTTTTATCGGTAACAGCGCCGTTAACGCCACGGTTAACACAAATTTTTTCTAAACGAGGTGCTTGCATTACAGTTTTGTAATCAAACTTCTTCATTAAAGCAGGTATAACATCTTTAGAATATTTATCTGCTAATCTTGGAGTATATTTTACTGTGCTCATTATTTAATTACCTCCCCTGATTTTTTAGCTATACGAACTAATTTACCGTTTTCTCTTGTACGGCTTACTTTGGTTGGCTCGCCTTTTTTAGCATCCCATAACATTACATTAGAAATGTTGATAGAGGCTTCAATTTTAACGATACCACCTTTGGTGTTTTGAGCCGTTGGTTTAGTATGTTTTGTTGCAATAGCCACACCTTCTACAATTACACGTCCTTTATCAACAATCACTTCTAAAACCTTGCGAGGCTTTTTCAAATTTTTATCATCACCGGCAATTACAACTACGTTATCGCCTTTTTTGATATTGAATTTGGGTTTAAATCTTGTACTCATTTTTATTACCCTTTTGTCTTTTCTGCCAAAGGCAGATAAATATTTTTATTATCAGCTTTAATTCTATACTCAACTTTTGTTGCGTCGCACACTGGAACTGTTCGTACCCGTTTCAACACTAAAGAACTTCAGGAGCCAAAGAAATAATTTTCATGTAGCCTTTATCACGTAATTCACGGGCAACTGGTCCAAAAATACGTGTACCACGAGGGTCATCTGCATTATTTAACAATACAACAGCATTGTCATCAAAGCGGATATAAGAACCATCTTTTCTACGTAATTTATTTTTGGTACGTACGATAACTGCTTTAGAAACAGTACCTTTTTTGATGCCACCAGCAGGTATAGCTGCTTTAACGGTAACAACAATCTTATCGCCAATTCTAGCATAGTCTTGTCCACTATTGCCAAGCACTTTAATGCAAAGCACTTCTTTAGCACCACTATTATCAGCTACATTTAATCTACTTTCTTGCTGGATCATTTTCTAAAATTTGAAATTCGATAAGTAAGATTTGATAGTAAAATCCTAATGAACTTTAGTTACAAACCGCAAATCAAAAATAATTTACTTCGCTTTTTCAATTACTTCAATCAACCTCCAACGCTTAGTTTTGCTAAGAGGACGAGTTTCCATAATTTTTACAACGTCACCAATTGTACACTCATCTTTTTCATCGTGAGCGTGAAATTTGGTAGTTTTCTTTACGAACTTACCATAAATAGGGTGTTTTACTTTTCTTTCAACTGCAACAGTGATGGTTTTAGTCATCTTGTTACTGGTAACAGTACCAACCCTAGTTTTACGCAAATTTCTTTCAACCGTAGTTTCCATGTTATCTGGTTTATTAAGCCAAAGCTCTTTTTGTTAATTCCGTTTTTAAACGGGCAATATCTCTTCTCAAACCACGAATGCTTACTGGATTCTCTAATGGTGAAATTGCATGAGCAAATTCCAACTTTTTTAAACGTAAGGCATCTTCTTGGATACGAGCTTTTAAATCACTCTCATTCAAGTTTCTTAGTTCTTTATTAAATTCTACTTTCTTAACCATTGTAATAAGGTTTTTTAAATTAAGCTTGCAAATCTCTTCTAACGATGAATTTTGTAGCTATTGGTAATTTTTGTGCAGCTAAGCCCATTGCCTCTTTAGCAGTAGCTTCTGTAACACCATCGCACTCAAATATGATACGACCTGGTTCAACAACTGCAGCCCAATATTCTGGATTACCTTTACCCTTACCCATACGTACCTCTGCAGGTTTGTTAGTGATAATTTTATCAGGAAAAACCCGTATCCAAACATTTCCTTCTCTCTTCATAGCACGTGTCATACTTTGGCGGGCAGCTTCAATCTGACGACTAGTTAACCATATCGGCTCTAGTGCTTTTAATGCAAAAGACCCGAAGGCAATGTAAGTACCACGCTTAGCAACTTCACGAATGCGTCCTTTTTGTTGCTTCCTATGTTTGCTTCTTTTCGGCTGTAACATTTATTTCAATTTGAAAATTCGATAATTGGTTAACTAATTATAAAACTAGTTCCTTCTTGGTCCGCGGTTGTCACCACCACTTCTTCTATCGCCACCTGCACCACCCGGACGACCACCTTCTCTTCTATCACCACCCGATCGTCTGTCATCTCCAGGTCTGCGGTCATCTCTTCTTTCACTCATATCGTTTTTACCGCCTACAAAGTTAGGATTCAACTCACGTTTTCCTAAAACCTCGCCTTTACATATCCAAACTTTAATACCAATTTTACCATAAACAGTTTGAGCGAAAACACTGGCATAATCAATATCCATACGGAAGGTATGCAACGGTGTACGACCTTGTTTGATTTCTTCAGAGCGAGCAATTTCAGCACCGCCTAAACGGCCACTTACTCTTACTTTAATTCCCTCTGCACCCATACGAAGTGTAGAAGCAATCGCCATTTTGATGGCACGTTTAAAGTTGATACGGTTTTCGATTTGGCGAGCAATTGTATCACCCACAATTGTTGCATCTAATTCAGGGCGACGAATTTCTAAGATATTGATTTGAACATCATCTTTCTTAGTTAGCTTCTTCAACTCTTCCTTGATACGATCAACTTCACCACCACCTTTACCAATAATGATACCTGGCTTACTTGTATGTATTGTAACAATCAGCTTGCCTAATGTACGCTCGATAACAATCCTAGCGATACCGCCCTTACTGATACGAGCCATTAAATAAACACGGATTTTGTTATCCTCAACTAATTTAACTGCGTAATCTTTTTTGTTGGCGTACCAGTTACTTTCCCATCCACGGATGATACCTAACCTATTGCCAATTGGATTTGCTTTCTGACCCATATTATGGTTTCAATTAATTTTTTGAATCTACAATTATTGTTACATGGTTGCTACGCTTACGAATTTTGTAACCACGACCTTGTGGTGCTGGACGCATACGTTTAATAACGCGACCACCATCTACAAAAATCGTTTTTACTACCAAACTACTATCAGCAGCACTTGTACCCTCATTTTTCTGCTCCCAGTTGTTAATAGCGCTCTTTAGCAATTTTGCCAAAGGTACCGCATTGTGCTGAGGGTGAAATTCTAAGATAGCCAAGGCCTTTTCGACTTCCATACCACGAACCACATCGGCTAACAAACGCATCTTACGTGGGCCTGTGGGATAGTTATTTAATTTAGCTATTGCTTCCATTTTATTTTGATTTGAAATTTGAAATTTGAAATTTCAAATTAGAAACTAATTATTTTTTTGCACCTGAGTGACCTCTGAAATTTCTTGTTGGTGAGAACTCACCTAATTTATGACCAACCATGAACTCGGTTACATAAACAGGGATGAATTTATTACCATTATGAACTGCGAAAGTGTGACCAACAAAATCTGGAGTAATTGTACTTCTACGACTCCATGTTTTAATAACACCTTTCTTACCTTTTCCGTCGTTTATGTTTAATACTTTAACTTCTAAGTTAGCATCAACATAAGGACCTTTTTTAATAGAACGACCCATATTTATGTATTTAGTTGTTTATTCTCTCAATGTTATTTGAGATATTTTAACAATGAAAATTACTTATTTGATAGTTTCTTACCGTCTTTGCGTTGGATAATCAACTTGTCACTTGCTTTACCTCTTGTTCTAGTTTTTTCACCTTTAGCATACTTACCTGTTCTGCTACGAGGATGACCACCAGAAGCTCTACCTTCACCACCACC
>JAYVNQ010000268.1:0-3169 GCA_043758365.1 Chitinophagales bacterium
GCAATACCACCGGGTGCACTCTCAATGCAAGCCTTTACAACCTCAAGTTTTTTTTCGTAGGAAGGAGCTTCATACAAATTACCTAAGCCACTGGTGCCAAAAATTACAGGAGGAAGTTTTATAGATTCTGCCATGTTTTTGAGGGTTATAAATTATAGAATGTTACAGCGTTATTACCAAAGAAATCGGCTTGTTCGGTTAAGGAGAAAGAATGAAAATATTCTTTAGTGATATTCAATGTTTCGTCATACGATGCTGCTAGCAAACAAACAGGCCAATCGCTCCCAAACATTAGTCGTTTTAGTCCAAAAGCTTCTACAACAGCATCAATATAGGGAACAAAATCTGCCTGTTTCCAATTATCATAATCTGCTTCTGTAACCATACCGCTTATTTTGCAATACACGTTTTCATATTGGGCAATGCTCTGCAAGTGACTCTTCCATTCATCTATTAAACCCGCTTTTATATGAGGCTTTGCAATATGATCTATTACAAATTTTTGATGTGGGTTTTGCCTTACCAATTCAATTGCAGCAGTAAGGTGTTTGGGAAAGATGAGGATATCATATGTAAAATCAAATTCGTGTAACAACTTAATGCCATGCAAAAAATTAGCATCTAGCAGAAAAGAAGGATCTTCACTTTGAAGTATATGCCTAAAGCCTTTTACTAAACTAAATTGCTTATAAAACAATAGCCGTTCTTTTATATTATCTGCTTTTAAATCTACCCATCCAACAACACCTTTAACAAAATCGTTTGCGGCTGCTTGATTTAGCAAAAAAGTAGTTTCTGCCTCCGTTTGGCTCGCCTGTACAGCCACGCAGCCATCTATACTATTTGCCTTCAAAAGAGGTTGTAAATCCATTGGCAAAAAATCTCTTCTAATATTACCCATAGACTCATCAATCCAAGCATGTTCAACAGAATCGTATTGCCAGAAATGTTGGTGGCTGTCAATAGTCATTACTTATATTCTTCAAGGTTAAAAATCCTTTGCATTAATACCCACTTTTCTCCATCCTTTGCCCAAGGTATAGGTTGCTGAAACTTCCACATCAGTTGTTCCCATTCTTGAACCTTTTTGTTTACAGCATCATTTGCCGATTTTTTTACAGGGTCAAAATGTTCATCTGTTTCCATAATCATAAACAACCGATTACCAGTACGGTAAATTTCCATTTGTGTAATGCCCGCCTCTGTAATACTTTTTATTACTTCGGGCCACACATTTTTATGCCAATTTTCATAAGCTTCAATTAATGAAGGATCATCTACTAAATCTAATGCAAGGCAATACTTAGTCATTATTGTATGTTTTTAGCGTCTATAACTTTATACCCTTTCCACCCAAAAATAAATATCACCACAAAGCATATTAATGGTACTATGTAACCAAGCTGAATATTATTTGCCGCATCACTTATTTTACCAAATACAGGCGGCAGAATAGCACCACCAACTATAGACATAATAATGAGACTGCTACCAAATTTGGTATCGCCACCCAAATCTTTTATACCTAAAGAAAATATAGTTGGGAACATGATTGACATAAAAAATGCAATGCCAATAATAGCATATACAGCAATAGTTCCGGTTGTATTTATAGCCACTAAACATAAAACTATATTGATGCTGGCATATACAGCTAGCAACACATTTGGCTTTATAAACTTCATTACAAACGTACCTATAAAACGACCTGTCATAAATGCCAAACCACAGGTTGCTAAATAGTAGGACAGATAATCTGATTGACTAACACTATCAACAATATGCAGACCTTTTAATATTTTTTCTATTGTTAGTATAAAGGCATCTTTTGGTGAATCTGGGGGAATAACTTTTGAAGCAAATAGTATAAAAAAACTGAATACGCAAACCTGTGCACCTACATAAAAAAATTGCGCCGCTACACCCCAACTTAGATGCCTATGCTTTAATGCATGAAAGATACTTTTACTGCTTTCCAATTCATCACCATCTTTTATTTCGGGTAGTTTAGTAAAAAAGAAAATTATCGCAATCACCAAAATCAACGTTCCTAAAATAAGGTAGGGCAGTTTTACAGTGGATGCTTCAGAAGACAATGCAATTTGTCTAGCAGCACTTGTCATGGCGTTCAGTTCTGCGTCCGAAGCACCTTTGGCCAATATTAATTTGGCCCCAACAATGGGTGCCATAGTTGCAGCAAGCCCATTAAATGATTGTGCAAAATTTAAACGTTGTGTGGCGGTTGCAGGGTCGCCCAACAGCGATGCATAAGGGTTTGCAGCAGTTTCTAGAATAGTTAAGCCACAAGCAATAATGAATAAGGCAGCAAGAAAAAAAGGATACTGTTGGGTATTGGCTGCTGGAATAAAGAGAAAAGATCCAAAAGCAAACAACAACAACCCAATAATAATACCCGACTTGTAGCCATATTTTTTCATAATGAAACCAGCTGGCAAAGCCATAATAAAATAGGCAATAAATACTGCCGAATCTACCAACGATGCCTGTAGTGTACTTAAGGTGAAAGACCGTTTTAAATGGGGAATTAAAATAGGATCTAGATTATGTGCAAAACCCCATAAAAAAAACAAAGAGGTAATGAGGATGAAAGGGAAAAAATAGGGGTTCTTCTGTTTCATGAAAGGGGTTTAAAAAGTATGGCTGCAATAACTTACAACGTTATTAATATTCATTTTTTGAAATAACCAATCTGCATATGCTCAAGCAACAAATAGTAGATACAACAAACATCATATTAATTAAAAATATAATAATTAATTGCTCTGTTCATAAGCAACCAAGCTTTGTATGCTTGTGCCCAATCCATCAATTCCTAACTCAACAATATCGCCTGCTTTTAAAAAAATATTTGGTGTAAATCCTAAGCCAACACCGGCTGGTGTTCCAGTACTTACTATGTCGCCTGGCAACAAGGTCATAAATTGACTGATGTAAGAAACCAAGTAAGGTATATTAAAAATTAAATCATCAGTATTGCCATCCTGCATTATTTTTCCATTTACACTTAACCATAAACGCAAATTATGTGGGTCTTTAATTTCATCTTTGGTAACCATCCATGGTCCAATTGGGGCAAACGTGTCGCAGCCTTTTCCTTTGTCCCAAGTGCCACCACGTTCTAATTGAAATTCTCGTTCGCTAACATCAT
>JAYVNQ010000269.1:0-3163 GCA_043758365.1 Chitinophagales bacterium
CAATAAACCGTTTGCCAAGGTGGATAATGTTCTGGAAGCAAGCGCCACTGACAACCCGTTTTGGTTACATAGCAAATGGCTTCCCATATATTTCTTAAATCCCACTTAGGTTTTCTTTGTAATATCAGCAAACTTGCTATAATTTGCCACTGAAAGTCAGTTGAAAATTTGTTTTTTTTGTCATCAACACTTTAACGACTGGCTTCCTTTTTTAGTATCTGTAACCCAGACTGTAAACTTTTTTAAATAATTAACTCAAACAGCTTCTGATATTTATGGCAATATTTTAAATGCGAAATTTAATTAGTGAATTGGTATTAGTTAGATGATTATCTCGTGCAGCAATAGGTATTCTAATTCCCATCAATATATTTTCACCTCCTGTAACTTATCTTTACTAACATCGTTTAATAGCAAACCATACCAGTATGAAGCAGTTATTTTTTAGTGTGTTGATAGTTGGGGCAAGCTTATCTACCAAAGCCCAAACCACCAAAAATTTGGTGTACGATGCTAACGCAGAAGTAAGAAAAGTAAGTAGCTTTTCGGCAGTGGAAGTAGGCGGTGCTATTGACCTATATTTATCGCAAGGTACCGAGGAAGGCGTGGCCATTAGTGCTGCTAACAATGAGGCAAAAAGCCATATAAAAGCCGAGGTCACTAATGGTACGCTGCATATTTTTTTTGAAGGTAAAGGTTGGAACTGGAAAAGCTGGGGCAACACAAAAAGTAAGGCTTACGTTACTTTTAAAGATGTAAAACGCATAGAAGCCAATGGTGCTTGCAATGTAATTATTATTGAACCTATTATACTCAACGACTTAAAAATTGCCTGCTCTGGTGCCAGCGATTTTAAGGGCGAAGTTGCCATAACAAGTTTGTTAATTACTGTAAGTGGTGCCTCAAATATTAAGTTAAGTGGTAAGGCAGAGAGGGCTACAATTGAAGCCAGTGGCGCATCTAACATAAAAGCATACAACTTGCAAACTGCTATTTGCAAAGCTGAAGCAAGTGGTGCAGCCAATATTCGCATTACTATAAATAAAGAATTTAAAGCCGAAGCAAGTGGCAGTGCAACCATTTATTATAAAGGTGAAAGCAATATTAACAACATCAGTACAAGTGGTGGTGCATCTATAAAAAAGAAGGCTGATAAAGAGTAATTTTTGGGGCTAGCCTTAGTAATTCTATTCAGCCACATATGCGTCGCACACTGCATCTATTGGATATTTTTTGAACTTTTATCGAAGCATATTATTTGTGTAAACACCAATCAACTAAATCATTCTCATCATTTTAATCAGTGGTATATATTTGCTGTCAAACATAGCTTCATATTATGCAAGACATTCGCAATAACTGGTCTTTAAATGAGATACAAGACATTTATAATTCCCCTCTTTTAGAACTTGTTTTTAACGCTGCTACCCTACACAGAAAATATAACGATACTGCCGAAGTGCAGGTTTGTACGCTGCTAAGTATTAAAACTGGTGGTTGTAGCGAAGATTGTTCATATTGCCCTCAAGCAGCACGTTACAGTACTGGTGTAGATGTGCAAGCTCTGATGAAAAAAGAAGACGTATTGCAATATGCCCAAAAAGCTAAAGATGCTGGTAGCACTCGGTTTTGCATGGGTGCAGCTTGGAGAGAAGTACGAGATAACCGCGACTTTGACCGTGTGCTAGATATGGTAAAAGGTGTTAATCAAATGGGTATGGAAGTTTGTTGTACACTTGGTATGCTTACCGAAACACAAGCCGAAAAACTAGCAGAAGCTGGTTTGTATGCTTACAATCATAACCTTGATACGAGCAAGGAACATTATAGCGAAATTATTACCACGCGTACTTACGATGACCGTTTACAAACTTTAGATAATGTTCGTAAAGCTGGTGTTACCATATGTTGTGGCGGTATTATTGGCTTAGGTGAAACCCATGAAGACAGGATAAAAATGTTACATACTTTGGCCAATATGCCAGAACATCCTGAAAGTGTGCCGATTAATGCTTTGGTAGCTATAAAAGGTACACCGTTAGAAAACAACGAAAAAGTGGTTGTTTGGGATATGATACGTATGATAGCCACAGCCCGTATTTTAATGCCAAAAACAATGGTACGTTTAAGTGCTGGCCGCACAGATATGAGCATTGCTGAGCAAGCCATGTGCTTTATGGCTGGTGCCAATTCTATTTTTGCTGGCGATAAATTATTAACCACGCCTAACCCTAGTTTTGATGATGACAATGCCATGTTCCAATTACTTGGCTTAAAACCACGCAAAGCATTTAAAGAAGAAAAACAATATTTAGGTGAATTGATGGAAGCGTAATATTTCGCACAAATAAATATCAATATAAATTACAAAAAGAACACATATAAATGCTATGTGTTCTTTTTGTATCTACGTGCTTATGTGGTTAAAATATTTAAAAAATAAACTGCCAATTTTTCCAATTTCAAGGCGTGGCAAAAAAATTGACCCTATCAAAACACAATCAAAAATTATGGAAGAAAAAGATATAATTACCGATAACGAGACAATCAACGACAATTTTAATTTTAATGCTGACGAAAGTGCAGGTGGTTCCACACATTTAAACGAGCCTGTCGAGGAAGAAAATCAATTTGAAAAATTACAGGATGAGATTCAGGAGCAAAAGGATAAATACTTGCGTTTAATGGCCGAGTTTGATAATTTTCGCCGCCGTACTGCTAAGGAACGTTTAGAGCTTATTCAAACCGCAGGTAAGGATGTAATAGTAGGTTTATTAGATGTTTTGGATGATTGCGACCGTGCTGAAAAACAACTGCAAACCACCGATAATATTGAGTTACAGAAGGAAGGCGTTCAATTGGTATTTAATAAACTCCGTAGCACTTTGCAAGCCAAAGGCGTTAAAGTAATGGAAAGTATTAACACTGATTTTGATGTTGAAAAACATGAAGCCATCACTGAAATTGCTGCACCAACTGATAAATTAAAAGGTAAAGTTTTAGATGAAGTGATGAAAGGTTATTACCTGAACGATAAACTCGTACGTTTTGCAAAAGTGGTGGTAGGAAAATAGATTAGTTAATTAGCAAATGTGCTGATGTGCTAATGATTAACGTATGGTTTATTAGCAAATTAGCAGATTATCACATTATCACATTATGG
>JAYVNQ010000270.1:0-3162 GCA_043758365.1 Chitinophagales bacterium
TGATTTTGAAAAAATAAAAACAGGATTAATTCCTTGTCGGCCAGTTCATTAATACTGTTCAAACACTTATTGTAAAGAAAATATCAACCAGTTCAGTAAAAGTTATTGAGAATAGGTTATTTGAAATAAGATTTTAGGTGGTTCTGGGAAAAGGATTTGCCAAAGGAAAAGTTTGTCTTTATTAATTTTAAAATACTACATAATTAAATAAATATGAATTATAAATCTCGAATTATTCAAAAAATCATTTTCAGTGCTTTCACCTGTCATTTTTCAATTCATGCAATAGCACAGTTGCCTTATAAAAATCCCAAACTATCATCGGAGCAAAGAGCTAAAGATTTAATCTCAAGATTAACGCTACAAGAAAAAGCTTCTTTAATGTTCGATCAATCACCCGCCATTCCTCGTTTAGGTGTAAAAAAGTTTAATTGGTGGAGCGAATCTTTACATGGCTTAGCTAACAACGATAGTGTAACTGTTTTTCCTGAACCAATAGGCATGGCAGCTTCGTTTGATGACCAATTGGTATACAAAATTTTTGATGCAGCTTCAGATGAAACAAGGGCCAAATACCACGAATCGCTAAGAAGAGGCAAAGAAAACAAACGTTTTTTAAGTTTGTCGGTATGGACGCCAAATGTTAATATTTTTAGAGACCCACGTTGGGGCCGTGGACAAGAAACCTATGGTGAAGATCCCTACTTAACGTCTAGAATGGGAACAATGGTGGTAAAAGGTTTGCAAGGCCCGACGGAGTCACGATATAAAAAATTATTAGCCTGTGCCAAGCATTATGCCGTGCATTCTGGGCCAGAATGGAGCCGCCATTCCTTAAACCTCAACAAGGTTAATCCAAGAGATTTATGGGAAACGTATTTGCCAGCTTTTAAGGCGTTGGTGCAAGATGCAGATGTGCGTGAGGTAATGTGTGCCTATCAACGATTAGATGATGAGCCATGCTGTGGCAATAACCGTTTATTGCAAACGATACTTAGAGAAGATTGGGGTTTTAAATATTTGGTCGTGTCAGATTGTGGTGCTGTTACTGATTTTTTTACCAACCATAAAGTATCATCTGATGCCCTACATGCGTCTGCAAAAAGTGTGTTAGCCGGTACAGACGTTGAGTGCGATTGGGCAAATTATGCCTATAAAAATATTCCAGAAGCAGTAAAAAAAGGGTTGTTGTCTGAGAAAGAAGTTAACAAGGATTTAGAACGTGTGCTGGTTGGTCGTTTCGATTTGGGCGATTTTGATGCCAACGCTATTGTGCCTTGGGCAAATATCCCAACATCGGTCATCAATAACGATGTACACAAGAAGCTGGCATTAGATATGGCATTAAAATCTATGACCTTGCTACAAAATAAAAACAATGTATTACCGCTTAATAAATCCTCAAGAAAAGTGGCTGTAATTGGCCCAAATGCCGATAACGAACCGATGCTTTGGGGCAATTATAATGGCACACCTATTAAAACAATCACTATTTTAAATGGCATTAAGTCTAAAATAGGTACTGCGAATATTGTATATGATAAAGCTTGCGATTTGGTAGAAAATAAAATTACCAAAAGCGAGGGAAGCTGTCGTTCAGCAATGTACGCATTAATATGGTGCAAGGCAATACCGATGATTATGTGCCTTTTATGGTTTCTACAAAAGGTTATGGCTTGTTTTGGGATAATTATTCGCCAACTCTTTTTGAAGATAAACCAGAACTTACCTCTTTTAAATCTGATGTAGGTGATTGTATAGATTATTATTTTGTATTAGGTGGCAATATTGATGGCTCAATTGCTGGTATGCGTGAATTGACTGGTAAAGTGCCTTTGTTTCCTTTATGGACGTTTGGTTACTGGCAAAGTAAAGAGCGTTATAAAAGCCAAAATGAGCTGGTAGGCGTTGTAAAAAATATCGTAATTTAGGTGTGCCTTTAGATGGCATTATCCAAGATTGGCAATATTGGGGCAACAATTATTTGTGGAATGCCATGGAATTTTTGAATCCAGAATTTCCTAATCCTAAAAAAATGGTAGATGATATTCATAATATGAATGCCCACGTTATCGTGTCTATCTGGAATTCTTTTGGACCACAAACCAAGCAATTTCGTGAAATGCAGCCTAAAAATATGTTGCTAAATTTTGGTACTTGGCCTCAATCTGGTTTAGAAACCTGGCCACCAAATCGTGATTATCCATCGGGTGTGCAGCCTTATGATGTTTATAATCCAGAAGCACGAGACATTTATTGGAAATATTTACAAAAAATGTACGAGTTAGGCATAGATGGTTGGTGGATGGATTCATCAGAGCCAGATCATTTAGATTTTAAACCAACCGATTTTAACTTAAAAACCTACCTAGGTTCTTTCCGTAAAGTACGAAATGCCTATCCATTAATGACGGTTGGTGGTGTATTTGAACATCAGAAAGTAAAAAGTACAGATAAGCGTATATTCATCCTCACCCGTTCTGCTTTTGCTGGTCAGCAACGTTATGGGGCCAATACTTGGTCAGGCGATGTAAACTCTTCTTGGCAGTCGCTACGCAACCAAATATCTGCTGGTCTTAATTTTTCTATGAGTGCCATTCCTTATTGGAACACTGATATTGGTGGTTTTTTTGCAAATGCTTACAACAAAGGTTTTAAAGAAGGTGCTAAAAATCCTGCGTTTCAAGAGTTGTATGTGCGTTGGTTGCAGTTTGCTGCTTTAACGCCAATGATGCGTTCTCATGGTACTGATATTCCTAGAGAAATTTACAATTTTGGCAAAAAGGGCGAACCTATTTTTGATGCCATTGCAAAATCTACAAAAGTGTACTTGCCAGAAGGTACAGCTTGGTATGATTTCTGGAGAAATGAAAAACTAAATGGTGGGCAAGAAATAGTAAAACCAACCTCTATTGATGAGATTCCTTTGTACATAAAAGCTGGTAGTATTATGCCTTTTGGGCCACAAGTACAATATGCGACTGAGAAAAAATGGGACAATTTAGAAGTACGCATTTACCCTGGTGCAAATGGCATATTTGTACAGTATGAAGATGGAAATGACAACTATAATTACGAGAAAGGTGCTTACTCAACCATTACTTTTAATTGGGATGATGCTAAAAAAACGCTCACTATTGATGATTGTAAAGGCTCATTTAC
>JAYVNQ010000271.1:0-3156 GCA_043758365.1 Chitinophagales bacterium
CAATTATTTGAATGTGTAGATTACTTTGTGGTAAATGTGAGTAGCCCGAATACACCTGGTTTGCGAGAATTACAAGAGAAGTCATCACTAAAAAAAATATTATCACATCTTCAAAGTATTAACCAAGGTAAGGCAAAGCCAAAACCATTACTACTAAAAATAGCACCAGATTTAACCATAGAACAATTAGATGATATTGTGGACTTATCTTTTGAAGTAAACTTATCAGGCTTAGTTGCAACTAACACCACCATTAGCAGAGAAAATCTAATTACATCGCCACAAGAAATTGCGGTAATTGGTGCAGGTGGTTTAAGTGGCAACCCATTAACAAAAAGAAGCACAGAAGTGGTTAGTTATTTACACCAGCAAACAGGCGGTAAAATACCAATAATAGCAAGTGGCGGTATTTTTACAGTGACTGATGCAAAGGAGAAATTGGATGTAGGTGCAAGTCTAGTGCAAGTATGGACTGGTTTTGTGTATGAGGGCCCAGGCATTGTGAAGAAGATTTGTAAAGGATTATCATAAAAAAATACCCACTTAGCTAAGTGGGTATTTTTTTATAGTAACGTGGTGCAATTTTTTTATTAATACCCCTCATTTTGGATAAGGTTTTTGTTTACATCAGTTTCTCTTTTCGGAATAGGTAAAATTAGCTTAGGATCGTTCCAAGCAAGTATACCAACTGAAGTTTGTAAACGTTTTGCTTCAATTAAGTTGTGGCCTTCAAAAGCTAGTTCGAGAGACCTTTCTTTGGTAATATCTGCTAAAGTTACTAATAGTAATGATGGTAACCCTACACGGTTACGGATTTTGTTGACATCGGCTACTGGAAGTGCACCAACAATAGTTCCTAAACGCTGATTACATTCTGCTCTAGTGAGGAACATTTCGGCTAAACGAATAATACAAACATCGCCATATCGGTCTAAATGTTTTAGAGTGTAGTTACTACCGCCACTCAAAATAAAATAACCCTTTCTAAAATCACCATTCTCGTAAGATGCAATATGGGCTGATTTGATTTTACAATCGCTTCTGCCCGCAGTTCCAGGAATACTACCGATTGTTCTACCAAAATATGTATTCTGGGCATTAGCACCGTCTTGTGGGGTTACTTTTAAAGAGAATAAATATTCTGCTGGTGTTGCTCCACCATTATTAAGATACGTAAACCATAAGTTGCTAAAATTAGGAGCAAGTGATTTACCGCTACCTGAAATAACACGATTAGCAGCATCTCTTGCACCCGCATAATCTTTAAGTACTAAATATACACGGCTTAATTGAGCAGCAGCAGCCCATTTACTTACATAGTTACCGTTAGAAGCGGGTAGTAACGATTCTGCTTTAACAAGATCAGCAATTACTTGATCGTAAACTGCTTTAACAGTTGCTCTTGGAGGATAGTTGGCATCGGTAACATTACCTGTTGGCGTTAGTACTAAGGGCACACCAGGATTAGTAGCATAATCGCCATTTCCTACAAACTTTGCATACAATTTAACCAACTCAAAAAAAGTAGAAGCCCTTAACATTAAAGCCTCGCCTTCTACTGAGTTTCTTTTTGCAGCAGAAGAAGTTACTTTACTTACAGCAGATAATACATTGTTACACCTGTTAATTGTATTGTAAGAAGCAGACCAAATACTAGCAGCAAATGAGTTATCGGCAACCATTTGTGTTTGATATGCATCAGACAATCCAGCGAAAGTACCTGTAAAATTTATATTACTCGTATTAGCAATTAGATCATTAAGTACCATAACTTCTCCACCATACGAACTCGTATTTTGGGCACCATCATAAGCACCCACTAAAGTTACCAATACATCAGCCTCTGTATTTAAGGCCAGATTGTCTGCGATACTTGATGTAGGAGAAATTTCATCTAATCTCTTTTCGCAGCTTACTAGCGTAAAAATACCTATTAGTAAAGCTACAGTAAAGTTGCTTCTTATATTATTGTTAAATATTTTCATATTAGTTATTATTAATTTGATTAAAAAGTTATGTTCACGCCAAGCAAAATGGTTCTTGGTTGTGGTGCTGTGTAAAAATCGTTTCCCTTAGCAATATTTGAATCAAATGAATCAGCATTTACCTCCGGATCCCAATAGGTATATTTTGTAAAGGTTAGCAAGTTCTGACCGGATATATAAAATCTTAATCGGTCTATTTTAAATTTAGACAGCTGTTTGGAATTGAAAGTATAACCCAAAGAGGCTGTTCTAAGACGAATATAAGAGCCATCAACAATATAGCGGCTACTAGCTTGAGAACCATTTGTTCTATATAAACGTACCTGCGGTATATTGGTAATATCGCCTGGTTTTTGCCATCTCCCTAACTGATCGGCAGTGTTGTTGTCTTCATACAACATATTTGCAGAAGAGTATCTACCCATACCATAAATATTATTCTGGTTGCCAGATACTCCATTAAAGAAGATAGATGCATCAAATCCTCTGTAAGAAAAGGTATTTGTTAAACCAAAAACATAGTCAGGATTTGGATTTCCCACTACAACGCGTTGAGCTAAAGAATAATTACTGGTTGTTCCTCTATTCATTGAACCGTCAGAATTTTTAGTATTCAAATAGAATAATGCGTTGCCGTTAGCAGGATCTACACCAGCAAATTCAGGCGTATAAAATACACCAACTGCATATCCTTCTTGTACACGGTTCATATTACTAACACCACCTTGAATAATTTGACCTTGAATATCATTTACTTTACCAATATTGCGAGCTATATTGAAATTTGTTGACCATTTGAAAGCACCAATTAGATTTTGAGAATTAAGAACTAATTCAAAACCTTTATTTTCCAACTTACCTATGTTTCTAACTTGACTATTGAAACCAGTAGTTGAAGGAATATTTACATTTAATAATAATCCTTCAGTGTTTTTAGAATAGTAATCAATTTCACCTGTAATGCGGTTTTTTAGAATACCAAAATCAATACCAAAATCAAATTGTTTGGTAGTTTCCCATTTCAAGTTATCGTTTCTAAGTTGAGAAGGACGTTGTCCAGCTGCTCCAGCATAGCCTGCATCGCCAGAGAAAAGACCCAATTGAGGGAAATTGCCAATTTCGGCATTACCAACAATACCATAACTGGCTCGTAACTTTAAGAAGCTAACTA
>JAYVNQ010000272.1:0-3144 GCA_043758365.1 Chitinophagales bacterium
AGTTACTAGCTTAACGCCTGTAAGACGTTTGAAAACAACGGGTGAACAGTCTTGTATATCCTTATATAGCATAGTGCTATAACGAAGCAAAAAATAAAATATTGAGTGATATTATTATGTTAGAGGTCTAATGATTAAAAAATTAGTTTAATTGTCTTTTATAAAGTTGTATTGCATTTTCATAACCCAAATACAAAGCATCACAAACTAATGCATGACCAATACTTACTTCATTTATCCAAGGGATATTTTGGGCAAAATATTTTAAATTATGTAAATTCAAATCGTGACCAGCATTTAAACCAAGCCCTAATTCTTTAGCTTTTAAAGCTGCAACTACATAAGGTTTTATAGCAGATTCTCTATCTTCGATTGATGATTGCGCCATAGCTTTTGCATACCCTTCAGTATATAATTCAATTCTATCAGTGCCAGTTTTTGCTGCTCCTTCAACCATATCAATTATTGGATCAACAAATACCGAAGTTCTTATACCAGCATTTTTAAATACTGCGATAATTTCTGTTAAGTATTTTTGATGAGCTACTGTATCCCAACCGTGATTGCTGGTCAATTGTCCCAAGGCATCTGGCACCAAGGTTACTTGATGAGGTTTTACAACTAAAACTAAGTCCACAAATTTCTGTTCCGTTGGGTTGCCTTCAATATTAAATTCAGTGGTCATTATTGGCATGATGTCGTACACATCTTGGTAAGTAATATGCCTTTCATCTGGCCTAGGATGCACCGTTACTCCATCAGCTCCAAAACGCTGTGCATCAATGGCTGCTTGCTTTACATTAGGATTATCACCACCACGACTATTACGAATTGTTGCAAATTTGTTGATGTTCACACTCAGCTTTATCATACCGCAAAAATATAAAAAATAACTACAGCTTTACAGATGGGCAACTGTATTCACCGCCATTAAAAAGTTTATAACTTAGCCCTATTGAAAACCCGTAATAGCTATCCTTTGCTGATGGGTTACCTGCGTAACTAAAGCCATCAATATAATCGGTAAAAGCAAAGCGATAAGTGGCTTCGGCTTTAATGCCCATTTTTTCGCTAATGGTATAATTAAGCCCTGCACCAACAGGTATTACAATTATTGTTCTAGGTGTGGCTTTAGCTTTATCAATACCTAGCCCGATTACAGTAGTAGATTTTGCATCAAAATAAGTAGTATCAATTTTACTAAAATCTCGTTTAATGTTTAAAAAAGTTACACCAATGCCGCCAAAAAAATACGGTTTTAAATTACGATAGTTATTTTCAACATTTTCGCCTTTAATGTTCCAAACTAATAAGGTTGATAATTCTGCAACGGATGTGCTGAACGAAAAGTTTCGATGCTGCTTCCAATCTGGGCTACTCATTTTTGATTCATCTGCACTAAAACTACCCAATACCAAATTCGCCCTAGCTGAAAAATAGTTGTGCAATTGTTTATTTACATAAAAACTAAAAGCAGGTTTTAAACCTTGAAAATTACCAATATCACTAGTAGCAATATCTCCTTGATAAATTAGTGTGCCAGCGTTGATGCCAATTTCGTAAATAGAATTTTTTTGTGCTGAGATGTTACTACAAATAAAAAAAACAAGGATAATAATTGTAAAACGAGGGGTTAGGGGAGAAGTCATAACTGAAGTTTTAGTGATTAAGTAAAATAAATCAGGTAAAAGTCTTCTCCTTGGCAATAGGTTTAAATGTAATAACATCTTAAAAGAAAATACCATGCCTATATTTTTATTAGATGCCTTTTTTTACTGCTTTGTTGTGAAAGAAATCACAAAAATATTCAGCACTAATGAGCTGATAAAATTATTAAAAAATGTACATATTTTAAAATTTCAATATTTACACATTCAAGCATTTGTAAATCCTCCTATTTGCATATACTCACATTTGCGCTTTGCCTTTATCTTCGTTGCAAATTATTCCATCATGCCATCATTTGATATTGCCAGCAAAGTTGATTTGCAAACTCTGGACAACGCCATTAACACCGTAAAAAAAGAAATTGAAAACCGCTTTGACTTTAAAAACAGCCATGTAGTTATCTCTCTTAATAAAAAAGATTTTATAGTAAGCCTTGAAGCAGAGAGTGATATGAAATTGCAGCAAGTAGTTGATGTAATTATTAGCCGTAGTGTAAAACAAGGTATTGATGCTAATGCGTTTGACTTTGAAAAAGAGGCATACCCAAGTGGTAAAGTAGTAAAAAAAGAAGTATTAGTATGCAATGGCTTAAAGCAAGATGATGCTAAGAAAATAGTGAAATTAATTAAAGACAGTGGCTTAAAAGTGCAAGCTGCCATTATGGATAATATTGTGCGTGTTACAGCTAAAAAAATTGACGATTTGCAAGATGTAATTGCACTTTGCAAAAGTGGTAATCTTGGCTTTCCGCTACAGTTTGATAATATGAAGAGCTAAATACAAATTTCATTTGGCTAAAACATGTGGCAGACTTACATTTGCAATCCATTAAACATTTTATACGGCAAAATCCGTATAAGCCTTAAATAAAAATTTATATGAAACAAGGTATCCACCCTTCAAATTACCGTTTAGTTGTTTTTAAAGACATGAGTAACGGTACATCATTTATTAGTAAATCAACTACAAACAGTAAAGAAACTATTGTTTGGGAAGATGGTAAGGAGTATCCAGTAGTTAAATTAGAGATTTCAAATACATCTCACCCGTTTTATACTGGTAAAAATATGTTGGTTGATACGGCAGGTCGTATTGACAAGTTCAAAAAACGCTACGCTAAAAAAGACTAATTTCTTTTTTCAAATATTTTAAAGCCTCACAAATTTGTGGGGCTTTTTGTTGCCACAAACTTTCCAAAACTAAAAATTCCATTTCAAATATTTGAAATGGAATTTTAGTTTATTAATCTTTATAATTCGTGTAATTAGTATAATAGCCTCTAATTCGTGTGCTTAAAACCTACGTTTTTTACCTCTAAATTGTTGAGAAGGTGCTTTTACATACGTAGTAATAATTGGCGTTATCTCTGGTAATGCAAACGGATGTGCATTATCTACAGGTATTGATTTACCAATTACCTTATGAATATCTCGTAAAAATATTTTCTCTTCCATATCGCAAAAAGAAAATGCTTTA
>JAYVNQ010000273.1:0-3140 GCA_043758365.1 Chitinophagales bacterium
GTACCCCCCCTCGCCCCTTTAAAAAGCCCCGCATTAAAAAACTCTTTATGGGGGCATTGCGGTATACTTTTGAGTTGACTGATGTCGCCGTAAGCTAACCTATATGGGGTAATGTATCATTACCTGTTCTTTGTGTTACATGAGTTTTTAAATTGTTTTTTTGTACTGCTAATTTTATTGATTTTTAGATCATCAAAAATTTTGCTCTTTTAAAAATAGTGTTTATAAATTTAATCAGGTGTTTTTACGGTCTGCCTTTTATTATCCAGGTACACCGCTGCCGTCACGCTAGTTTACATTCCTTGTTTGCCAATCTACCTAACCTATCACCTTCCCTAATTATTACCCATCACCCGCTTTGCCCAGTCAATAACTATAAAAAAAATAACGAAAAAAAGTAGTTACAGCAGTTCCATAAAATTGGGTAGGGGAAGCTATGCGAGGGCCACAAACAGATACTATATTTTGCATCCTGTAGCAAAGCAAAACAGTATTTTGAAAGTAGCACCTGCTCACAATAAATGCTACAAAACTCGCTAAGCCCAGTGTCGCTGAACAGAATATAGCCAAAACCCCAGTCTCTGCTGACCGGGGCTTTTGCATTTTATGTTGAGTGATTTTTAATTCAGGGGCTTTCGGCTATACGACATAATGTTGTGCGTTCGTACTTTTCTGTCATTGGTTTGAAACTTTTTTAAACTTTTGAATTGTGTTTCCTAAAATGTCGCCAACATAAATATTTTCGTCTTTGTCAACTGTTAAGTCGTGATACCAAGAAGTTTCTCCTTCGTAAAAGCCACTTTTTCCTAATCGTGTTTGCACTTTTCCTCCTGTGTCCAATACAAAAGCGTCTGAACCACGATGCTTAACTTTTAAAAATGTAAAGTCGTCAACGGCAAATAATTTTGATTTTGAATTATCAAATGCAACTGCACAAATTGTCCCAAATGAATTGTCTGCAAATTGCTTTATAAATTTTCCAGTTGAGTCAAATATTTGTATTCTATTATTTTCTCGGTCTGCCACATAAACATTTCCATTTTCGTCTAACGCAATTCCGTGTGGAATGTTAAACTCACTTTCTTTGTCGCCTTTTTTGCCCCACTCAAACAAATATTTTCCTGCTGCCGAAAATTTTATAACTCTGCTATTTCCATAACCATCGCTAACATAAAACGAACCATCTTTTGCAATTGCAATATCTGTTGGTTTGTCAAAATGTAAACTATCATTACCTGCAACTTTTGCTTCTCCAAGTTTCAGCAAAAGCTTCCCGTCATAACTGAATTTAAAAACTTGATGAAGCCCAACGTCTGTAACCCAAATATTATTTTCATTATCAACTTTCAAACCGTGAGGCATTATAAATAAATTGTCGCCCCAACTGTTTATGAGTTTTCCACTTTCTTTATTAATGATTAAAATGGTTTTGCTCTGAATTGGTTTGTCTGGCATTGAACTAAAAAAATTCCATTCTCGGTCTGCTCTCTGAAAAACTACGATGTTTTGATTTGTGTCAATACTAATACCTGTTGGATTTCCTAACTTTAAATCTTTGGGTAAGTCGAGCCAATTTTTTACAAGTTCATATTTAGTTGTTGTGTCAAGCCCTTTACCTTTTTTAATCGGTTGTATGAAATAGCAAACGAGTAAAAGTCCTACTGAACCGACTATGAAATAAATAAATTTTCTAAACATTTGTCAAGGTTACAGGATCTTTTTGTATGACGCACAACATTAAGAAAAGTATCCGCATTGCCCCTTTAAAAAGCCCCGCATTGAAAAACTCTCTGTAGGGCATTGCGGTACACTTTTGAGTTGCCTGATGTCGCCGTAAGCTAACCTATATGGAGTAAAGTATCAACCTGTTCTTTGTGTTACACGAGTTTTGAAATTGTTTTTTTTGTACTGCTAATTTTATTGATTTTTAGATCATCAAAAATTTTGCACTTTTAAAAATAGTGTTTATAAATTAAATCAGGTGTTTTTACTGTCTGCCTTTTATTATCCAGGTACACCGCTGCCGTTACGCTAGTTTACGTTCCTTATTTGCCAATCTACCTAACCTATCGCCTTCCCTATTTATTACCCATCACCCGCTTTGACAAGCCAATGACGATACAAAAAATAACGAGATAAAGCAGCTTAATTTGTTGAATTAAATTGGGTAGGGGAAGCTATGCCAGTGGTACAAAAACACCCTATATTTTGCATCCTGTAGCAAAGCAAAACAGTATTTTTAAAGTAGCAGTGGCTTCCAATGAATGCTACAAAACCACCTAAGCCCCGGTGTCTCTGAACAGCTTATAACCAAAAACCCCAGTCTCTGCTGACCGGGGCTTTTGCATTTTATGTTAAGTGATTTTTAATTCGGGGGCTTTCGGCTATACGACATAATGTTGCCTGCAGTTAATATTTTATTTGATGAGGTCAACCTTTGGCAAAGCATTGGGCATATTGTTGATGTAGTTGTCACCAATTTGGTGTGGATTGAATACCTGGATATGATATTTTATTTCGCTAGGCGGTAATAAACATATCATATTGTCCAACGGAAGTATAATTTTATTTGGACTCGATTTTTTTAAGTTATATGAGAAAGTCGAATCTGAAAAATTATTCAATCTAAAAGATTTGGGAAATAATTCAGTTTTTTTATTGAACGAAAAATATTCAGGGTCCAATTTTATTTGTGCCTTTGAACCGACTGAAATTAATCCTAATAGGATAAATAAAATTGTAGAATTTAATTTTTGCTTCATTGTCATTAGATTAATTGTATTACAAATTTATACTTTTAAATGACTTGATGTATGTGTCCATAATTTTGGCTTACGTTTTTTACTGTTCTGAAAATGTACGGTCTATATTTTTTGATATATAATATACGTTTTCGCATTTCTTATCTTTCCGTTAGCCTAAGAATTTAATTCTGGTTGCCGGCCGGGTAATTGCAGCCAACTCAAATATATGAGAAAGTTTCCTGCATTTAAAAATTAAACACTTGTTGTTTTTCTATTTTCAACAAGTTATAAAAAAAACAATATTATATACGAAAGCTTAAACTTTCGCAGCATACATTATTAAAATCTCAACAATATAAAAGCGAAAGTTTTTACAGGCTTCTTTTTCTTACTATT
>JAYVNQ010000274.1:0-9749 GCA_043758365.1 Chitinophagales bacterium
TTAATAAGATTTGAGAAGCTGACCGTCACTTGGTGGAACATGCTATGGTTAAGCGTTATAGCCATCTTTCTCAAAAAAATAAAATGTTAAACAACTTCGATACCATTAACCCGAATTCAATTAAAAGTATCAATGTGCTTAAAGATAAAAATGCCATTGATAAATATGACGAAAAAGGAAAGAATGGTGTAATTGAAGTTGAGTTGAAAATTAAAGCTATTGATAGTTTAAATAAAAAAACACATAGTCGGGTGTATAATTTTTGCAGCCTATAAAAAATGGTTGCTAGTAAATAATCTTCCCAACTTGTTCCAATACATTTAAACAAACTGCTAATTTTTCAGCTGCTGAAAGATTAGCAGTTTGTTTTTTAGAACCAATTACGCTAATCGAAATATTCGCTAAATAGGTACTGATAAATGCTGATATAGAGTTAACGCCTGGTAATATTTTTTGTAAATTTATAAACTCGTAAAATGGAAAGCTATTAATAGCTTTTCTGATAATGGCTTCACCAAAATCTTTTAATAGGAATTTGATTTCGGTCTTTTGTAAATCATTACTATCAATAGCCTCAAATGCTTGTGAGTATTGCATTTCACCAGTTTTTAAATGAATGGTAAAATCCTGTTTACAAATTTTATTCAGTAAGTCTTCATTGCTAATCGGTATAACTTTATTAGTAGTAATAACATACTTTTTTACTCGTTTTTTCTCAGGTGTTTCATCTGTAACAATGCCAATTTCTACTAAGGCTGCATGTAATTCTGCTATATATTTTGGGTTGTAGCTGCTATGGTACAATAGGGTCTCGCAAATGCGTAATTCGTGGTTGAGTTCAGCATCAAATTGCCTTGTAAAATATATAGGTTCATTAAACAATTTGAATGGGCAATATCTAGCACCTCTGCCAATTAATTGTGCTTCACTAACCGTTGTTTTATCAGGCTTACTTTGGTTGGTAGTATTGGTTGTTTCATACAATTTTACTATATCAAATAAGTTAAGTACATCCCAGCCTTCATTAAGTTTATCTACTGCAAAAATGGCTCGGTAATTATTGTTGTCATCTTCTAGTGAATTAACTGCTAGTTGCTTTTGTACGCTATCATCTTTGCTATTTACTGACAATAATTTGTTTAGTGAAAAGTCTTCCTGAAGCTCTAATATCAACTGCTCAAAATCGATATTATTGGCTCTAAAAAAATTAAAAGCATTGTTAATAATACCTGTTTTATTTTGTTCTGAAATCGCCTCAATGTCTTTATTTGTAAGCTGTTGCAGAGCAGTAGAAAATTTATTTACAAAGGTTTCGCTAGTTACAATAGTTTTAGATTTAAATAATATAACGGGCTTAATTATTTGCCGATATTTCTCGAATATTTTTTTGCGGTATTGGCTAACGATGATGGCTTGTAGTGCTCTGTCAAAAACAGGCATATCCGCCTGTAAAACTTTTACTTCTTTTGAGTACCCATCTTGCCTAAACTGTTGTAATGGATAATTGAAAATTAGCTTATCCGCATACTTCTTTTTTATCTCACTGTTTGCTATATCTGCTGTTGCCGTAAATTCAAGCAAAATATTACTGCTATTGGCTTGTGCAATTTTACTAACCGTTTTTTCCCAGCTAATTAGGCTTTCTTTTTCTTCGCTATTAAGTATCAATCCCTTTTTAGTTTCAGCGTTAATATGATGTGCTTCATCTGAAATTATTACTAGTTTTTTGTCTTCAAAATCATCAAATGTTAGGCTATTTTCTTTGGGTATATTTAAGCTTGAATGTAACCCTTGAATAGTTAAAAAAACGATGTTTATATCAGCTTCATTTGCAGACTGAAAATTGGCGACTCCCTTAATAATTATTGGGTTTGTATCAATAATAATTTGATTGGCAAATAAGTATTTTGATGATTGTTGATTGAGGAAATTATCCTTTGTTTTATTAATAATATTGGTGCTATTTACAAAAAACAAAAAGTTTCGGTAACCGTGTTTATATAGGTAAATAATTAGTCCAGCCATTACCAATGTTTTGCCGCTACCAGTTGCCATGTGATAGAGTAAATGTATTGGGTGTTTCTTTTTTTGGTAGTTGTTATAATAAAAATCGAACCGCCCAAAAGCTTCCTGTTGATATGGCCTAATAATAAATTTATTATTCAAATTACTCGCAATAAAATTTGGCACAACCCTTTTATAAAACTGTATATTGGTCTTTAAGTTTGCATCTAATATGTTGTGTAATAGGTTCATGTTTTATAAAAATCCTTTTTGTGCAATCAACATATCATTACCCCAACGCTTTACTAAAAAACTAATTTCTATCGGGAAAAAACTAGATGAGCCATCGGGATTATATTTTACAGGACAAACCATTTTGCCATCAATTATTTGACAGAAATGCTTGCCGTTATCCTGTATTAAAATGCTACCATCATCTAACTTTTCATATACTTTCTGCAAATCTATAACTGCATACTTTATAAAGTCAGTACAAGCAGTAAAATTGTCTTTTAAGCAGTTGGTAATGCCATATACAAAATAGGCTGCTTTCATTTTATAATATTCCGATAGATGTCTTTCTACTAAAGGGTTTTGATCTCTTCTATAGCGAATAGTAAAGTCGGTATATTGTTGGTATTTACTTTCTCTAAATCGTTCTTGAACGGTTTTAAAGCCATCGCTTATAAACACATAATCTATACCCTTAAACATATCTATTTCAACAGCTTTGGCGGCATTTAAAATGTAAGGCTGCCAGTGTAATGGCGCATAAATTTTTGGTAATGCCAAAGTAGTATGCACCATATCAGTAAATGCCCTGTCAGATGAATATGTTGCCATTGTTTAGCTGATTTTTAAATTATAAAACTGGTTGTTAAGTGCTACTTCTTCGCTAGATATTTTATAGTCTGCATCTTTCATTTCTGTATAGGGTAAGTATAAATAGTTTAGATCTAACAAGTTTAATAGTAGCTTTTTTTGATTATCAATTGTTAGCTGATTAAATGTTTTTTTATGGATAAAAAAAGCTGCTTTATCTACTGTAAAATTTAAAAACTTACTGGTTAAAATGCGGATTATTAAAGGTACTATTTGCTTGTTGTTTGCTGCTAAAATATCATCTATCCAAAGCTGGTTGCATTTGTACAATTCGCAGTAAATAAATGAACCGCCACCTTGCCATTTTATAGCTTTACTAATGCCTGTTGCGTCGCCTTTTATCACATTTTGCAAACGCACAATACTGTCATTTTCTCCATAATATAGTTGCTCAATACCAATATACCGTCTGTTTAATTTATGGGCAACTGCTGCAGTTGTACCACTACCTAAATGATAATCTAACACAATATCTCTCTCGTTGGTAGCCATTTCTATAATACGTTTTAAAAGCTTTTCAGGCTTTTTGCCATTACTAAATGTAATGCCACCTTCAGATGAAGCAGTAGTGCCAATATCAACCCATAAATCAGAAGCTAAAACCCCAAAATAATTCTTTCCATTTTCTGTTACAATCCTTTCTTGTAAAGGCACTAATACACCTCCATCGTATATTAAAACCGTTTGCTTAGCAGCGTTCACAAATTCCTCTACAATACCTTTTGGCTTATTTTTTTCTGCAAATGCCTTAAACTTTTCACCTGCTTTTTTTATATTTTTTTCTAATGAAAATATATTGGTAGGCCGCTCTAAAGCATAGTTAATGATGGCTTGTTCAATGGTATATAATTCGCCTTCGTTTAAGCTTTTCTTGAGCCTACCTTGTAATTGTTCTGTCGTAATTTTTTTACTGATATCTCCAATCGTATAGCCTGTTTTTGTTTTTACAACCTCATATTTATAATTGGTATTAAACTCGGCCTTTGTATAAAACGGTTTAAACCTAAACGATGGTGATTTTGCATAAAATAAAAGGTTTTCTTTTACTTTAAACAAGCGTTCACCACGCTTGACGTTAATGGCATTTACACCGCTTTCGGTGCTTGATTTTAAGATGATATTTTCTCTAAAATTTTCTCTACCAAACAGCTCATCACACAAAATTTTTAAGTATGCAAATTCAGTATCATCAACTTGTATAAATATGCAGCCATCGGTTGCTAATAATTGCCAGGCAACCTCTAACCGGTTTTTCATAAAGGTTAACCAAGTGCTATGGTTAAAGCTATCATTATACAAAAAACTATCAGAACCGGTGTTATAAGGCGGGTCTATGTAAATGAGTTTTATGCGGTTATTATAAACTGGTTTTAGGCTGTGTAAAGCAATTAAATTATTACCTCTAATGATAAAATTATCTTTATCAGTAAGGGTTTCAGGGGTTTGCGTACCGTTTGCATCAAACTTTTTAAACCTTGTAAATACTTTGGGGTGAAAAAGCCTGTCAATAGTATCCGCATCTATAATTTCATGCAAAAAAGTTTCATTTTTTTTGCTGTCCTCTTTGGTTTGCCCACCTTCTAAAATAGCATCTTTATAAGGCCATGTCAGCACTATTTCTTTGCTGCTACTAATAAAATTATCATCACTAGTTAAGCCAATTTTATTTTTAAATGCCGTATAACTATCAGGTAAAAATGCCTTGTTATTTATGAATTGTTGGAACTTGATTTTATCGAACACAACAATCTCTTCCACTTGCTGAAAAAAGTGCTTTTTTATACTTGGATTTGATAATAATGACTTTAAAAATGATGGTTGCAATTGCAATGCAGCTTCAATAATTTTATTTTTAAGCAACTTGCCATCTTCCGATACAAAAGCTTGTTCTTGCTGCAAAAGGGTAGTTAGTTGTTGTAATAAATATTGCATAGGGTAGTATAAAAATAAACGGTTGGCAAAATACAAAATAGTAAATACATGGATGGGTATTTGAAAGTATTACTGTACAACACTTCTCAATAGGTTTCAACCCAATGTTGCAATTTGTCTTCAAAGGAAAAGCCCCCCAAGAATCTATTTAAAAATTTGTGGACAATTCGGTATTTAAAATAATATCATATAAAATATATTTTATATGATATTGTTGTTTGTTTAGCTGATTAAGGCATGCTTCTTACTGTAAATAAAACAACCATAATTAATTGAATTGTTTTCAACACAGCGTTAATAACAAACTGTTTTATTTCAACATTTCGGTTGTTATTTCATATTCTATATTAGACATGACACCAATAAAATGATAGCATGTTAAAAAATAAAAGAGATAAAGTTTTGTACAATTTCACTAACTGCAAAATTCCTTTAAACAACGTTTTCGGTAATACATCATTATCTCATAAAATATAAAACGATTTAAACAGTTTGGATAGTTAGAGGATCTGCCAAAATCAATCTTAAGAAATTGTGCTTTTGGCCAAAAGCTTGTATACCGCTAGTTTCAGCCAGTTGTTAATTGGCAAATACTTGAAGGTTCATGTTTAATTGAATAATAAAGAATTTAAAATTTGTATAGCATGCAACATAGTGATGAAATTTTATTGAAGGAAAACAAAAATCGTTTTGTAATTCTGCCTATTAATTATCCAAAGGTTTGGGAGCAATATAAAAAGCATGAAGCCAGCTTTTGGACTGCCGAAGAAATTGACCTTAGTGGTGACATGAAAGATTGGGAAAACTTGAATGATGGGGAGCGTCATTTTATTTCTCATGTATTAGCTTTTTTTGCTGCAAGCGATGGTATTGTTAATGAAAATTTGGCTGTAAACTTTATGAGTCAAGTACAGCTTCCAGAGGCTCGGTGTTTTTATGGGTTTCAAATAATGATGGAAAACATTCATAGCGAAACGTATGCCTTATTAATAGATACCTACATAAAAAATCCCCAAGAAAAAAATAGATTATTCCATGCTATTGATACTATTCCTGCAGTGAAGAAGAAAGCAGAATGGGCTTTGCGCTGGATAAATAATGGTTCGTTTGCTGAACGTTTGGTAGCATTTGCTGCTGTTGAAGGCATCTTTTTTAGTGGTAGTTTTTGTTCAATTTTTTGGATGAAAAAACGCGGCTTAATGCCAGGGCTAACTTTTAGCAATGAATTGATAAGTAGGGATGAGGGCTTGCATTGTGAGTTTGCTTGCTTAATGTATAGCATGTTAAAAAATCAATTGTCTGAGGCTCAAGTGCAGGCTATTATTAGTGATGCAGTTGCTATCGAAAAAGAGTTTATTACAGAGGCGTTACCAGTTGGTTTAATAGGCATGAATGCCATGCTAATGCAGCAGTATATTGAATTTGTTGCTGATAGATGGCTTAGCGAATTAGGCTATAATAAAATTTATAACACTAATAATCCATTCGATTTTATGGAAATGATTTCGCTGCAAGGCAAAACAAATTTCTTTGAAAAGCGTGTTGGTGATTATCAAAAAGCAGGCGTTATGGGTACGGTAGAATCTCAAGCATTTTCATTGGAAGAAGACTTTTAGTCTCCAAGCATCTAGAGGATAATTATTACAAATCACAAATTATAAATCACACCCCCAAACTATATATCATAATGAGTTTTGTAATTAAAAGAAACGGGAAAAAAGAGTCAGTTAAGTTTGATAAAGTAACGGCTAGATTAGAAAAATTAAGTTATAGCCTAAGCCCAATTATTAATGTAATTGAAGTTGCAAAAAAAACAATTGAAGGTATTTATGAAGGCGTCCCTACGACAGAGCTTGATAATTTAGCTGCAGAAACAGCAGCATCGCTTACAACTACGCATCCTGATTATGCCATCTTAGCATCAAGAATTGCAGTAAGTAATTTGCACAAAAACACTATTAAAAGTTTTTCGCAAACAATGCATAATCTGCACCAATACACAGATAATGCAACCGGCAAAGTGATGCCTTTAATTGCCGATGATGTGATGCAGATTATTGAAAACAATTCTGAATTATTGGATAGTAGTATTATCTACGATCGTGATTTTGCGTTTGATTATTTTGGTTTTAAAACTTTAGAAAAATCTTACCTCTTAAAAATAAATGGTAAAATAGTTGAGCGGCCTCAGCATATGTATATGCGTGTTGCAGTTGGTATTCATAAGGCCGATATTGAATCTGCTATCGCAACCTATCATTTAATGAGTGAACGTTGGTTTACCCATGCAACACCTACTTTGTTTAATGCTGGTACACCAAAACCACAAATGAGTAGCTGCTTTTTGTTGACAATGAAAGAAGATAGTATTGATGGTATTTACGATACATTAAAACAAACAGCAAAAATATCTCAAAGTGCTGGTGGTATTGGGTTAGCAATACATAATATTAGGGCAACTGGTAGTTATATTGGTGGTACAAATGGCACAAGTAATGGCATTATACCAATGCTTCGAGTGTTTAACGATACAGCTAGATATGTAGATCAAGGTGGTGGAAAACGTAAAGGGGCTTTTGCCATTTACCTAGAGCCTTGGCACGCCGATGTGTTTGGATTTTTAGACTTACGGAAAAATCATGGTAAAGAAGAAATGCGTGCAAGAGATTTATTTTTTGCTTTATGGATTTCTGACTTGTTTATGAAACGTGTTGAAGAAAATGGTGATTGGAGTTTGTTTTGCCCGAATGAAGCACCAGGCTTAAGTGAATGTTGGGGTGCTGATTTTGAAACATTATATACCCGATACGAGCAAGAAGGAAAGGCAAGAAAAACGATCAAAGCACAGGAGTTATGGTTTGCTATTTTAGAGTCTCAAATAGAAACTGGTACGCCATATATGTTGTATAAAGATGCAGCCAATGGCAAAAGTAATCAGCAGAATTTAGGTACTATTAAAAGCAGTAACCTATGTACTGAGATAATGGAATATACAAGCCCAGAAGAAGTAGCGGTTTGTAATTTAGCATCATTGGCCTTACCTCGTTTTGTCATTAATGGCAAGTTCGATCATCAAAAATTATACGATGTAACCTACCAAGTAACCAAAAATTTAAACAAGGTTATTGATCATAATTATTACCCTGTTGAAGAGGCTAGAAATTCTAACACAAAGCATCGCCCTATTGGTTTGGGGGTACAAGGTTTAGCAGATGCTTTTATTATGCTACGCCTACCTTTTGAAAGTGATTTAGCGAAAATGCTAAATAAAAATATTTTTGAAACCATCTACTTTGCTGCAATGACTGCTAGTAAAGATTTGGCTAAAAAAGAAGGTGCTTACCAAACTTTTGCTGGGTCACCCGTGTCTAAAGGTATTTTTCAATTTGATATGTGGGGCGTTACGCCAACTGACCGTTGGGATTGGAATAGCTTAAAGGAAGAAGTTAAAGAATTTGGTGTAAGAAACTCATTGTTATTAGCACCAATGCCAACTGCATCTACCTCACAAATATTTGGTAACAACGAATGTTTTGAGCCTTATACTTCTAACATTTATTCAAGACGCGTTTTAAGTGGTGAGTTTGTAATTGTGAACAAACATTTGCTGAAAGACTTGGTACACTTAGGTTTGTGGACGAATGCGATGAAGAATAAAATTATTGCTGCCAATGGCTCTATCCAAAATATTGATGAGATTCCAGCAGATATTAAAGAGTTGTACAAAACAGTTTGGGAGATAAAACAACGTTCTCTTATTGACATGGCTGCTGATAGGGGAGCTTACATTTGTCAGTCGCAATCTTTAAACTTATTTGTTGATAGTCCTACTACTTCTAAGTTAACCTCTATGCACTTTTACGCATGGAAAAAAGGCTTAAAAACAGGGATGTATTACTTGCGTTCGCAAGCTGCTACACAAGCTGTACAGTTTACGGTACAAAAGCAAGGGAATAACGAAGTTGAACCAATTATTCCAACAGTAAATGCCGATGCACAAGCCGCTACCGATGTAGAAGCCACTGAAATAATTGGTGCTACTTGTACAATGGAAGATGGTTGTGTTAGTTGTGGATCATAATTATTAATACATTTTGAAACTATTATAAAGCTGTGGTTAATGCTTATTTTAAAATGGAAACCTACAGCAGAATAAACTTATAAAGTTGCAGTGTGCGACGCATATATTGCTGAATAGTATTAGCAAAGCTGATTAACAAAAGACTTCGCTTAATAAAAATACCAACCTCTCTAGGTTGGTATTTTTATTTTGAATGAGATTATATTATCGCAAATACAATTCAATTTCAACACGCCTATTTTCGGCTCTGCCTTCTGTAGTTTCGTTTGTGGCAACGGGTTTCGACTCACCATAACCAGTTGCTTCCAGTCTGTTAATTGCAATGCCCTTTCGGCTTAGGTAAGCTTTTACAGCATTAACACGAGCTTGCGATAAACGCAAATTACTAGCATCGCTGCCAACGTTATCGGTATGGCCACCAAGCCTTACAGCATAATCTTTATACTCGGCCAATATATTAGCAACGTCATCTAATACTGAAAATGAGAGCGATTTTATAGTGGCTTTATTGGTTTCAAAATAAATACCATGGGCCGCAAATTCTAAACGTTTTTTTACCTCTTCTCTAATTTCTGGGCAACCATAATTGTTAGATGACCCATAAGTGTTTGGACATTTATCTCTGCTATTTGGTACACCATCGCCATCATTATCGCCATCAATGTTGGTAACTGGGCAACCATAATAATTTACAGCTTGACCTTTTGGTGTTCGTGGACATTGGTCTCTATTATTTGGCACACCATCACCATCATCATCACCTATAACTGGGCAACCATTTTCATCAACTGTAGTACCAGCAGGTGTATTGGGGCATTGATCTCTTGTATCTTCAATACCATCGCCATCT
>JAYVNQ010000275.1:0-9735 GCA_043758365.1 Chitinophagales bacterium
TAGAGGGTAGTTTGGATAAACAGAATTTTATCAACACAAAAAGAGCTGTTAGCACTTGTAAAATAAGCTATTCGCTATTTTATTCACATAACATATAAACAAAAAACATTTATGTTATATTTGTGCTATCGAAACGAATGGCGGGAACTATTCGAGACTTTCGAACATTAAATTTGCTCAAAAAGACGGGGTACTAACTGCTTTTTTTGAGCTTTTTTTATGGGGATAAGTAGCAAAAAGCTTTTTTTTGGATAAAAGGTTGTCTTCTTTAACTTGGTCGGGATGATTTTTTTGGTTCGTCAGGACGAACAAAACGCCTGGTCAGGACGAAACAATTGGCTCGTCAGGACGAATTGACGAAAATTTTCGTAATATAACACAAAAAAAAAGTCTCGAGAGCGGGAACTCTCGAGACTTTCGAACATCAAACTAAACTCTGATGCGGGGTACTAACTGGCTTTTTTGAATGACAATTCATTCAACAAGTTGCGCAGTTTTTTACCAGGACGGAAAAGAATTCTTTTCTTGGTGATAGCACTCGAAGATACTTCTTCGGCAGTGGCTAACCCTTCTGAACTCAATCCGACTTGGAAGTTCCCCAAACGACCTAGTTTCACAATTCTACCTTCTTTCAGTTCGCTCACAATGTTGTGTTCTAAAGACATCAACACCGCATAGCAATCTGCTTCGGTAACTGTGCATTGATAGGAAATCAGCTCTGCGAGCTTATCCAAATTGGTTTCTCCATCTGCAACAGCTGCAGCATAGAATTTCTCAGGAGCTACCATGTTCTGAGGATTTTTTCTCGGTAGCACTTTAAACTTTATACTCATTTTGTGGTGTATTAAGTTTTAAAATAAAAAATTTGCACAGTACACTGAAATTCAATGCCTTCATGCTTTACAAAGATATGTAATGAAAGTATGAAAAGAAAGGCAAACTTATTCACAATACGCCACAGTTTTTAACATTTTTAATGATTTGGCGAGATTATTTTTGTTTTATACAATGCTGTATATCAGCGTTATAATGTTGTGTAAAATTTTCTAATAGCCCTAAAACAAAGGGAATTAAGAATTTACTTATTCATAAATTTTAACATTTGCTAGCTGCTAGAAACATGTTTTTTTTTGGCTCACTTAAAAAAAATGACGCTATAACTCCACAGAATCATATAAAGCGACCATAAAACGACCTCATCTATCTTATTCAAAGAATTTTATAAGAAAAAACGATATATAGAAAATACTATTTTTCCTAATTACGAGTGTGTTTCAGCGAAATAATGATGTAGTTCATCGGTTATTAACAGTATGTTAAAAAAAAGTCGCAAAAAAATGATTTTAATATAATTTATCTATGTTATTTTTATCGGCTATAATTTTAATTAACATTTATGTATAAAAATTACGCTTCTACAGTTTTGGGTATGGATACTCAACTTAGAAAAGAAAAAAACACAATGAGTAGTAATACTTTATTGTCAAAATCTAGCATTAGTATACTATTGCTAATTCTATCCTTAATAGGATATGCGCCCGATTGTTTTGCACAACCTGGTAATATGTCTATTAACCAGGATGTGAACGGTACTTATGCAAACACCGCTATGACTTTAGTAGGTGCAGCTTATCGTGCAAGATTCCAGGAAGGCACAGGGCAAGCTTCTGGTGTAAGGAACTGGCAGTTTAACGCTGACGGTTATGTAAACGTGTGGGGAACTACAGCTGGTGCAGGTGTTCAAACGCTAGCTGCTTTTAATACCATCATTGCACCTAATACCGCTACGGCATCGGGTAACTTTGTTAATGCTGGATATAACAGTAATGGAAGGTTGCCTGCAACTACATCAGGTCGATATTATACTTATAATATAATGAAGGGTACATCATACGCAAGCCAAAGAATTTCGGTATTGGAGACCAATTATAATCCGGTAACTATTTCTTCGGTAACACAAAATATTGTTGGGGCAAATATGCTATCTACGCAATCTCCAGTAATAACCGTTACCACATCGGCTGCACCAGCAACTGGTGAAAATGTGTTCATCAGGTATTCTACCAATGGTTATACCAGCTCCACTCCGGTGCAGGTAGCTTTTTCGGGTGGAACAACAGGAACGGCGAGTATCCCGGCACAAACTGCAGGAACAGTGGTTTCTTATTATGCTTTTACGAGTAGCAAAACGCTGGCTCAGATAAATTCGGACGTTACTACTTTTGGACAAGAAACATACGATTTATCTACGCTTAACCTAAACAACAATAGTGGCAGCAATTATTCCTATACAGTTACTGCAAATAATATTTTAGTTGTTTCTGCAACTGGTTCATCTACCAATGCCACCTATACAACATTGGCTAATGCTATTACTGCTATCAATGGTGGAACCATTCATACAGGAACGATTACTTGTTATGTAAATGCAGGATATTCTGAAACTACACCTGCAGGTGGATATTCTATTACGGCAACAGGTACAGTATCTGCTCCGATAACTTTTATAAAATCAGGGACAGGTACAAACCCAACGTTAAATGCAGGAGTTGGTGCCAATACAACAACCGATGCCATTATAAAAATTATTGGTGGTGATTATATTACCATTGATGGCTTCTCTTTGCTTGAGGTAGCCGGTAACACAACCACTACTACACAAGTAGAGTGGGGTGTTGCATTATTATACGCCAGTTTAACCAATGGAGCTCAAAATAATACCATTCAGAATTGTACTATTACGTTAAACCGAACAAACTTAAATACTTTTGGGATTTACAGTAATACCAGACACTCTGCAACTGCAGTAACAGTTTCAGCAGAAGTAACCTCTGCTACTGGTTCTAATAGTGGAAATAAAATATATAGTAATACTATTAGCAATGTAAATTATGGAATCGTTTTCATTGGTGCAGGCACAACCATAGCGGCAATTGATAGTGGAAATGATATAGGTGGTTCATCTGCAGCAACTGGTAATACAATTACCAATTGGGGTGGCGGTGCTGCACCAGGTGGTTATTTGTCTCTTACGGGAAGTAATTATTGTATTTTCGTTAATCAGCAAATAAATGATAATATATCTTATAATACTATAACCAGTGCTACATTAACAAACGCTAATACAACAGGTGGTATTTTACAAAACTATTCAGTTGCTTCTCCAACAACAGGAACTATTACTACTACTATTAATAATAATACGGTAACGGTTACGAACAATCCTTCGGTGGCAACAGGAGTGTCAGTTGTTGGAATAAATAATCAGGGATTAACTCCTTTATTATCAACTGCTACAATGAGTATGAATAACAATACCGTTACTTGTACTTTGGGTGGAAGCACTTCGACAACAAATGGAATAACAGCTATATCTAATGCATCGTTGCCAGGCACAATGAATATGACAGGTAATAATGTTATAAATAATGCTATAACTGCTACTAGTGCAACAAGTGGTGCTTTAACCGGAATATCAAATTCAGCTGCTGCAGGAACAGTAAACATAAATACTAACGTTATTAGAGGATTGGCGTCAACTGCTACTTCTGGTCAGATAGCTGGTATTATAAATAGTGGTGCTGTAGTAACAGCTCTGAATATTAATAATAATCAGCTGGGTAATGCCACAGGTGGTTTCTTTTCAACGTCAGTTGCTACGAGCGGTTCTTTATTTGGAATATCATCTTCTGGTGTTGCTGCTACTTGTGCTACTTCTGTTCAAACGAATGATATTAGAGGGATTACTTATTCTGTTGCAGCATCTGCGGCACAAACTTATATAACTTCTACCGGAACGCCATTAACAAATAATGTAAGTAATAATACATTTACTAACTTAAATGTGAATACTACGGGTACTGCTACTTTCATAAATCAGGGTTATACAATACCTGCTACAGGAAGCCAGACTTTTAACAATAACTCTATTGTTACTGCATATAATAAAGGTGGAGCAGGTGGGTCTGTAATAATTACTACAACGAACAGTACATCTGCAAGTGGAACAACATCAACTTACACTAACAATAACTTTTCGAATATTACTGTAACTGGTGCTACTACTATAACTGGATTTAATAATACAGATGGTGGTACTGGTTCGGCAAAAACAATTACTGGAAATACATTTAATAATTGGACTGGTGGAACAAGTGGTATTACAGCTATGAACTTTACCTATTTTAGTGGTTCGTCAACATTATCTACTAATACTGTAACTAATATCACAGGTCAAAGTTCAATAACGGGTATTAACATTGGGTCAGTAGCAGGTGGAACTTCGTTAGCGGTAGCATCTAATACTATTACAAACTTAACTTCAACAGGAACTGGTGGAGCTGTTACCGGTATTGCTTGTACAAACCTCTCTACAACTATTAATATTAATAACAACGCAATAAGTACCTTGGCAAGTTCAGGTGCTTCTTCTGTAACCGCTATTAACATTGGCGGTGCAACCACAACTAATGTTTTCAAAAATACTATTAGCGATATTTCGGGAAGCAATGCTTCTTCAACTGTAAATGGTATTTTGGTTTCAGCAGGTACAACAGTTAACCTTACTAATAATAGAATTGGAGATTTACGTGCAACTGCGGCTACAGTTACAGCTCCTGCTTCGGCAATCATTGGTATCAACCTTACTTCTGCTACAGCTACTTCAAACTTGAATGTGTATTACAACACGGTTTACATGACAGGAGCTGGAGGAACCAACTTTGGGACTACAGGTATTTTTCATACTGCAAGCGCAACGGCTACTACTGCAACACTTGATTTAAGAAACAACATTATTTTTAATACTTGTACTGCATCGGGAACTGGTTTAACGGTTGCCTACAGAAGATCATCTACTTCGTTAGCAAATTATTCTGCTAACTCTAATAGAAATGATTTCTTTGCTTCTACCATTTATACAGATGGAACGAATACATTCACCGCTATTAATTCTTATAAAACATTTGTATCAACACGTGATGCGAATGCCGTTTCAGTAACAGCTCCTTTCTTAAGTACTGTTTCAGGAAATGCTAATTTCCTTAAAATTAACCCAGCTACCGCTACGCAATTGGAGAGTGGTGCTGCTAACGTTTCTGGAATAACCGATGACTTTGAAGGAACAATTCGTCAAGGAAATGCAGGTTATCTTGCCCAAGTTAATGGTGGTGGAACAGCACCAGATATTGGAGCCGATGAATTTGATGGTACACCATCCCCAGTTTGTACAGGAACTCCGGCTTCAGCAACGATTACAGGAGGAACAACTCCAATATGTTCAGGTACTTCAGGTGGAACATTGGCATTGAGTACTTCCTATACAGATTTACAGATTACTTATCAATGGGCATCTGCTACAACCTCTGGAGGACCTTATACAACAACTTTAGGAACATCAGCTTCACAAGCTGTTGGAAATCTAACCCAAGCTACTTATTTTGTATGTACTATTACTTGTGGTAATAGTGGTTTATCTTTCACGACTGCAGAAAAAGCTATACTTGTAAATGCTTTACCGACAGTTGCAGTTACACCAACAACAGGAACTTATTGTTCTCCAGGTGGAACGGCAGTTACCTTAACGGCAAGTGGTGCTTCTACGTATGCATGGTCAGGTACTGGTACTCCAGGTTTGTCTGCAACAACAGGTAGTTCAATAACTGCAAGTCCTTCAACTGCAACTACAATTACAGTAACTGGAACAGATGCTAATGGTTGTGTTAATACAGCAACTTCGTCTATAACTGTATCAACTACTCCAACAAACGTAACCGCAACAGCTACTCCTGCTACTATATGCTCTGGAGCAACCTCTATATTGTCTGCAACAAGCACCATTCCTTTTACGGCAAAACAATATGTATTTAGTACCGCAACAGGTGCTACTCTAGATCCTATGACAGGAGCTACAACTATTATTACTTCGCCAGCAGTTAGCGCAGGAGCAGGTGATGATACACCATCTACTACACAAACTTTAGGTTTTACTTTCAATTATGAAGGAACCAATTATACCCAATATTCTATATCACCTGATGGATGGATATTATTAGGGAGCGGTACAGCTACGGCTCAATTTACTAACGCTACTACAAGCACAACAAATGTCCCAAAATTATACCCTTTATGGGATGATTTAAGTACGGGTACAAATGGAAATGTAAAAGTATTAGTTACAGGTACAGCACCTAATAGAATATTTATTGCTCAATGGTTAGTGACTAATCCAAGATCTCTTACAACTGCCGCTAATGCGACTTACCAAGCTTGGTTATATGAAAGTACTAATGTAATTGAATACCGTTATGGAACAGCTGGTACTTCTTCATCAGCTTCGGCTGGTGTAACAGGATCAACAGCTACCAATTTTGAAAGTATTTCGTTTGCAACTAATGCAGCAAGTATAGTTACAGCAAATGATGCAAATACGACAGCTCCAACGAGCGGTACTAAATATACCTTTACACCTCCAACTTCAATTTCCTATGCATGGACTTCACCTACCAATTTGGTTAGTCCAACAAGTGCGACTACAGCTACTACAGCATTAACAGCTACAGAGACATTTTCAGTTGTAGCAACTAACGCTGGTTGTTCTTCTGCAGCGGCTTCTGCAACAGTTACTATTTCTGCGGGAATAGCTATCACCACTCCACCAGCATCACTTACAAAATGTGTTGGCACATCTGCAACATTCAGTGTTACCGCCACAGGTCCAAGCCTTACTTACCAATGGAGAAAGGGTGGTTCACCTATCAGCGGTGCAACATTAAGTTCTTACACAATTGCAGCAGTTGCATCAGGTGATGCTGGCAGCTACGATGTGGTGGTAAGCGCAACATGCGGCAACCCCGTAACAAGTGCTGCGGCAACACTTACTGTAAATGCAGTGCCTACAGCCACTGCTACAAGCAATACTCCGGTATGTTCAGGCGGTACATTAACCTTAACAGGTACAACTGATATAGGAACTTCTTTTGCATGGACAGGGCCTAATAGTTTTTCTTCTACATCGCAAAGTCCAAGTATAAGTAGCGTAACAACTGCGGCAGCAGGAACCTATTCATTTACTGCTACGGCAAATGGTTGCCCATCTACAACGGCTACTACAACAGTTGTGGTGAATGCTTCACCAACTGGTGTTACTGCTACTGCAACACCAACTTCATTGTGTGCAGGAAGTGCACTTAGCTTGACTTCTTCCTATGCTGCTTCTTCAGTTGCAGGTACAGGAATGAATGCCTATACAACTTCCAGAACAACAGCAACAGGATATACCTCAATCATACCAGGAACAACAATAACCACATGGAGGAATTCACTTAGTACAGATGATAATTTAAGTAATGACCAGCCTATCGGATTTACAGTTGTATACGGAGGTGTTTCTTACACTAACTTTAAGGTGAGTACAAATGGTTTTATAACTTTTAATACAACTACAACTGCAATTGGTTCAGGTACGGGTGCTTATGGTTATTCTAACAGTTGGACTGTTGCATCAGGTGGTTTAATGGTTGCCCCTGACTGGGACGATTTGCAAACAGCAGGAAACCTCGGAACACTTGCCGACCTTAATAGTAGTATCAACTATACCACATCAGGGTCCGCTGGCAGCCGAATATTAACTGTGGAGTGGAAAAATATGCAGGATTTTGCATCTGCTTCAAATGCTTCGTACAACTTCCAGATTAAACTCTACGAATCAGATAGTCATATCGAATTTGTATATGGAACCATGACAGTAAGTACAGCAACACCATCTATTTCATATAGTTTGGGCTTAAGTGCAGCAAGCGTAAGTGCTACTCCTGTTGCTTCAGAATTATTGAGCCAAACAACAGCAAATACTAATAGCTTCGGATTTACAAATCAAAATAGTCTTGCCACTATACCAGCGAGCAATACAACAAACAGTTTTGTATTACCTACTCCTGGATATAGCTGGACAGGGCCTAACTCATTTACAAGTTCTGTAGCCAATCCAACAATTTCTTCAGCTACTACAGCAGCATCAGGAGTTTATACTGTAGCTGTTTCAAATACAATAACAAGTTGTTCTACTTCAGCTTCAACAGCAGCAGTAACTATAAATCCAAGACCTACAGCGGCTCTTACTAGTGGAAATACAACTATATGTAATGGTTCATCCACTACATTAAGTGGTACGATTACGGCTAGTGGCGCATGGACATTAACCTTAAGTGGTAACGGTGGAACGGTTACAGGAACCGGAAGCGGTACTTGGACAAAATCAGTTACTGCGACAACAAGCGGAACTGTTTATACTATAGCTACTTTAACGGATGCATCTTGTGCTTCAATAGCTGCCGATTTAACAGGGTCAGCTACTATTAACTTTAATGCTCGCCCTACTTCAGTAGTTAGTGGAGGAGGTACTGTTTGTAGTGGTAGTACTTTACCAAATGTATCTATTGCTTTAACAGGAACAGCACCATGGAGTATTACTTATTCAAATGGGACAAGTTCAACAACAGTAAGTGCAAGTTCAACTCCATACATAATAACTGGTGCTACAGCGGGAACTTATACTGTTACTGCATTGTCTGATGCCAATTGTACATCAAATACAGGAGATATAACGGGTAGTGCAACGGTAATCGTTAATCCAAGACCTACAGCTGCTATTACTAGTGGAAATGTAACTATATGTAATGGTTCGTCCACTACATTAAGTGGTACAATTACGGCTAGTGGTGCATGGACAATAACTTTAAATGGTACTGGTGGAACGGTTACAGGAACTGGAAGCGGTACTTGGACAAAATCAGTTACTACAGCAACCAGTGGCACAGTTTATACTATAGCCTCATTAACAGATGCATCTTGTGCTTCAATAGCTGGCGATTTAACAGGATCTGCTACGGTTACAGTAAACCCTCGTCCAACAGCTGCAATTACTTCAGCACCAATTACAATATGTAACGGTTCTTCAGCAACTATAAGCGGTACCATTACGGCTAATGGTGCTTGGACATTTACCCTAAATGGAAGTGGTGGAACAGTTACAGGAACTGGAAGTGGTACTTGGAGCCAATCGGTTAGCCCAACATCAAATACAACGTATTCAATTACTTCATTATCAGATAGCAGTTGTTCTTCTATTGCGGGAGATCGTACAGGTACTGGAACAGTGAATGTAAGTACAGGAGTTGGATATGGAAATGTTCAATTCCCTGGTTCAGGAGCAATTTGTCAAACGAGCACGTATACTGTTTACGGACAAGTATATAAAGCAGGTGTTACAGAAGCTGCCGGACAAGGTTCAGGTATTGTAGCTCAGTTAGGGTACAATACTTCTAATACGGATCCTTCTACATGGACAAATTGGCAAGCAGCCACATTTAATGTTCAATCTGGAAATAATGACGAATACCAATCCACATTAAGCGGTTTAGCACCGGGTACTTATTATTATGCGTATCGTTATGCTTATTCCCCTTGTGGGTATCAGTATGCTGGATATAGCGCTTCAGGTGGTGGTTTCTGGAATGGAACTACTAATGTTAGTGGTGTATTAACAGTAAACGCAACTACTTCAAGTTCACAATCAGCTACGGCTTGTGATACGTATACTTGGTCAGCAAACGGAACTACTTATACAACAAGTGGAACATATACTTTTGTTGGAACAAATGCTGCAGGATGTACTGATACTAAAACATTAGTATTGACCATCAACAACAGTACTTCAAGTTCACAATCGGCTACAGC
>JAYVNQ010000276.1:0-26838 GCA_043758365.1 Chitinophagales bacterium
CTCAAAGCACTATGAAAGACTAAATGAAACAAGTGTCGCAATGGTGCATTTATCAGCTATAAGGATTATGCTGAACCGTTTTTAAACAGCTTCTAAGTGCCAAATATTAATTTATGTGATGAAAAAATAAATAAAAATGATACCATATTGGATGAGCCGAACACAATTGTTACTAGGCGATGAGAAAATGGAAGCCCTAATAAACAAGCATGTTTTAGTAGTTGGGCTTGGTGGAGTAGGCGGTATTTGTGCCGAAATGATTGCTCGCAGCGGTGTTGGCAAAATGACTATTGTTGATAATGATGTGGTAGATTTAAGCAATTGTAATCGGCAAATTCCTGCGTTACATTCCGAAGCTGGAAAACTAAAAGCCGAAGTGATGGAAAGGCGGTTAAAAGATATTAATCCAAATATTCAATTAACAGTGCTATTTCTGTACATAAAAGATGAAATTACTTTTAATATTTTAGATGAAGGCAGCTATGATTATGCGGTTGACTGCATTGATACGCTTGGCCCCAAAGTGCAGTTTATAAAGGCTTGCAAGGATAGAAATATTCCCATCGTAACATCGCTTGGCGCTGGTGGCAAAATGGATCCCTCACTTGTGCAGATTACTGATATTTCAAAAACTTACCAATGCACCCTGGCAAAATATGTTCGAAAAAAACTACATGAAGCAGGTATTTACGACGGCTTAAAAGTGGTATTTAGTCCAGAACAAATTGACCCAACCAAAGTGATTGTTACCGAAAAAGCCTTCCCGAAAAAATCGTTAATTGGCACCATTAGTTATATGCCTGCCATTTTTGGTTGCCTAGTTGCAAGCGTAGTTATAAGAGATTTAATGGAAGGTTAGAATCATTGGCAGATTCGCACATTTTTCAAATTAGAACATTAACGCCATGTACAAATTCATCTTTATTTTATATATCGTCATTTTTAGCAGCTACGTTCTATTTTCTCGTCAGCCAGATTATTTTGATGGAGAATTTGCACCAGCCGCCATCCACTTTACAAAAGACAGCATCTCGCAAAAACTATTACCAATGGCTTATTTTTCAGTTGGTGTAACCCGTTTTACCATTAATACAGATTACCTATTTAGAAGATTTAAAGAAGGGGAGAAGGTAGAAGTGATTTACGAATCATCTAATCCCAAAAAAGCGGTTGTGTATTTGTTTTGGGGTTATTGGATAACCTGGGGCGAAATAGTGGCATCAATAATCTTGTGGTTGGTATTGTTCCAAGTAGCAGTTGGCATTACCCAAAATCCAACACCTGAAGCCTTAATTGAACAACTGGAATCTATACCCGAGAAGAAAACGAAATACGATTAGAAGTAAGGTTGCTGATTTTAGGATTTGCATATTTTTCTAGCAAAATTATAAAAACCTAAAATCGGTAAATCTCAAAATCAGCAATACTACTAACTAATGTTTTCCTTGGTTTTCAACATGCCCATTACCTGTTTCATTGTTTTGTCCATCCCGTCAATGCTTCCATCTAAAAATATTATATTGCCTTTTCCATACTCCGCAAAGTTTTTAATGGCTTCAGTCCACATACTAAATAGAATTACGTTTGTATCAAGGTTCGCCTGTTTCATTTGCTCAGCTGCCTGGCTCATACCGCGTGCCACTTCCTCTCTAAATAAAGCCACACCCTGACCACGTAAACGGGCAGCTTCTTTCTCTGCGGCAGCAGAAATTTTTATAAAATTACCTTCAGCTTCGGCGGCTTTTGTTTTGGTAATCAGTAAGGCCTGACCTTCATTTTCAGCAGCAGCTTTCAGGTTATTGCTTGCCACAACCTTACTCATACTTTCCATCACAGCCTTATCAAACGTGATATCGTTAATTTGTAAATCTTGTAGATGATAGCCCCATTCTTCTAACGAATGATCGATTTGTTCCTTAACATACTCAACAATTTCACTACGTGCAGTTAATATTTCGGCTTGTTTTTTTGTGGCCACAAATGCACGGATACTGCCCTCAACAGTTCTTATTAAAGCTTGCATTAAATCTTTATCACTAATAAATTTAAACGCTACTTTTTTAATCGTTTCTTCATCTGAATTTTGAACAGAATATAGCAACATGCTTTTAAAATAAACATTGGCTTGGTCAATAGTTACCGCCTGAAATTCAAGTTCAACCGAGCGGTTTTGAATGCTGATTCTTTTATAAATCTGCTCTATTAAAGGAATCTTGAAACGCAAGCCTGGCAATAATATGCGTTGATATTTACCAAACATGGTAATTACCGATATGGTGCCTTGATTTACAGTTACCAAGCCGCTAAAAACGATGACCGCCAAGAGAATTAGCCACCAAAAATCTACTAGTAATTGCATGATTTATTATTTTGAGGTGTAAGATAATATTTTTGGGTCTCGTAAAATAATTTTGATTCTTAAAAAGAACGCCTGGTTTGCTAGTAAACAGTTTTTCTTTTGCCGCTTTCAAAATCTTTGAAAATAAATGCACCCAATTTATCAAGGTTGGCAAAAAAGGCCTTGCCTTTGTTCATCTCAGTAAATTCCTGTACAAAACTTTGTAAGTAAGGGTCGCTTGCAATCATGAAAGTAGTAATTGGTATTTTCAACTTCTTGCATTGTGCTGCTAAATTGATGCAGCGATTCACAACTTTTCTATCTAAACCAAAACTATTTTTATAATATTTGCCATTAATTTTTAAGCAGGTTGGTTTGCCATCGGTAATCATAAAAATTTGCTTATTCGGGTTCTTTCTTCTGCGCAGCAAATCCATTGCTAACTCAAGCCCAGCAACAGTATTGGTATGATAAGGCCCAACTTGTAAATATGGCAAATCTTTTACTTCAATCGTCCAGGCGTCGTTACCAAAAACTACAATATCAAGCGTATCTTTCGGATATTTTGTTTGTATCAATTCTGCCAAAGCCATAGCAACTTTCTTGGCCGGGGTAATCCTATCCTCGCCATACAAAATCATTGAGTGAGAAATATCAATCATGAGTACAGTAGAAGTCTGGGTTTTTAAATCCGTTTCCCGTATTTGTAAATCATCTTCACGCATGGTAAAGCTTTCAACGCCATGGTTTATTTGTGCATTGCGGATACTTTCGGTAAAGTCTATTTGTTCTAAAGTATCGCCAAACTGAAATGGTCTAGTTTCAGGATTTATTTCATCACCTTGCCCTGGTTTAAATGTTTGATGATTACCAGAACGGCTCTTTTTTAACTTGCCAAAAATTTCTTCCAAACTGCGTTTACGGATGCTTTGTTCACTTTTGGCTGTTATTTTTATGGTGCCATCAGCAGGGTTTTCCTGCAAATAACCGTTCTCTTTCAAATCTTCGATAAAATCGCCCATGCCATACTCGTTGGTGGTAAAATTGTATTTTTTATCCAACTCATTCATCCAACTTAATGCTTCGGCAGCATCACCATTGGTGTAGGTTAATAGTTGCGTGAACAAATCAAGCATCTGCTCAAATTTGCTTTTTGTATTGTCGTCTGGATTAAATTTTATAAATCGATTGCCAATCATAATTATTTTATTTTTTGTTTAAACTTTAGCCACAAAGGCAGAAAGTAAAGAAGCACCACAAAGGATTTAAAAGTTTAATCTTAAACCTAAAGCTTATCGATAATTAACATCTCACTAAAGCATAAAGTTGCAATAAAATCATTTTCAAAATGCAAAATCATCTTACGCAAAGCGTAATAAAAAACAGGTTTACTAGTAAAAGCAATAGAGATAATTTATTAAGTAATTGGTGCAAAATCATTTCAAATCCAACGCATCTTTACAATTAGTGTTCCCCTATATTTGCACCTCAAAATTCTGTATGGCACAAACAAAATTTTCTAAAGAAACTTACTTGTATTGGTACGAGTTAATGCAACTCATCCGTCAGTTTGAATTGAAGGCTGAGGAAATGTATAAAATGGCTGGCAAAATACGTGGTTTCTTCCATGCATATATTGGTCAGGAAGCATTAGCAGCGGGTTGTATGACTGCAACTTCTCAAGATGATCCTTTCATCACCGCTTATCGTGACCACGGTTTGGGCTTAGCAAAAGGCATGTCGGCAAACGAATGTATGGCTGAGTTATATGGTAAAGCAACAGGTTGTTCAAAAGGTAAAGGTGGCAGTATGCACTTTTTTAGTTTAGAGCACCGTTTTTTTGGTGGTCATGGTTTAGTAGGTGCACAAATAGGTACTGGTGCGGGTTTGGCTTTTGCCGAAAAATATAAAGGAACAGAAAATGTGTGCCTTTGTTTTTTTGGTGATGGTGCTGCAAGACAAGGTATGTTACATGAAACATTTAACATGGCGATGTTGTGGAAATTGCCAGTGGTATTTATTTGCGAAAACAACCAATACGCAATGGGTACTTCTATTGAAAGAACCAGTAATGTGATTGACATTTATAAATTAGCAGACGGTTTTGAAATGCCTGCCGACAAGATTGATGGTATGACCGCAGAAGCTGTTCATGAAGGTGTAGCAAGAGCCGTAAAACGTGCAAGAGAAGGTGGTGGACCAACATTGTTAGAAATGAAAACTTACCGTTATAAAGGTCACTCAATTAGCGATCCTCAAAAATACCGTAGTAAAGAGGAGGTTGATGAATACAAAGAACAAGACCCAATTCAACGTGTTTTAAAAACACTTTTAGAAAATAATTTTGCTACACAAGAAGATATTGATGCAATTGACGCAAAAATTAATACTGTTGTTGAAGAGAGTGTAAAATTTGCCGAAGAAAGTCCTTGGCCAAACGATGATGAAGTTTACAAAGATGTTTATTTGGATACAGAATATCCCTTTGATATTGATTAGTTAAATGCTAAAAGTCGATAGTGAAAATGCAAGCACTTACGTTAATTACAAATTATAAATCTCAAATTACAAACTAAAAAAATGAGCGAACAGAATATTGATGCACGGGTTATTGAATCAAACGATGTGTCACAAAAAGCCCTTGCTATTTGGAATAAGTACGGTAAAAATATTACAATTGGTTTAGCTGCAATTCTTATAGTTACAGGTGGTTGGTTTGCTTACGGTCAATTGATATTAAAACCAAAAGAAGAAAAAGCTGCCGAGGCTATTTATAAAGCGGAAGGTTATTTTAAAATAGACAGCTCTAAATTGGTTTTAGAAGGTGATGGTAATAACAAAGGTGTATTGTACATTATCAGTAATTATGGTGGAACAAAAGCGGCTAATTTGGCTCATTATTACGCAGGTGTTTGTTACTTAAAACTTGGTGATTTTAATAAGGCTATTGAACACTTAAAAGACTTTTCTACCGATGCAAAACAAATACAAGCAGCAGCTTATGGTGTGTTGGGTGACGCTTATGCAGAAGCTGGTAAAAAAGAAGACGCTGTAAGTTATTATACCAAAGCCAGTAAAACTTTTGAGTTTGATGAAGCATTGTCTTCTGAATATTTGTACCGTGCAGCTTTGTTAAGCTCAACTATTGGTAAAAACAAAGAGGCCTACTCTTTGTTTAAGGAGTTAAAGGAGAAATTTCCTAAAACTGAAAAGGCTTTTCAAGCAGATAAATACATGAGTAGTCTAAGTAACGAAAAGGTTGATTTGTAAATAAAATTATGGCAACAAAAGGCAATACATCATTACACAAAGGCATCCCTACTACAAAGGATGCCTCTGTAGTTATAGTTAAAACCGAATGGAATGCACACATAGTAAACAAGCTAGAATTTGGGGCAAAAAAAAGCCTCAAAGCACAAGGTGCTAAATTTAAGATAGTTACTGTGCCAGGTGCATTTGAAATACCATTTGCAATTAAAGCTTATCAAGAAAAAAGTAAACAAAAAGCAGATGCTTTTATTGCTTTGGGCACAGTTATCCGTGGCGACACACCTCACTTTGATTATGTGTGTAAAGCAGTAACAGATGGTGTTGTGGCGTTAAATATGCTACTAGATGTGCCGACTGTTTTTGGCATATTAACAGTAGATACTGAGCAACAAGCAATTGAAAGAATTGGAGGTATTCATGGCCATAAAGGTGAAGAAGCCGCTGTTACAGCTTTGAAGATGATTGCTTTAAATAGATCATTCAAATAACCATACTTTGTGTCTTTGTAACCTTAGTTTCTTTGCGTGAAATTCCCAAACATGAACGTACAAATTTTTATACCTTGTTTCGTTGATCAACTTTACCCACAAGTAGCTTTTAATATGGTAAAAGTGCTTGAAAAAGTTGGCTGTAATGTTACTTACAATACAAACCAAACTTGTTGTGGGCAACCTGCATTTAATGCTGGTTTTTGGGGCGAAAGCAAAGAGGTTTGCGGTAAGTTTATGAAAGATTTTGATGGTGCTGATTATATTGTTGCACCAAGTGCAAGTTGTGTTGGTTTTGTACGTAATTATTACCCCAAATTATTTGAAACTGCTGCTAATCTTAAAGACATTGTTGCTTTAGGCCAACGCACTTCTGAACTCAGTGATTTTCTAGTAAATATTCTAAAGATCGATGACGTTGGGGCATCATTCAATGGCAAAGCCACTTACCACGATAGTTGTGCTGGCTTGCGTGAATGCCACATTAAAAACGAACCCCGTTTATTGTTAAGCAAGGTTAAAGGATTGGAATTGGTAGAGATGGATGATATAGAAACCTGTTGTGGTTTTGGTGGCACATTCGCCGTTAAATTTGAGCCCATAAGCATTGCCATGGCAGATCAAAAAATAACACATGCCACGGCAACAAAAGCCGATTATATCATAAGTACCGATATGAGTTGTTTAATGCACATTGATGGCCGTTTGAAGAACAAAAATAAAGCTATGCAAGTGTTGCATTTAGCTGATGTGCTTGCAAGTGGATGGTAACCCCCAACCCCTAAAGGGGGGCAAAACAAAACGCTAGTTTGAAAATAATTTTATGAGTAAAAAAAGTATAAAGGAAAATTTATCAAATACCCCTTCAGGGGCAGGGGCTAACTATTGGCTAATAAAATCTGAACCCTTTAAATACAGTTGGGACCAATTTGAAAAAGATGGACAAACCTTTTGGGATGGTGTGCGGAACTATGGTGCACGAAACAATTTAAAAGCCATGAAAAAAGGCGATTTATTGTTTTGGTATCATAGCAATGAAGGTATGGAAATAGTTGGCATTGCCAAGCTTGTAAAAGAGCATTATCAAGACCCTACAACAGAAGATCCAAATTGGGTTGTAGTAGATGTAAAGCCACTTAAAAAATTAAACAACCCCGTAAGCCTAGCAGAAGTAAAAGCAACAGCGAGTTTAAGCCAAATGGCATTGGTACGTTTAGGTCGCTTATCTGTGCAACCAGTTACAAAAGATGAGTGGAATATTGTAATGGATATGGCTGAAACAGAATTATAATGAAATGAAACAGAGTTTTATATTATTTTTTTTAGTATTATCAATTGTATCAATTGCTACATCTCAACCACGTTCTATTTTTTCAGATAGCTTAACATTGGTTGGTGCAAACCCTACACCAAAGAGTTTTATAGTTGCCAATAAAATTAGATTAGTAACAAGTTACCGATATGTGAAAGATAGAAGTGGTGTATGGGCTTTTAAGTTGTATGAAACTTTTAGCTACGATACAAAAGGCAATATTATCCGTCATGTTATCAACTCAAATAATTGTGAAACAGAGTTATGTCATTTTGAATATGACGATTCTTTAAAAATAACCACCATGTATATTGGTGGGGAAAATATTGGCACGTCAAAATCAATTACGTATAAAATAAACGATACGCTTTTAGCTACAGAAATTTATAAAAACGACACTTTGCTTTTTCTTGGTAAAGAAATTTATAATCATAAAAAACAATTGATTTCGGTTCACAATGACAATGTAAAAGTATCCAAGAAGTACAGCTATCGATATAGCTACAATATTGATGGTTCAATAAATAGCATTCAACGAAAAGATAGTTTAGGCGATTTTCAAGATTGTTATTCATACATGTACAAAACGTTCCATAATAAACGAGAGGTTAACACTTTTCTAACTTGGCAGGGTAAAAAAGAAATAAACTGTATATCAACTTACAATAGCCACAATCAATGTATAAAATGCGAACACTACTCAAATAGTAATTTATCATTTACAGATAAGTTTGATTATAATAAAGATGGTTCACTATTTCAGGCAACAACTAAGGGCAATAATAGTAATAGAAATAAAACTCAACGCTACTATTATATAAAAGATTAAACTAAAGTTGTTATTATTTTTATCCCATGGCAAAACAAAAATTGGTAGTACTTACTGGTGCAGGTATTAGTGCCGAAAGTGGGCTTAAAACCTTTCGTGATAGTGATGGTTTATGGGAAGGTTATAATGTATATGATGTGGCAACCCCAAGAGGCTTTAAAGCCAACCCTGCATTGGTTTTAAAGTTTTATAACGATAGACGAAAAGATGTTGCTAATGCACAGCCAAACGCTGCACATATAGGTTTGGCAGAACTTGAAAATAACTTTGATGTATACATTATTACCCAAAATATTGATGACCTGCACGAAAGGGGCGGCAGCACAAATGTTACCCATTTACATGGGCAAATATTTGAAATGCGTAGTGTTGAAAATGATGAAGTTATTTATGAAATTAAAGATGATATTAATCTTGGTGATATAGATGAACATGGACATCAACTTCGCCCAAATATTGTTTGGTTTGAGGAAGCTGTACCAATGATTGAATTTGCTGCACATATTGTTAGCACCGCCGATATTTTTGTGGTCATTGGTACATCGCTACAAGTGTATCCTGCTGCGGGTTTAATAGATTTGGCAAAGCCAAAAATTCCCAAGTTTATTATCGATAAAAAGATACCTTATACCTCGGCATTACAAAACCTAACAGTGATAGAAAAACCAGCCAATGAAGGTGTAAAACTGTTGCGACAAAAACTATTGAACATGTAATAAATCGCTTTTACAATATTTAATCTTTTGCTAACAAAATGCTGTTCATTCCCCTCATAATAAAGCTGATATGTTTTACCAAGTGGCTCAAGAGGAAGCAAAAATTTGTAAAAATCCTGCAGTACAAACCATCGATTTAATAAAGAAAGGATTTGATAGTAAATAAAGGATTTTATGTAACCAGCTGTAGTAATTCTATTCATCATCTCTTGCGTCGCACATTTCAACGGTTATAACCTTATTGAACTTTTATCTGTGCGTATAAATTCCCAGTTTAAAACTTTCATGGTATTAATTAATTAGCTACTTTACGGTTACAACTAAAACTGTAATAGTATCAATCCCAAACAATTTTCAAGACGACAATTTCTATCGTCAACAGGTATGTTGGCAGGTGGTGCTTATCCAGCCATGTTGGCGTTGGGTATGCTGAAAGCCGCACCAGCAAATGCGTTTAACTTACAAGGTGATGGCAAAGGAAAAAAAATAATTATTCTTGGTGCAGGCTTAGCAGGCATGAGTGCTGCTTATGAATTGGAAAAACTAGGCTACGATTGTACTATTTTAGAAGCTAGAGAACGTGCTGGTGGTAGATGTTTTAGTGTTAGAAATGGTAGTACAAACAACGAAATAAATCAACCAAAACAAACCGCCATTTTTGATGATGGTTTGTATTTTAACGCAGGCCCAAGTCGTATTGCACACCACCACGAAATAACACTTCATTATTGTAAAGAGTTAGGTGTGCCTTTAGAAACTTATAATAATGTAAATGAAGCCGCCTATTATTTTGCTGAAGGCAAAGGCACATTATCTAACAAAAAAATACGCATAAGAGAAATTCAAAACGATGTGCGTGGCTACACGAGTGAGTTGCTAGCAAAGGCAATGGACACACATCAATTAGATGCCGCATTAACCAAAGAAGACACACAAAAAATAATTGAATTTTTACGTGCCGAAGGTGGGTTAGATATTGATAAAATGTACAAGGCATCGTCTCGTCGAGGCTATACCAAACAACCTGCCGAAGCCAATAAAGACGGGGTTATTACCGAGGCTTATAAACTGCAAGACATTATTTCATCGGGTTTATTAGACCCTGATTTTTATAATGTTACTTACTATACTTACGAATTGCAAATGACCATGTTTCAAGCGGTTGGTGGTATGGATAAAATTGCGACTGCCCTGCAACAAAAACTAAAAAGTCCTATAAAATTTGGTACAGAAGTAACCGATATTAAAAATGAACCAACAGGCGTTTCCATCACCTACAAAACTAAAGAAGGTACACAAAAAGTAACTGGCGATTTATGTATCTGCACCATTCCTTTACCTGTATTAAGTAATATTAACCATAACTTTTCTAGTGATGTAAGTAGGGCTATTGACTATGTGCAATACATTAATACTTGTAAAATTGGGCTTCAATTTAAACGCCGTTTTTGGGAAGAAGATGAAGGCGTTTATGGCGGCATTACTCATACCAATAATGAGTTGACGCAAATATTTTACCCAAATAATAATTTTTTAGGAAAGAAAGGAATTTTATTAGGATTTTATAATTTTAACGACAAGGCAAAAAGGGTAGGAGCTTTAAGTTTTAAGGATAGGGAAGCTTTGGCACTTCAGAAGGGTAGTTTGATACATCCGCAATACAACAAAGAATTTGAGAAATCTTTTTCAATAAGTTGGCAAAACACAAAATATAACCAAGGCGGTTGGGCTGTATACAGCGAAGCTGAACGAAAAAGCGTTTATCAGGCGTTATTAAAACCCGATGGAAATGTGTACTTTGCAGGAGAACACTTAACCTATTGGAACGCTTGGATGGCTGGAGCTTTTTTATCAGCACGGAGTGTGGTAGCAGCTATTCACGCCAATCTAAATGAGCAAAAAGTAGCGTACCAATCACCCATATAATCGGCAAAAACCAAATCAATCAATACCAAAAACACCAATCATGCAAATAAAAACAAACCGCAGACAATGGCTTAGAAACAGTGCTTTATTAACAGGAGGCTTAACTATTTTACCAAGTCTTTTTAATAAATCCGCAGCTAATAGTGGCGTGTTAAAAGCACGTTCAAACCAATTTTTAACCGATGTATTAACTGATATACAAGCAGCTGAACAGTTTGCAAGTACCCCAAAATTAAAAGCTAGATTATTTGCTAACGAAAACCCATGGGGGCCTTCGCCAGCATCAAAAAAAGCTATTGCAGAGGCATTGGCTACCAGTTACCAATATAGTTTTATGAATTTACCAGACTTAGAAAAAAAAATAACTGATTTTGAAGGTGTGGGCACAGATCAAATTTTGCTCGATTGTGGTTCATCGCAATTGCTATTGGCAGCCGCCATGCACTTTGGTAAAAATGGTGGTACTATCATTACTTGCGATCCTACTTACGACGACTTACTTAGAAAAGCCGCAGCCCATGATGCTAACATTGTAAGAGTGTCTTTAACAGCAGATTTTAAATACGATCTTGATACTATTGAAGCAAAAATTGACAGCAAAACATCGTTGGTTTACATAGTTAATCCAAACAACCCAACTGGCACTGCGTTAGATGCTGCCAAACTAAAATCTTTCTGCGATAGGGTTTCTAAAAAGGTACCCATTTTTATAGATGAAGCCTATATTGATTACCTGCCCGATCCTCAAGCAAATACCCTTATCGAAAATGTAAAAAAAGGACAGAACGTAATAGTTGCACGTACTTTCTCTAAGCTGTATGGCTTTGCTGGCCTACGTGTTGGCTATATTATTGCACAACCTGCCATGATTAAAACCCTTGAAAAATATACCGATAATGGCGGTAATATTTCGGCACCAACATTGGCCGCAGCCATGGTAACTTTTAAAGAGCAACCTTATTGTAGTGAGATTATTAAAAACACACAAGCCTCTAAAGAGTACTTGTATTCTGTTTTAAAGGCCGAAGGGTACGAGTATATACCATCTGTTACAAACTTTGTAATGTTTCCTATAAAAATGGATGGTAAAAAGTTTGCTGATGAAATGATGAAACGCAGTGTGGGCGTGCGTTTCTGGAAGATGAATGGCAAAGATTATTGTCGCGTGAGCATTGGTCGGATGGACGAAATGGAAGCATTTGCAAAGGCGTTTAAAGAGATTTCTTAATACGAAGATGGGAACGCTGATAACACGGTTTGAACGGATTAATAAGATTTTAAAATGTTTGAGGTCATAGTAATCTTTTTGGTTACGAGCATTATTATTTCTATTGAGCATCGTTGCGTCGCACACTGGAACTTTTTTCTTCTATTGAGCTTAAGTCTAATTTGTTGGTAAAATACTCAGTCAACTCTGTGAGAAACCTCATAAAACTCTGTGGTAAAAATTATATGTCGATGAAAAAAATAATCATTTTTTCTTTTCTAATGATGGCATTTGCAATTGCAAATGCCCAAGAAAGTAAGCCAACTTCCCGTGCATTAACCATGGCAGAATACGAAAAAACCAAAACATTTGCCATTGCAGATTTAGATAAAGACACGTATGTAAAATTTGAGAACGCTTATATTTTAGACCGTTACGAAGCTAAGAAACCGTACCTTATTACTGGTGATGATGGCATGAAAAAACGCATGGATTTGTATAAGTTAGTGGCTAAGCAAGACATGCAAGAACTAGGTTTAATGGTGTTTTACACTACCGAAAATGGGAAGGTTTACAGAGCATTGATGCCAAACTATACCGCTGATGCAAAGGTTTGGGAAAAGTATTTTGAAGACATTCATGCGATAGATAAAGTGGAAGCAAATTTTGTATTGAAATTGTCCTATGTGTTATCAAAAGAGATGGGTTACCAACTGTACAAAGCGATGAACCAAGGTAAAGATTTAAGTAAAGACGCTGGTACTTATGGCAGCGATATTTGCTTTCCTGGTAGCGATGAAGTAGCAATGGCAGATGGTAGCAAAAAGTTATTGAAAGATATACAACAAGGTGACGAAGTGTTAACCTTTGATGCCACAACCAAGCAATCAGTAGCAGTAAAAGTTAAAGGCTTAACTGCGCATGAAGCAAAAAATTACGCCATAACCACCTTACTATTAGTTAATACAAAGGAGGTTATTACAAAACAAGGTACGGATGTAACCCTTGCTAGCAAAGTGTTGCAAACTACTCCAAACCATCCGATACAAACAACCAACTCTATTAAAGAAGCTGGAAAAATTGTAATAGGCGAGCAAATGTTTTGTTTAGATGATTCTACAAAAAACAATGAATTATTTACCGTTTGGAACACTAGTGAACAAGCAGGTGGCACTCAAAAAGTATATAATATTGTTGCAACAGGGGGTAATACTTTTATTGTCAACAATGTAGTTGTTAGGCAAAAGTTGTAGTTTTCTTACCTTGCTTCTATGTGGTTAAAAAAAATTAATTGGAGAAAATATCAAACTTACTTTTAGGCCGTTGCAAATCAAGCCACTTAAATTTTCGCAGCCTTAGTTCCTCATGGTTTACTTGTCGCATAGGGTAAGCAACACCTTCTAAATTATTACGGAGTACAATTTTTTGTGGTTTAGTGCCATCTGTTTTTTGTTCAAAATACATATCAATCACATCGCAATTGGCTTTGTTTACACCTAAGTATTTTTTGGTTTCATCAACACCGTAATACACAGTTTCAGCATTGCCTTTTGCCCGTAGATGATCAATTTTTCCGTTAATGAAATAACCGTTAATCGTATTACCTTTTATTTGGTTAAAGTATCTATCGGTTAGTTTTTGAATGCTCATGGCGTTCTCAAAAACATATAATCTTTCTGGCTTTTTATTTTGCAAAAACATATAAATCGTATCACCTGTAATTTGGTTTTCTTGTGCCCAAGCAACAGGGTTTTTAAACAAACGAAATACAGAATCTTCACCAGAATAAAACATACTGTCACAAACGGATTGAAGCGAATCGGAGAATATTTTTACGTTGTAATACGCTTCAAAATAACGGTCACCGCTACTATCTTTTAAATTCTTAACTACAACGTTTCTTATCGCCATTGTAGAATCTCGCACCACAGGAATGTTTTTGGTTTTCATCAATTCGCTAAGCTTAGATGAAAACAAGGTATCTGCCGAAATATAGATAGTATCCTTTGTTTGTTTTATTAATAAAATAGGCTTTTGCGTAGCCAAAAAAGCATTGGTTTTTCTATTCAATTTTATATTGTTTGCAATCAAATCATAACCCAAACTATCCTTACTTCGGTACACTGCATTGCCTTCATATTCACTCAAACCAGTTTTATCATCTACAGCAATTTTATCGGCCGTAAAAGTGTAAGTGCTGTCATCAATAAAAGGTCGTTGATTAAAGAAGGCTTTTTTGGTTTTGGTATCGTAATAGCCATCTTTGGTTTTAATAGTTTGTTTGCCACTTACAATGGTTGAAGGAGCGATGATGGTAGTAATGCCTGTATTTGTATTATAAAGTAGGGTATCAGTTTTGACTGTAAAACCAGAATCTTTTAAAAAAACATTTTTCTTAAAATACACATCTTTTGTTTCGCCGTAATAGTAGCCTTCGGTGCTTGTAAGTACAGTTTTGCCATTTACAACTTTGCCACCTTTGTAGTAAATCCCAATTTTTGTCTGCTCATCATACACCAATTCTTCTGTGGTCAATACACCTTTACCGTCTGTTAGTTTCACTTTTTTATTAAGGTAGGCTTTCTTCTCTTTACCAATATATTTTAAATATTGAGAGTAGGTGTTGATGCTGTCATTATCGTTGATATGCACGTTACCAAAGGCTTCCAGAATATTCGTCAATTGATTTAATGCAATACTATCAGCTTCAAAAATGGTATTATCTTGCTTTACTTTGGCTTTGCCAGCTAACGATAATACTTGCGTTACAGAATCAATTTGTTGAAAATTCTCTCTATCAGCGCTAATTATAAAAATTGTTTTGCCCTGCCTTGACGTGTCTTTTGTAGGGGCTTGAGAAAATACAATAACTGATGCCATAAAGCCTAGCACCGTAATAAAAAATTGCTTGTTAAAAATCATTTTTGAAGTATTAGCGTATCGTTAAGAGGTGCCATTAATGGCTTGCTCTTATCCTTCCCTCCAAACACAGAAATATTTACGTAACGCTTAGGATGTGTCTTTAAATCATCTACCAAAATATTGCCACTACGAACAGTGTTTAATAGTTGATAATACAATTGTTTATCGTTCATCAATAAACCAAGTGTTCCTTCTTTACTGCCAACTTTTTCAACCAAGCCATTCAAGTTGTCAATAGCCTTTTTTAGCGATGCAATACTGCCATCAATATCTGCTTTAGATAAATTTTCTGTTGTTTTTTCAACATTACTCATCATTCTTGTAATCTTCTCATTGTTATCAGCTAAATTTTTGGTAAAGCTGCTCAAGTTTTTCATGCTTTGGTTAATAGCACCAGATTGTTGGTTAAGCATTGCTTGAATAGAGCCAGCCGAAACAGCCAAACTTGCGGTGGTTTTGTTGATATTGCCCATTGTGCCTTGCAAATTACTTTTTGTATTGGCATCAAAAATGGAATTCACATTTTTCAAAACACTATCTAAACTGTGCAAGGTTACTTTTAACTGATCGGCAATTGGGGCAACTTTATCTGTTAATGAGCCCAATAAGCCCGGGTTATCACCCGTAACTAATGTATCTCCAGAGTTTAAAAATGTAGTAGCATTACCCATTACAATTTCCATACTTGGTGTACCTAATGGATTTCCTTTTATGGCAGCAATTGAGTTAGCAGGAATATTATATTTTGACTTTAATTTAATGGTAACGATAATATCTTTTAAATTGGCATCTGCGTTTTCTATATCGGCAACATTACCCACTTGAAAACCATTTATTAATACAGGATTAGATACCATAATACCCTTAGTATTACTGTATTTGGCATATAAATAATTGCCTGTTTTAAACAAGCTTTTGCCCTTTAAAAAATTGAACCCAATAACTAACAATGTAATGGCTATGGCAGTTAGTGCACCCACTTTGGTTTCGTTCGATATCTTCATGATTACAAATTTAGGGGGATTGGTTTTGCAGAATAATTAAAAGTAAAATAGCATTAATTTAAAAATATAAAGCATTAATCTCCTCAAATAAAATCATGCATAAAAAGCTTTACGCATGACAACATTATTTCTCATTTTAATTACAGTTTACTTATTACTTTTCGCAACAACCTTCTTTTTTGCAGCAGCTTTTTTTGCTGGTGCTTTCTTTGCAAATGCACCGGGCACTTGGGTTTCAATCATGGCTTTTACACTTTCTAATGGTAATGTTGCGGCTTCTTCAGCGGTATATTTTTTGCCCGTAAGTTTCAACATTTTTTTACCAAATCGTACAAATGGCCCCCATCTACCATTCTCAATTGTTATTTTTTCGGCTGGCCATTGTTGTATAAAACGATTGGCTTCCTTCTCCATTTTTTTATCTACCAAGGCGGTAATATCATCCTGGGTCAAGGTATCATAATCGTACCCTTTGGGAATATTGATGTAAATGTTACTCCACTTTATAAATGGGCCAAACCTGCCTTTGCCTTTGGTTACAGGCTGTTCATCGTAATAACCAATAGCTGCATCGGCAGCATTTTTTTGGTCAATTAATTCAATGGCACGAGCCATATCAATTTCCAAAGGCTCATCGGTTTTTGCCAACGAAACAAATTGATCTTTATACTTTACATAAGGACCATATCTGCCCATATTTACAATTAATTCCTCACCATTATATTCACCCAAACTACGTGGCAATTGAAACAGTTCCATCGCTTGATCCATCGTAATGGTTTCAATGCTTTGGCTGGATTTTAGCTTGGCAAACCGAGGTTTTTCTTCTTCGTTACCGGTTTCACCAATTTGCACCATGGGGCCATATTTACCCATACGGGCTATTACTTTTTTACCTGTTTCGGCATCAAAACCCAATTCACGTTCACCCTTGGCACGTTCGGCAGTTTCTAAAGTATTTTCAATGTTCAAATGGAATGGTTTGTAAAAACCATCAATCATATTGCTCCATTTTATTTTGCCTTCGGCAATCTGGTCAAACTCTTCTTCAATTTTAGCAGTAAAGCTAAAGTCCATCACTTTATTAAAATGTTGCTTTAAAAAATCGGTTACAACACTGCCTAAATCTGTTGGGAATAACTTGGATTTTTCGGCGCCTGTATTCTCCATCAACATTTCTTTTTCAATCTCATTTTTAGAAGTCAACCGCAATAAATTAGCCTGCCTTTTCACACCATCTTTATCACGTTTTTCAACATAAGTTCTTTTAATAATGGTAGATATAGTTGGTGCATATGTTGATGGCCGACCAATCCCAAGCTCCTCCATCTTTTTTACCAATGAAGCCTCTGTGTAACGGGCATTTGCACGAGTAAATTTTTCAGTAGCAGTCATTTCTCTAAAATCCAAAACTTGTCCAATTGCCAATGGCGGTAACATGCCTTCGGTATCTTCTTCGTCCTCATCGTCTCTACCTTCTAAATACACTTTTAAAAAGCCGTCAAACTTCATCACTTCGCCAGTTGCAGCCAGTTGGTCTTTATTGGTTGAGATGTTTATTTTAGCTGTTGTTTTTTCAAATTCTGCATCGCTCATTTGCGAGGCAATGGTGCGTTTCCAAATCAATTCGTACAAGCGTCTGCCATCTTCATCTGCCACCGTGTGGTGGTTCATATAAGTTGGACGAATGGCTTCGTGAGCTTCTTGAGCATTCTCGTTTTTATTCTTGAATTTTCGTGGCTGGTGGTATTTATTGCCAAAAGCAGTATTGATTTCTTTACTAATATCTGCTAATGCAGTATCGCTCAAATTAATACTATCGGTACGCATATAAGTAATATGTCCATTCTCATATAATTTTTGAGCAATTAACATGGTTTTACTTACACCATAACCCATTTTTCTGGATGCTTCTTGTTGTAGGGTAGATGTTGTGAATGGTGCAGCAGGTGTACGTTTCGTAGGTTTAACTTCAATAGTTGTAACTGTATAGTTGGCATTAAAGCAGCTATTTAAAAATTGCTGTGCACTTTGTTGGTTAGCCATTTTTGAAGGGCCATCTGCTTTAAAATTTACATGCTTATTATTAATATCTTTTGCCTCAAAAAGTGCTTCAATTTTATAGCTACTTTCACTAACGAAATGGTTGATTTCACGTTCTCTATCAACTATTAGACGTACAGCCACACTTTGTACACGACCAGCACTTAAACTTGGTTGTACTTTTTTCCAAAGTACAGGGCTTAACTCAAAACCAACCAACCTATCTAAAACACGACGGGCTTGTTGTGCGTTTACCAAATTCATATTAATCTTACGAGGATTGGCAACTGCTTTTTTAATAGCGGGTGCAGTAATTTCGTGAAAAACAATACGTTTTGTTTCAGCAACATTTAAGCCTAAAACTTCCGCCAAGTGCCAACTGATGCTTTCGCCTTCACGGTCTTCATCGGATGCTAACCATACTTCTTTAGATTTTTTCGCAAGACTTTTTAATTCACTAACAACTTTTAATTTATCATCTGGTACTTTATAACGTGGTAAATAGTGATTGTTTAAATCAATACCCATATCGCCTTTTTCAAGGTCACGAATATGACCGTAACAACTACGCACATCAAAGTCGCCACCTAATATTTTTTCTATTGTTTTAGCCTTGGCAGGCGACTCAACTATTAATAAATTTTTGCTCATATTATTATCGAAACCTTGATTTTGTGTGTTGTTGTTGCTTATGAGAAATGTTGAGTAAAATTTTAAAAGTTCCAGTGTGCGACGCAACAAATGCTGATTAGCATTCAACTGCTGGCAACAAAAAAACTCTTTTCTTTTACGCTCAATAATTACTTATAAATTAATAAGCAACCTTTGCAATATTAGTTCAATAGATGAAACGACAAAAAATGTTAAGAAAATGTACGGGTTTGGCAAATAAGGCTCAGCGTTATATGGTTGGTTACTTTGTGCTAACTGCTTTATTTTTTTAAAAAATTGATAATTGTTTTGATGGTTTTTGGTTCACGATAAATTTTACTGTGACCCAAACCTGTTGTAATATAAAATTCGATATGTGGCAAACCCATTTCTAAAACTGGTTTTACATCGTTAAATGTGCAAATTATATCTTCAGTATCGTGCAGCCAAAGGGTAGGGGTTGTGAAGTTTTGTACGGCTGCGCTTGTGGCAAAATAAGAGATGGGTTGTTTAGAAAGATTGACAATATAATTGGTTAATTCAATTTTCATCTCATCACTTAAACCAAAAAATTGTATAAAATTGTTGATGGCTGTTGTTGTTTCAACGGCTGGTGCAATTAGGATTAGTTTTTGTAATTTGGGTAAATGTTCCGCTGCCAAAGAAGCCGCCAACCCGCCAATACTATGAGCCATGATGCCATAAAAATTGCCAAAAATTTCGTTGAATTTTACAATACTTTGGCTGTACAATAGTGCATTAATTGTTTTGCCATCGCTAATGCCATGAGCGGGTGCGTCGTAAGCAAACACGTCAAAACCAGCTTTTAATAATGGGTTGATATATTTTTCAAAACGGTAGCTGTAACTATCAAACCCATGATTGATTAAAATCTTTTTACCATTAGTTTCTTTAGGGTGCCAATGCCAGCCACGTAGGGTTAAACCTTCAAATTCAAAACTCACTTTTTTAGCCTCTAGAAAACTGGTTGGTTCTGCTCGAAAAGGTTTGCCACTATGGGGTGTACAAAAGATTTTAAACGCAAATTCCGCTCCTTTTTTTGGAGAAATAACTGCTAACGCATTGATTTTTGTTTTATAAAAATTGATTGCTATTCTTTGTGCTAATTTCATTTGCTCATTTAAATTTCAAATATATGGAGGTTGTGATTATTGGCACAGGCAATGTGGCAACTGTATTAAGTAAATTAATTGTAAGAAGTGGGCATACCATAATTGAAGTTTTTGGGAGAGAATACACTGAAGCATTAGCTATTGCAAAAATTGTTGGTGCAAAAGCAAACAATGTATTATTAGATATAAACACCAATGCTGCCATTTATATAATTGCTGTTAGCGATGCTGCTATTGTGGATATTTCGAGTAGTTTATTGCTCCAAAATAAATTAGTACTCCATACTGCAGGATCAATAAGTAAAGAGGTTTTAAAAAAAGTTAGTAACAATTACGGTGTGCTTTGGCCATTACAAACCTTGCGAAAAGAAATGGAGGTAATACCTACCATACCTTTTGTAATTGATGCTAATAACCATGATGCATTTATGTTACTGGATAAATTTGCCAAAAGCTTATCTCAACAGTGTTTTAGGGCAAATGATGCAGAGCGAATTAAGCTGCATTTAACTGCTGTTGCAGTATCAAATTTTACAAACTATTTATTTGCATTAGCCGAAAACTATTGTAATAATGAAGGGCTAGATTTTAAATTATTGTTGCCATTAATTAATGAAACTGTAAAACGAATAAAACATCATTCTGCAAAAGACTTGCAAACTGGCCCAGCTGTTAGGGGTGATTTTGCAACCATTGAAAACCATTTGGATTTATTAAAAAAATACCCTGACTTTAAAAAAGTTTACCAGCTTTTATCTGATAGTATTGGGCACAAATAAAAATCCCCGATGAAGAATCATAGGGGATAATTTATAAGCAAGCAACCAAAAAAAACAATCTTTATAAAAAGCCTATTATTTAAAAACAATAGACCAATATTTTTATACTAAGCAGCAGTTAGAGGCCAAATTTCCAGTAGAATTAATCCAAAAAAAAATCCCTTTCGGAAACGTCTACACAAAATAGGACTGTTTATTGAACTGAGGTTTAAAAAAAAGTTCTTTAATGAAAAATTAAGTTTTTTAGTCTGTAATTTTCTAATTTGTTGGGGGGGTAATAATTATAACAATCATTTAATCGGTGGCACGTAACCTTCTTTCAGATACTTTTGCATCCCAAAATAAAAGTGATGTACACAATTAATATAAAGTTTGAAGAAAAGGGAAAGCAGCCGCAAAGGCTTACTAATATTAATTTTGGTGATAGCTTGCTAGAAATATTGCTGGATAATAAAATAGATCTGCACCATAATTGTGGTGGTGTTTGTGCTTGCAGCACTTGTCATTTATACGTAGAAAAAGGTGACGATTTTATAGAAGAGTTAACCGATAGAGAAGAAGACTTTATTGATAGAGCAATTAATCCACGCATTAATAGCCGCTTGGGTTGCCAATGTGTGTTGCATAAAACAGCAGGTGGAGAAATAAATATCACCTTACCAGATCAAACCCAATTTTTAGGCGAATAATTTCACGATAATTATATTATAAAAATAATTTAAATCATCAGATTATAATAATAGCAAATTAACATATGAGCCACTTTGAACCACCGATACATTGGAGCGACCACGAAGATATTGCCATGAAATTGCATGAACGTTTTGGTGACGATTTCGGCGAAAGCAAGATTTACCGTATTAGGTTTACAGAGTTGTTAGATTGGATTTTAGAAATCCCAAATTTTGAGGGTACTAGAGAACAAAGTACCGAAGGACACTTAGAAATGATACAAAGCCAATGGGTGTACGAATGGCGTGACAATCAGAAGTAACTGCTAGTTTACTAAATAATCATTGCAATTTAGTAGTGGTTGAAGCAACATACTTAACAAGGGTTAATTTATATTGCAGCATAATCTCATCAATTGAAAATATTACCTGCTTTTTTTAAGCTAATACGTTGGCTAAATTTGTTGTTCATTGCTTTAACAATGCTCATGTTCAGGTATTGCATCATCAAGCCTATTTTCTTTTCGGCAAACATCACTGAAAATATACACGGTATTTATTTTTTGCTCATAGTTATATCTTACGTTTTTATTGCTGCTGCTGGTTATATAATCAACGATTATTTTGATTTGAATATTGACCAAATAAATAAACCTGATAAAGTAATCGTAGCAAAGATTATTAACCGTAGATGGGTATTGCTTTGGCATATTTGTTTAAGCTTAGTAGCAATTATTATGACAATCTATGTTGATGACAAAGCCCATAACAAACATTTGCCAAGCCTTGCAGCAACTGGTTGTGTGGTACTATTATTCTTCTACTCTACTACGTTAAAAAAGAAGTTTTTAATAGGTAATGTTCTTGTAGCAGCAATTACAACTTGGGTTATACCAGTACTTACTTTATGCGAGGCCAATCATCTTATTTTACTCAATAAAATACCTGTAAATTTTGACAATGAAAAGTTGGTTCGTGTAACGTTTTTATACACAGGTTTTGCCTTTATAATTTCATTGATAAGAGAAGTAATAAAAGATATGGAGGACATTGATGGTGATAGGCGTTTTGGTTGTAGAACAATGCCCATAGTTTGGGGTATTAATGCCACTAAAGTGTTTGTAGCCGTATGGTTGATAGTTTTAATAGCCGTATTATCAGCTGCTCAATTTTATGTTATCCAGTTTAAATGGTGGATAAGTATTGTGTACTCTTTTATATTGATTATTGTACCGCTTTGTTATATTTTAAAAAAGCTTTTTAAAGCGCAGTCAGCCCTAGATTTTCATACTTTAAGCAACACTATTAAGTTAGTTATGTTCACAGGTATTTTATCTATGATTTTCTTTAAAATTTATGCTTGATTTGATAGTTCAATAAAATAAATCTATGCCATTACCAATCATACTAGCCTCACAATCTCCCCGTAGAAAACAGTTGTTAGAATGGGCAGAAATAAGCTTTGATGTCATTATTAAAGGCACAGATGAAAGTTATCCTACACATCTTGCTACCGTCGATATTCCTGTACACATTGCTAAGCAAAAAGCCTTGGCAGTAAAGGAGCATATTAAAATAGCATATCATGCAGAACATCAACACCAAATAATTTTAGCTGCTGATACTGTGGTAGTTTTAGATGAAAAAATAATAGGCAAACCAATTGATAGGGAAGATGCTATAAACACCCTAAAAGCCTTATCTGGAAAGCAACACAGCGTAATTACAGGCGTATTTATTTTAAGCGATGCAAAAGAAATTGCCTTTGCAGATATTACACATGTTTGGTTTAACTCATTAACAGAAGAGCAGATAATTTTCTATATAGATAAATACCAACCATACGATAAAGCAGGTGCTTATGCTATACAAGAATGGATTGGTGTAGTTGGTATTAAAAATATTGAAGGTGATTTTTATAACGTAATGGGGCTCCCAATTAATAGGGTAGTACAGCAAATACAAACCTTGCAAAGTTGATGGCTAGTGTAACAATTTTATAAGTAGTTTTAAGTTATTAATCAACTAGGTAAAAGTTTTTGTTTTATGAACGAAAAACTGCTACAATTTATATGGCAATTTCAGTATTTTAATTTTAAGGAATTGTTTACGCAAAATGATGAAAGCCTTGCTATTATTAAACCAGGTAAGTTAAATACTAACCAAGGTCCAGATTTTTTGGATGCGATTATTAAGATAGAAGATGTACAATTGGCAGGCAATATTGAAGTACATTTTAAAGCATCTGATTGGGTAAAACATACCCACCAAAAGGATCCCAATTACAATAATATTATCCTGCATGTTGTATGGATAAACGATGTTGAAATTACAACTGCCAACAACAATAAAATCCCTGTTTTGGTATTGGATGGACTTGTCGCCCGATCAACATTGCAACGGTATGTTTTAATGATGGGCACAGTAGTTATCCCTTGTCAAAATATTATATTACCAACTTTAGATGAGCTGGGTTGGCTTAGTTGGAAAGAGCGTTTGATAGCTGAAAGATTAGAACGAAAATCGATTAAGATTTTGGTTTATTTACAGCAATCGAAACAGCATTGGGAACAAGCTTTTTGGGTAATGTTGGCAGCTAATTTTGGTATGAAAGTTAACAACGAATTGTTTGAAGCAGTAGCACAATCTATCTCTGTAAATGTTTTAGCCAAACACAAAAGCCAGATACATCAAATTGAAGCCTTATTACTTGGTCAGGCTAATTTATTGAATCAAGATTTTACAGAAGATTATCCCATTTTACTGCAAAAAGAATATCACTTTTTACAAAAAAAATACCAGTTGCAGCCAATAACAATTCAGCCCAATTATTTACGGATGCGACCAGCAAATTTCCCCACTGTTCGGTTGGCACAATTGGCAATGTTGGTACATAATTCTATTCATCTTTTTTCAAAAATAAAAGAGCAAACCAGTTTAAAAGAAGTAATGATTTTGTTTGAAGCAACTGCAAACGATTATTGGCATTATCATTACCAATTAGATAAACCTACGGATTATGCCGTTAAAAATTTAGGGCAAAATACCATTGATAATATTTTGATAAATACGGTCGTTCCTGTGCTGTTTGCTTATGGCTTGCACATGCAAGACGAATTGATAAAAGATAAAGCTATTAAGTGGTTAACCGAGATAAGAAAGGAAAGTAATGCCATATTAAAAAAATGGCACAACCCAATGATAACAGGCAATACAGCGTTTGATAGCCAAGCTTTAATTGAACTGACCAATAATTATTGTACCAAAAAACGTTGCTTAGAATGTGCTGTAGGCAATAAGATATTTAAGCAAACTGGGTAATGGTTTAATTAACTATCCAAACATTCAATCAACTGAACCATTCAACAATTTCAATATCCTACCATTCAAACGTAATATCCAATTGCATATCTGGATGAAGGCTTCTTTCAACAGGGCAACTACGTGCAACCCGTTCTAAAATTTCTTTTGTTTTATTATCTAACCCTAAATTTTTTGCCATGGTTATATGGGCTTTAATACCACTAATTCTCCGAGGGTCAGGCATCATTATTTTGGTAATATCCACCTTGCAATCCGTAAGGTCTATTTCCATCGTATTTGCTTTAATGGCCATTGTTGTTAGCATACAGCTACCCAGTGCAGTTGCCACCATATCTGTGGGGCTAAAACGCTCACCTTTGCCCATGTTGTCGGTTGGGGCATCGTTTTCAATAATACTGGCACTCTGTATATGCGTCATCTCAGTTCTTAATGCACCTTTATAAATTACGGTTGATGTCATTTGATGTTATTTTATATAAATTTACAATCACAAATATATGCACGTGAAGAAGATTATAATTATAGCCATTATTAGTTTACCATTAACGGTTTCGGCTCAACAACCTAAAAACCAAACGAAAAAAGAGAAAATTGCCGAACGCAAAGAAAAAGTTAACCAACTGATTAAACAAGAAGAAGAAGGTGCATTGATTTTTCAGAAGCAAAGTACGTTTGGGTTAAATTTTAATAGCGATGGGTTTGGGTTTACTTATGAACATGGCAAGTATAAAACAACTACCAAAACAAATTTGTGGTGGCTATCACTTGGTGAAAGAAAAGACCCTAAACAATACAAGCAAAGCAATGCCATTGGAGTGTCTGGTACAAGTATTGTTTTCTTTGGTAACTCCTATGTTTATGGCAAACAAAACAATTTTTATTTTTTACGTTTAGGCTTTGGGCAACAAAAAATACTAGGTGGAAAAGGCAATAAAAATGGGGTGGTCGTTTCTGCTATTTATGGTGGCGGATTAACGGTTGGTATGCTTAAACCATACTATGTGCAAGTACAAGACAATTCGGGTTCAGCAACTGGAGTAAAAGATATTAAGTACAGCGATTCTACTGCAAATAAATTTTTAGACCCATCGATAATTATTGGTGGAAGTGGCTTTGGTAAAGGCTTTGGTGAAGTAAAATATGTACCTGGTATTACTGGCCGTTTTGCCCTAAGGTTCGATTATGGTAAATATAACGAAGTAGTATCTGCCCTAGAAGTGGGTGTAAATGCTGAGTATTATAGCCAAGCAATGCCAATATTGGTGGGCGTAAACGATACTAAAAAATTCTTTTTTAACGGCTATATTGCTTTAACTTTTGGTAGAAGAAAGTAGTGATGTTTTCGCAACGTTTGTGCAATAAAAAATCGCCAACCTTGAACAGATTGGCGATTTTTTTTGATATAGCTTCTATAAATTATTTAACTTTAAAAGCTACTTTATAATCTCCCCAAAACATAGTTACCATACCATTTTTTGTTGCATCAATTTTAAATTGCTCTGTAAAACTGCTTTTGCCACCAGTTACTTTTACACGCAAAGCATCATCTACCTCTACGTATTTAAAAGCACCCCACTGTTTAGCGGTCTTATTAAATATAATTGTCCACTCGTCACCATTAACAATAGTAAATAAGCTGTATTTGCCTGCTGGTAAGGCTTTGCCTTCAACTGTTACATCTTTACTTACATCAAATACGGTGGCTTCGTTAGCGCCAGTACGCCAAACTTTGCCAGCCATTGGCTCTAAATCTTTACCAATTGTTCTGCCTTTAACCGATGGGGCGCTGTAATTAATTTTTATAGTAGCACCGCTTGCAATGGTTGTTTCTGTTACCATTGGAGGGCTTTTGGGTGCTGGTTTATCTTGTGCTAATAAGGTAGTGCTTACAAATAATGATGTAAGCAATAAAGAAGTCATTACTTTTTTCATACGTTTAATTTTTGTTTAAAAACGAATTTACGGGCAGTTTTATTTATGCTCACTAACAATTGTATGTGTGGCAGATAATTAACAAATACTTGGTAGAACTTCAGGTAAATTCTCAAATTATAACAGAAGTTAATAAAACATGCGAATCAAGAGTTAAAAGTTAGTCAACAGCATTAGTGCTACTGCTATTTTGCCATATAGGTGTAATTTGAGTCCATTTTCCGACCTCACTTTTGAAGCATTTTGAATTTGTGTCTTTTCATTTATCCAATTAAATAATGATTCTATTGGTT
>JAYVNQ010000277.1:0-9690 GCA_043758365.1 Chitinophagales bacterium
TAGAAGCAGTGTAAAACTTTGTGATGATTGCTTACGAATAACCGTTGGTACTGAAAAAGAAAATACCATTTTGGTGGATGCATTGGCCGAATGGTTGGAGCTAAAACATTAATGGAAACCTATAGCTCAACAAAGTACATAACCGATGCAGTGTGCGACGCATATAATGCTAAATAACAGTACAAAGCTGGTCATAAAAACCACTTAAAGCGAGTTGCTGTAAGTGGTAAAACATCTTATTAATTTGTTTTTTTTAGCATTACCAAATAGGTTGGAAAATGGTCGCTGTAGCCGCCTCTGTAACTTAAACCATCCCAAGTACGCATTGGATAGCCTTTAAATCGTCCAGTATTTTCCACTAAAAATTCTTTATTAAAAATGAACTGTTTGTAAAAGAAAAAACCGTGTTGGGCTTTTGTAAGCCAAGGGTAAGTAATCATAATTTGGTCAAATAATCCCCAAGCATCTTGATAGGCCAAAGTCCCAATCCCCTTTTTGTACATATCTATCCAAGGGTTGTAAATACCACCGGGCAGTACATTTTCAGGCTTTGCTTTTGCTCCTAAAACTTGGGTAATACTTGGGCTTGTAGGATCATCGTTTAAATCGCCCATAATTACAAATTTGGCATTCGGTTCGGTTTCGGCAACTTTTGCCATTTGCACTTTACAAACTGCTGCCGCTGCTACACGACTTGGGTCACTTTTTTCCTCGCCACCTAAACGACTTGGCCAGTGGTTAACGAGTATGTGTATTGTCTCCCCATCAAAATTGCCTTTTACCCACAAAATATCTCTTGTGAAATAGGCTTTTTTGCTACCGCCAGGTAATGCCACAAATAAGGGCTTACTTTCCTCTGGCGTAAAATATTTTGGGTTGTAAATCAATGCCACATCAACTCCGCGGGCATCTTTGCTATCATAATGTACAATTTTATAGTTGCGTTTTTTAAGTAATGGATGGTGTATCAGATCGTTTAAAACCGTATCGTTTTCAATTTCCGAAACACCCAATAAAGCAGGGCCATCAGGATTTAAATCTGTACCAATTTGAGAGATAACTGTTGCCAATTTTTCAACCTTATTCAAATAAATTTTACTGTTGTAGTTGCGTGGCCCAGACGGGGTAAACTCATCATCGTTAACCGCAGGGTCATTAATGGTATCATAAAAATTTTCGCAGTTATAAAAAGCAACAATGGCTACCTTAAAATTTTTTTGTTGGGCAAAGACGGCAAAAGGCAATGCTATTAATAAAAATAAGATGTTCCTCATAATAATTGTTGTTGGGTAAAAATACAGAGCTGTAATTTAAAAAAGCAAAAAGTTGATCCTTAAAATCCCTTTGCCATCGTTAAAAACCCTCTTGTTAATAAAACGAAAAAAACCTATATTCGTAATTGCAACAAACATTAATTATGAGAAAATTTTATTGTGCAACATTCCTCTTGTTGGTGCTCAGTTTATACGTTTCTGCTCAAAAGAAAAAGAAATCAATCACACCTGCAATAAAACCAACTTCAGCTTTAACTGCTACCATTGATACCACTTTATTAGGTGAGCTAAAGGAAAACTTAGCTGATAATATTCCTATTATTTCATTAGATGAAAATGACCTAGGCGATGGCAGTTCACAAAACATATCATCTGCTTTAACGGGAGGTAGAGATCCATTTTTCTCTACAGTTTCTTTTAACTTTCGAGCTGTTAGGTATAAAGTCCGTGGTTACGAATCTGATAATTTTGGTGCATACATGAATGGTGTTCCATTAGAAAACTTAGACAATGGTTCAACTCCTTTTGGGCTGTTTGGTGGTTTAAATGATGTGATGCGTAATAAAGACCAAACGTTTGGTTTACGGTATAATACATTTTCTTACGGCGATATTGGTAGCAACCTAAGTATAGATAGCCGTGCAAGTAAACAACGTAAACAAACCGAGTTTGGCTATGCTTTTAGCAACACTACTTTTACACACAAATTTTCAATTACTCATAATACAGGTATTAGCAAAAAAGGCTGGGCATTTAGTTTTAGCGGCAGCCGCCGTTGGGCAGATGAAGGTTATGCACTGGGTACTTATTACAATGGTTGGAGCTATTTTGTCGGCGTAGATAAACGTTTTGGTCAAAAACATTTGTTATCGTTCGTGGCTTTTGGTGCACCAACAGAAACAGGGAGGCAAGGTGCTGCAACTGTTGAAAGTTTTCAGCTTGCTGGTAGTAATTATTATAATCCTAACTGGGGCTATCAAAACGGTAAAAAGCGTAATGCAACTGTTTCAAAAACCAACCAGCCTTATTTTATTTTAACACACGACTTTAAGTTTAACAATAAATCTAACTTGGTTACTGCTGTTTCATATTCTTTTGGTGATAGAGGTTCTACGCGTTTAGATTATTTTAATGGCCGTGACCCAAGACCAGATTATTACCGCTACCTACCGAGTTATCAAGATGACCCAACTGTAGCTACACAAGTTGCCAATGTGTTTAGAACAGACCCTAGTGTAAGCCAAATAAATTGGGCAAGATTGTATGATGATAATCGTTCAAACACAGAAACGTTTAATGGTGTTACAGGCCATCGATCAAGGTATGTATTACAAGAAGATATTACCAATACGCATCGCTTGAATGCCAATTCTGTTTTTAATGCCAGTTTAAGCAACCATGTTGATTTTACGGCTGGTTTATCTTACCAAACACAAAATAATAATTACTACAAAAAGCTAGATGATTTGTTAGGTGGGGATTATTATACAAATCTTAATCAGTTTGCGGAGCGTATTTATTCTTCTAATCCATCTGTTTTACAAAACGATTTAAACAACCCAAATAGGGTTGTAAAAGTTGGTGACAAGTATGGTTACGATTACAACATTCATATTAATAAAGCTGCAACATTTGCACAAGGTGTTTTTAAGTTTGATAAGGTAGATTTTTTTGTAGCGGGCGAATTATCTAACACACAATTTTGGCGTGTTGGTAATGTAAAAAGTGGTTTATTCCCTAATAATTCTTTTGGAAAATCGAGAGTAACCAGTTTTACAAACTACGCTTTTAAAAGTGGTGTAACTTATAAATTAGATGGTAGAAATTACTTTTATGCAAATGCATCTTATCTAACAAGAGCACCATTTTTTGAGAACGCTTATGTATCAGTTCGCTCAAGAGATTTTTTGCAGGATAACATAAAAAGCGAAACTGTAAAATCTGTTGAAGGAGGTTATATATTGAATGCTCCAAAATTAAAAATACGCTTCGGTGGTTTTATAACCGAGTTTAATGATGGTGTAGATGTATTGACTTTTTATAACGATCAGTATCAAAACTTCAGTAATTACGCTATAAGTAATATTAATAAATTACACTTTGGTGGCGAGTTTGGATTTGAGGCTAAAATTGCTCCAAGCTTAACAATGAATGGTGCTGCAGCAATTGGTAGATATTATTACAACAGCCGTCAGTATGCCATTACAACTTTAGATAATGATAATAGTGTATTAAATAACGATACTGTTTATTCTAACAATTATCGTATTGGTGGCACACCGCAAGAGGCTTATAGCTTAGGTTTCACTTACCGTTCGCCTAAATATTGGACTGTAAGTTTAACGGGTAATTATTACGATCAAATGTGGTTAGATATTAACCCAATACGTAGAACTTATGCCGCCGTTAGAGACTTGCCTTATAAAGGTGATTTGTGGAATCAAATATTAGCACAGCAACAACTTGATGCACAATATACTGTTGACTTTTTTGGAACTTACTCTTGGAAATTGCCAAGAAAATGGGGGTTTAAAAAACCAACTTTCCTAATATTTAATTTAGGCATAAGTAACCTTACAAATAATAAAACCATTGTTACTGGTGGCCGTGAACAACTGCGTTTTGACTTTGCCGAACGCAACGTAAATAAATTTCCACCAAAAATTTACTACTCTTTTGGGGCTAATTACTTTGCTAGTATCACATTCAGATTCTAAAAAAAATATAGAAAGTACATTTAATATAAACGTTATGAAAAATAAACAACTCATTTGGTTAAGTTCAATTTTGACCATAGTCTTTGCCGCAGTCATTATTACATCGTGCAACAAAACTTTTGATGAGCCACCAGTTTTTATCGATCCAAATATTCCGGTAACCAGTAGCATTAAAGATTTAAAAGCAATTCACCAAATCTCTGGCAAAATAGAAGCATGCCCAGATAAAGTAATTGCAGGAGTTGTTGTTGCTGATGATAAAAGTGGTACTTACTATAAGCAAGTAGCCATTCAAGATGAAACCGGCGGGCTTTTAGTGCGTTTAGATGCATCAAATTTATATACGTCTTATCCAATTGGTCGTAAATTATACATCAAACTAAAAGGCCTTTACATTAGCGATTATGGGGGTGTTTGCCAAATTGGTGTGCTAGATAATTCAACACCAGGCAGCCCAGTTTTAGGAACTATTCCTGCTGCATTGTTCGACACCTATTTGTTTAAAGGTAGTGTAGGCAATGTAGTAACACCAAAGGTTGTAACAGTTGCACAATTAGGTACTTCTATACAAGATCCTTATCAAACTACTTTAATACAGTTGGATAATTTTGAATTTAGCATAACCGATACAACAGGTACTTATGCTGACCCCACTAAAGTTGCTAGTGCTGTAAACTACATTATTAAAAGTTGCAGTGGCGAAAGCATTACTTTAAGGAATAGCAGTTTTGCAAATTTTGCTGGCATTAAAATAGCAAAAGGCAATGGTTCGCTTATTGCCATTGCTGGTGCTTTTGGTGCTACAAAACAACTAACCATTCGTGATACAAGTGATGTTAAATTTTACGGTGGCAGATGTGCTGTTTTCGAAGAAGATTTCCAAACCTTCCCAACAAGTGGTACTACAATTGGCACTTGGAAAAATATTGCAGAGACTGGAGATGTGCTGTATACAATGTCAGCATTTAGTGGTAATAATTTTACTAAAGTAACTGCATTTGCTTCACCATTATTGGCTACAACCAATATTTCTAGCTGGCTAATTTCGCCAGATATTACTTTACCAACAGGTACAACGCCTAAAATCTCTTTTTCTTGTTCTAGAAGGTATGTGTCTGGTACATTTAAAGTGTACGTATCCACCAACTTTACTGGTACAAACGTATCTACAGCTACTTGGGTATTGCTTACAACTGTTCCCGCAGGAACTGCTACAGCGTTTACACCCTTCGATTCTTTTGGACCTTTTAGTTTGGCCGCGTATGCTGGGCAAAAAATAAATATTGGTTTCCGTTATCAAGTTCCCGCAGGTACCCCAACAAGTGCTGTTGGTACTTACGAAGCAGATGATGTAAAAATATCTAAGAACTAGATTTCTAAAATAATTTATAATAGCCATCTGCTAATGGGGTGGCTTTTTTATTGCCATGATGGCAGTAAAACGGTTGATGGTATTGTGTTTGATTAGTGCAATTGTCCACTTACAGATTTTGAAAAATTCAGTGATTTATTAAACAGAAAACTGAAGTTCAATGGCGATTTAAACGTACAAGTGTGCGACGCAACGATACTTAATTAAAAAATAAAAGCTGGTTACAAAAGTGAAAAAATAACATAAATAATACAACGATTATGCAAAAAGGACAGATTAGGGTTGAGACGGAAAACATTTTTCCTATTATTAAAAAATTCTTATACAGCGATCATGAAATTTTTCTGCGTGAATTGGTAAGTAACGCAGTAGATGCTTCGCAGAAATTAAAGACTTTATCGAGCATTGGCGAGGCGAAAGGCGAAATGGGCGACTTACGAATTGATGTGATTTTAGACACCAAAGAGAAGACCTTAACAGTTGCCGATAAGGGTGTTGGCATGACGAAGGAAGAGGTTGATAAATACCTGAACCAAGTGGCTTTTAGTGGTGCAGAAGAATTCTTAAAAAAGCATACAGATGCGAGTATTATTGGGCATTTTGGGTTAGGTTTTTATAGTTCCTTTATGATTAGCGATAAAGTAGAAGTGTTGTCGCAATCGTTTAAAGATGAAGAATCGACTGTATTTTGGAGCTGCGATGGTAGCCCAGAATTTGAACTGTATGAAGTAGAAAAAAAAGTACGTGGTACTAATATTATCATGCATGTAAATGAGGATAGCAAAGAGTTTTTAGAAGCGTCTCGTATTAAATCTATCCTTGAAAAGTTCTGTAAATTTTTACCTATCCCAATTTTTTTTAGCGAAGTTGGTGGTAAAGAAGAAGATATTAAACAGGTAAATAATCCTAACCCAATTTGGGTAAAAAAACCTGCTGATTTAACAAAAGAAGATTATGAAGGTTTCTACAAAGAGTTATATCCATTCAATGAAACTCCATTATTTTGGATTCATTTAAATGTTGATTATCCGTTTAATTTAACTGGTATTTTATACTTTCCTAAAATTAAACAGAGCTACGAAATTCAGAAAGATAAAATTCAATTATACAGCAATCAAGTATTTGTAACTGATGAGGTAAAAGACATTGTGCCTGAGTTTTTAATGTTGTTACAAGGTGTTATTGATAGCCCTGATATTCCATTAAACGTAAGCCGTAGTTACTTACAAGGCGACCCAAATGTGCGTAAAATTAATGCTCATATTACCAAAAAAGTTGCTGATAAATTAGATGAACTATTTAGAAATGAAAGAGAATCTTTTGAAGATAAATGGGAAAGTTTGGGCTTGTTTGTGAAGTACGGTATGATGACCGACGACAAGTTTTTAGAGAAAGCCAATAAGTTTTTGGTAATGGAAAATGCAGTTGAAAAGAAGTTTTTAACGCTTGATGAATACAAAACTGCTACCGAAGCTTTACAGAAAAATAAGGATGGTAAAAATGTGATTATTTATACAACAAACCCTATTCAGCAAGATGCTTATATACAAGCTGCCGTTGCAAAAGGGTACCTGGTCGTAAAGGCTGAAACCCTGGTGGATGCTGCATTTATTAACCATATGGAAATGAAATGGGAGAATGTAGCGTTTGTACGTGTTGATGCTGATATAGTTGATAATTTAATAGACAAGCAAGAAAATACCGATAGCGTTTTAAGTAAAGAAGATGCTGAGAGTTTGAAGAAATTATTTGAATTTCCAGTAGGCGATTTACATTTAACAGTAGAAGTAAAAGGTTTAATAAACAATGATGCACCAGTAGTTGCAACTCGTCCTGAATTTATGCGTCGCATGAAAGATATGGGTGCTGCAGGTGGGGGTATGACTGCTTTTTATGCTCAAATGCCAGACGAAGTAACCTTGACTATAAATGGTAATCATCCGATTTATACCAGCTTATTACAAGAAGCTGATGTAGAGAAACAAGGCAAGCAAATACGAAATTTAGCTGACTTGGCTTTGCTATCGCAAGGGTTGTTAAAAGGTGCAGAATTAACCCAGTTTATTAATAGAAGTGTTCAGTTAATGAAGGCTTAAAATAGTTGTGTGGAGATGAAGGTTTAAGGCCAATCTGTAATAGGATTGGCCTTTTATTTAATCCAAAAACCTGTATTTTAGTTGAGGTGTAGGTAACCAGCAAGCATCTTGTTTGCCGAACCATTTGTACCTGTTTTTAGCAATAACGTTATAAACAACATTTCTTATAAAAGTTGGTACAACTCTAAACAAATACAACCAACTAATAGCCCCTTGTAATTGTTTCGCCACTAACAATGCAGCGGTTGATTTTAAATAAATCTTACCGTTTTTAAGTAGTATAAACGAATTGAAATCTATATTGCTTAAGTTGTATTGCTGCAATACTTGCTGCCCGAAATTGCTTTGCAAAGAGGCAAACAAAAACTGCTTTTTTGCATCATGTTTTATTACATATTGTACCGCACCACTACATAAATTACAAACACCATCAAATAAAATAACGGGTTGTTTTAAATCGGCTAAGTGTAGCATCATGCAAAGATATTCCTATCAACCCAACAAAAAAGCCACCTCACTTTCATGAGATGGCCAATTTGTATTTAAAGCAAGATTATTACTAATTACTCTGCTCCTTCTTCTTTTGTAGGTTCTGCTGCAACTTGTGTAGTAGCAACTTTTGCTTCGGCTTTAGCAGCTTTTACTTTAGGTTCTACGGTTACTTCAGTTTCAGCTTTTACTTCTTCTACTTTCACAGGTTGTACAGCTTTTGCTTTAGGTTCTACAGGCACTTCAGTTTCAGCTTTGGCTTCTTCTACTTTCGAAGGTTCAGCTTTTGCATTTACTTCACCACCTTCTAATTTAGCACGTAATTCTGCCAAAGCGCCAATATCACCTAGAGTTGTTTTTTCAACTTTAGCCTGAACAGCTTTTACGGCCTTCTTGGTTACCTCTGCATCAGCTCTTGCTTCTTTTTTTACAGCTTCTTTTTCGTCTGCCTGAGCTTGTTCCCAAACACGACTGTGACTTAATAAGATACGTTTTTCGTTACGGTCAAATTCAATTACCACAAATGGCAACGTTTCTTCTGCGACTACTGTTTTACCATCTTCTTTTGCCAAATGACGAGCAGGTGCAAAACCTTCTAAGCCGTAAGGCAATTGTACCAAAGCACCTTTATCATCTTTACGTGTTACGTGGCCTTCGTGTGTACTACCAATTGAGAATGTATCCTCTAAAGAATTCCAAGGATCCTCTTCTAATTGCTTGTGACCTAACTGCAATTTGCGATTGTCTTTATCAATACCCATAATTATGATATCAATATTTTCAGCAACTTTTACATAATCACTTGGGTGGTTAAAGCGTTTCAACCAGCTTAAATCGCTGATGTGAATCATGCCGCCAATACCTGGCTCTAATTCAACAAAAACACCATAAGGAGTAATGTTTTTTACTAACCCTTTGTGTTTGCTTTGCACAGCATATTTGTTTTCAATAGTACTCCAAGGGTCTTCAGTCATTTGTTTGATAGATAAGCTCATTTTACGAGCATCTTTATCAAGTGTTACAACTTTAGCTTCATATTCATCGCTTAATTTAAAGAATTCTTTAGCGTTAATAGGAGTGTTAGCCCAAGTAATTTCACTTACGTGTACCAAGCCTTCAACACCTGGTTGAATTTCCAAGAAAGCACCATAATCTTCAATATTTACAACTTTACCTTTTACAATGCTACCTTCAGCTAAGCCTTCTGGTAATACATCCCAAGGGTGTGGAGTTAATTGTTTTAAACCTAAGCTGATCCGTTTTTTATCATCATCAAAGTCCAAAACCACCACTTGTAATTTCTGATCCATTTTCAATACCTCACTTGGGTGAGAAATTCTACCCCATGAAATATCGGTAATATATAATAAGCCATCTAAGCCACCAAGATCCATAAATGCCCCAAAGTCTGTAATGTTTTTAACAGTACCTTCTAACACTTGACCCTTCTCTAATTTGCTCATGATCTCAACACGTTGCGCTTCAATATCGCTTTCAATTAAGGCTTTGTGAGATACAACGGCATTCTTGATAGTTTCGTTGATTTTAACAACTTTAAATTCCATTGTTTTACCAACAAACTGATCGTAATCAGTAACTGGTTTAACGTCAATTTGGCTACCAGGTAAGAAGGTTTCCATACCGAATACATCCACAATTAAACCACCTTTAGTTTTACTAGTAACTAAACCAGTAACCACTTCGCCAGTTTTGTGAACTTCCATAATACGCTGCCAAGCACG
>JAYVNQ010000278.1:0-3108 GCA_043758365.1 Chitinophagales bacterium
TTTTTAACAAAAACTTGCGTGATGACAGAAGCAATGATACTACAAGCTTTGAGCAATGTACAAGAACCAGATTTAGGGAAAGATTTGGTGACTCTTAACATGGTGAAGGAAATAAAAATTGATGGCAACAATGTGGCTTTTACTATTGTATTGACCACACCTGCTTGTCCTATGAAGAATATGATGCGTACTGCCAGCGAAAATGCAGTACGACTTTTGGTGAATAAAGAAGCGGTTGTAACAGTAAATTTTACAGCCAACACATCTACCAATAGAAAGGATGGACAGCAGGTTTTAAGTGGTGTAAAAAATATTATTGCAGTTGTTAGCGGTAAAGGCGGCGTTGGTAAAAGTACCGTGTCGGCAAACTTGGCGTTGGCCTTGGCAGAAGGTGGTGCCAATGTGGGTTTGATGGATGCAGATATTTATGGGCCGAGTGTACCAATAATGTTTGGTGTACGAGGCGAAAGGCCTGTGATGAAGGAAGTAAATGGCAAAGGGATGATTATGCCATTGCAAAAATTTGGCATTAAATTAATGAGTATTGGTTTGTTGGTTGATGAAAAAAGTGCGGTAGTCTGGCGTGGGCCAATGGCTAGCAGTGCTATAAAACAGTTTGTTACCGATGTTGATTGGGGCGAACTAGATTACCTAATAATTGATATGCCGCCAGGCACTGGCGATATTCATTTAACGTTAATGCAAACCGTACCTGTAACCGGTGTTGTTATTGTAACCACACCACAAGCTGTGGCTTTGGCCGACGCAAAAAAAGGTATTGCTATGTTTGCTCAGGCACAAATAAATGTACCGATAATTGGGCTGGTTGAGAACATGGCTTATTTTACTCCAGAGGAACTACCAAATAATAAATATTACTTGTTTGGTAAAGATGGTGGTAAACGTCTGGCTGATGAATACGAGATCCCTTTTTTAGGCCAAGTACCCTTGGTACAAAGCATTAGAGAAGGTGGAGATGCAGGTGTGCCTACAATGGTTGGTACCGATGTTTTGTCGCAACAAGCCTTTAGAAATGTAACTGCAACTGCCGTAAGAAATATTGCTATGCGTAATGCAAATATGCCAAGAACGAAAATGGTAGAAGTTACTGCATAACAGCGTTTTAAATTTACAGTTAAAAGCTTAGAGTTTTTATTATTGCTATTTTAGCTTTAGTAGAAACTTTTTTATTTGATTATGATTTTTAAATACCTAACTACAAACTATAAACTAGCATATGTATAATCTTTCTCATTTTAAAGCTGATAGCGATTTAGAAGTATTGGCTTTTATGAAAGCACATCCATTTATAACTATTTGTGGTGTTGATGAAAATAATGCACCAGTTGCCACACATTTACCAGTATTGTTTGAGGAAAGAGATGGTAAAATTTATCTTTTAGCCCACATAATGCGTGAGCAAAATCATACAATGGCTTTTTTGCAAAATAATAAAGTGTTGGCAATATTTACTGGTGAGCATAGTTATATCAGTGCAAGTTGGTACAGTAATAAAAAAGTTGCAAGCACTTGGAATTACAAAGCCGTTCATGCAAAAGGTTTGGTGCGTTTTTTAGATGATAAAGGGCTGTATGATGTATTGGTAAAACTGACTAATTATTTTGAAGGTACAACAGAAAGTCCTGCCGCTGTAAAGCATATGGACGCAAAATATGTAACCGACAACATGAAAGCAATTGTAGCTTTTGAAATAGAGTTAACCGATATTGAGCATGTATTTAAGCTAAGTCAAAATAGAAATGAAGCGGATAAAGCTAGTATTTCAGATGCTTTAAATGATAGAGGGCTTAACGCTGGCGAATTAATAAATTAAAAAGTAAATCTGTGCATATTAAATTAAGTATAATAATAATATTTAGTATATTTTTCGTGGTAGTAAAAGCACAAACCACCACCATCATATTGTTGCGCCACGCAGAAAAAGATACCACGCAACCCAATGCTACGATCATGAAAGCAGACTTGCCATTAACTAAAGCTGGTGAGGTAAGGGCAGAAAGTTTGTTGACAGTTTTGAAAAATTATCAACCAGATATCATTTATAGCACAAACTATATAAGAACCAAGGCAACTGTGATGCCTTTGGCAAAAAAATATACTAAAGAAATAGTCATTTATAATCCTAGTGATATAATGAAATTTGCTGAAGAATTACGCCTGCAAAAAGGCAAAACAATTGTTGTTGCTGGCCATTCTAATACCACACCTGCATTGGTAAATGCCTTGCTAAAACAAAATAAATATGAAGCATTCCCAGATAGCGTGTACAATAAACTTTTTATTGTAACCCTTGCTGGTACTGGTATTACAGATAAAGTTATTACGTATTAAGCATCCATCTCAATACCTATTTTTCGCATCAATATAGAAGCGTTTAGGCTTTTGCAAATACCATCTTTTAGTTTATAATCAAAGTATAATTCATCGTTAGCTACCTGCACATCAAAATGGTAGTTGGTAATGTTTTGTGGCTGATTATTTTCTTCTTTTGCAAGTTCCACATCATGTGTGGCCAATATGGCTACGGCATCTTTTTTTATAAGTTGTTTAATCAATGCTTTACTGCCTATATATCTATCTAACGAGTTGGTGCCACGCAGTATTTCATCTAATAAAATAAACAGTTTTTCATGTTGATTTACAGCTTCAATAATGCTTTGAAGTTTCTTTAATTCTGCATAAAATGTAGAAGTATTTTCTGCTAAATTATCTGTAATACGCATGCTGCTCATTAAACGAATGTGAGAGGTGGTAAAGCTTTCTGCACAAACTACGCTACCCATTAAAGCCAATATTGTATTACATCCTATGCTTCTAAGAAAAGTACTTTTGCCAGCCATATTGCTGCCGGTTATTAAGGTAATATTGCCAATGCCATCAGTTGTGAAACTATTGGTAATACATATTTTTTCTGCTATTAAAGGGTGACCAAGATTGGTTACGCTGAATGTAAAATGCATTTCTGCAATTGTTGGAAAAATCCATTTTGGATGATTAAAAGCCAGAATAGATAGTGTGTTAATTACTTCCATTTCAGCAATAATTTCAAACCAAGTTTTTACGTAGTTTTTGTTCGCGATTTTCCAT
>JAYVNQ010000279.1:0-9582 GCA_043758365.1 Chitinophagales bacterium
AACAACGGGTGAACAGTCTTGTATATCCTTATATAGCATAGTGCTATAACAAAGCAAAAAGTAAAATATTGAATATCTAAATTATGTTAGAGGTCTAATATCCAAAACTACCACTTCCCACTCAGTATCGCTTTGCAATACTGATTTTTTACCTGGTAAATGAAATAGGTTATTGTTAATTAATAAATCCTCTATCTGCTTGATAATTCTACCTGTTAGCTGCTCACTAATGGGATATGTAATACTGATGTGAAAAAAAGTACGGTAGTCCCTATAATACATCAACATCACTAATAACTTATCTGCATTGCTTAATTTGGATGAGCGACCTTTACCGCCAATAGGTTTGCAGCATTTACTACAGCTGACATTACATCAAATGTGCTCCGTTTTACAAATGTTAATCGCTAAAAATGGATGACATATATTTTTTTATATTTATCTATTGCATCCTAATAAGACGAACAACCTACCCGTTTTAGTATATCCAACTTATAAACATATCTAATTGTTATTTATGAAAGAGGTCTACTGATTAATTGATGATAACGACATGCAAGGCAATTTGAACCAATGTCAATACCTGCCGCATGTTCATTAATAATCCGAAGAGATAATTCTTGTTTTCCCATATTTTAAGTAAAAAAACTTCAGGGAATGTACTTTGATAATAAGTTTTTTATGTACGGGATTCTCTGAAACAAGAGATCACCAGTTAATTCATCAATTGCCTTCGCAGATAACAAAGACATTATACATTTCAGCCTAAATTTCAGGTGGGACTCTAAAAGTACCATTTAATTTTCAGGCTTATTTCTGAAGCTACGGATGAAGTTAAAAAAGTTGTCTAAGTTATTAAACTTCGAAAACGAAGTCTATTGATTTCAGGACGAGATATAACATATACAACATGTATAACTATGGCATATCCTTATTTGTTTACCCAATAATAAAAACCTTCCAATCAATTGATTTAAAAGGCTTTATAAAAAATAAGTGACCCGGATTGGATTCGAACCAATGACCTACAGCTTAGAAGGCTGTAGCTCTATCCAGCTGAGCTACCGAGTCGTTTAAGGCTACAAATTAAAGGAAAAATAAGACGATAAACAAACCCCAATTTTTAAATGGCTAATATGCTATAATTTGATAGTTATAAAGGAAGTATTTTTAATGCTTCAATTTGTATTTTATGAGTTATAATTATTTGCCGCTTGATAGAAAACCTTTGCTATTTGATCAGGTAAAAAACTTGTTAGATTTTGAGCAATTGGTGTCCATTACTTTTGATGCACATGAGCAAATTTTAAAATGCAGTGACTATTTAGATAAAAAAATATTTACAAACGAGCAACTTGCTCAGTTACAATACGATTTGCCTTCTCCGGTTGCAACTTTTAATGGAAATGAAGTGCCAACACCAGTTGTGAAATTACTGGTAATGCTAAAAATAAAAAGCTTGAGTTATGGACATTCTGCTGTAGAAATAGAAACCGTAAAACGCTTGATGGAAGCTTATAATAATGATATTTTCCCAGTGATTTATATCGATGAATTACTTAATAATACAACAGTGTTACAACAGTTGTGTTTAACGTTAAATGGTTTAGGTGATGTTTATTTTAAAGGAGAAAAAATGGCCATTTCTCAGGTATTGGAAATGATTGGTTGGCAGCCTTTGCAGCTTAAAAATGAAGAAGCTTTAACCATAGTAAATGGCACACAGTTTACAACTTCTTATGGTCTTTTTTGTTTAAAAAAGATTGAGCAATTGTTGGTAATAGCAGATTTGGTAGCAGCTTTATCATTTACTATTTTGGGCTATAATCTCTCTGAATTTGATACCGCTATTCATACTATCCATGCACAAAAAGGGCAAGTAAATACCGCTGAAATTTTACGAGGTTATTTGAGTAACAATACTAAAATAGTTACTCAAAACGAAGCTAGTGTGATATCTCAGGTACATGGTGCAGCAAAAGATATATTTGATTTTGTGTTGCAATTGTTTATGGCAGAAGTTAATTCTGTAACTGACGGGTTGCTTATTTTTCCTGATAAAGAGGCTATTGTTTTTAGCAAAAACTACAGCGATGCACCGTTAATAATGGGGTTAGAATTTTTAAAAGCATCTGTAAAAAATGTAAATGTAATTAGTACGGATAGGATTAATAAAATGTTTATGGAGCCTTCATTAAAGCCACAAAATGAAGACTTAGTTTCAACTTTCCAAACAGTTGAAAATGACAAAGATTTATTGAAAGTTATAGAAGATTTAGAGAATATACTAGCTATAGAATTGCAATTAGGTGCTGCTTTTATTGGGTCAGATGCTACATCCAATTTATCCATGCCAATAAAAAAATTCTTACGAGAATTGGAACAGTTTAATAACTATGTTTATGAAAATGAAATTGCTAAAACAGTTGCTTTTATTACAACTTATACCATTTAAATTTTGCCATTAACAGTACTACCAAAAATGGGATAGGGGTTTGAAAGTAAAACCGTAATGCTGCGGTTGTTTCTAATAATCCAAATGGCAAAGTGCCATACCATTTTTCAATAGCTGCTGCTGTAAGTAAGAAGGCGAAAACGGTAGCATAGCCCCAATTCCAGATGGTAATTACCCATTTTTCTTTATATCCCTTCCAGCCATAAAGTCCCAATAAATAAATGGCTCCCAACCAAAATATATACACAATGTGTTTCGTCCATCTTGCATCTTTCATACCAATAACACCGTGATAATAGTAAACGAAAAAAATAGATGCAATAATTGACTGGATTAAAATAGCAATTGATATGCGGTATTTATAGTTCAAGAGTAATATTGATGTAGTTAAGTGCCAGCAATGGTTTCGTTAGGTTGCTTTTGCTTAGAGTATTCGTTCCACAATAAATAAATAGCAATGTAAACAACTGCTTTAAAAGCGTATTTATGGGCAAACTCAACTTGGTGGGGATGCTCTAAATATAACCAACCTAAACCTGCAATGCGAAGAATATTTAGCAAATAAATAAGTGCTACACCCATTGCAATGTAGAGCAATCTTTTTCGCAAGGGTGCTGGCCTGCAAAGGATGTAACCAATGTATAAAACATATAATTCTAAAGCATTACAGTTGTGAGCAATGCCAATAGTTCGCTTACCATCAACAAATAATCTCTCAGCAACGTTATCAACAGGAATGATAGTTATATAATTAGCAGGGTAAATCCAGCCAGTTAAAATAGATGCGCCTTTTGCAGATAAATGTGTAAGCCAAGCATCGGGAATTTGTGTTGGCAATAAAATGAGATGGTACAATAGTTTCCAAACAATAAATAATATTACAACTCTTAGTAAAAAAAGCTTTATTGGTTTGGGGATTGTATCAAGTTTAGCCTTTAATGGCTGTACATAAATCATCTTGTGAAGTTAGCGATTAGCTTTCTGCTTAAGCTTATAAGATTTTAAACCCTTACCAATACCTGCTGCAAACAACAATGTAATACCACCATCTATTGGAACGTTGTCATTGCCACCACCACCTCCACTAGGTGGGGGTGGTGGTGCATCTAAAGTTGTCATATCTGGAGATGTGTTTATTGATGGGGACATTGTATTACCTCCAAAAGTTGGCGGTATTAGTGTTCCGCCATTATCGTCTATTGGTGTAAGTGCATCTTGCTTAGGTGCACCAGTTGAACCACCGCCCCATGGATCACTGAATTGGGCGTAGTTGCTAGTAACAAAAAACATAAGAACTATTATAATAGAGAACTTCACTAATAATTTCATTGATAACTAATTAATACTTGTAAGTAGCTTTTAAATTGGTTGAATGTCTACTCTAACCAACTATTGTACCAAAAGCTTCTCCATTTTATTGTAATTATTGCCTAAAATTTGAACTTGGTAATTTCCCTTTGTGATACCGTTTGGAAGCAAAATATGATAGTTACTAGATCCGCCACCATGTTGTACATTATTGCTAGCAATTTTCTGACCTAAAGTGTTTGATACTATAATACTGTAATCGCCTTTAACCATACTATTGAACTTAATATTAACCTTGCCGCTAGTTACAGGATTTGGATAAATTGAAATGGAAGCAACGCCAACATCACCCATGGTTACAGTAACAATATTGCTGTACTTTACCACCCCGCTAATATCTACACTTTTTATACGATAGTAATTAATACCCCTAACTGGTAGATTATGATACCATGTATAATTTTGTGTTGATGAGCCTAAACCACCTTTTGATTTTACAGTAGTTAATTTGGTAAATTGTTGGCCATTGGTAGAGTGTTCAACTTCATAAAAATCAGAGCCATCTTCTAAGGTTGTCCAATCAACATTAACACCACCATTGGCAGGATGAGCCGTAGTATTTATAAAAATAACTGGCAATATACCAGTTTGATATTCAATTGAAAAACGATTATTTGATGAGGCTGCGTTTGTAGTTGTAGTAAAATTGTATGTATTAGTACCGCTAAGCGTTAAAAGTGTTCGTGTGTTTAAGAATTTATCTTTTAAATAAACATCTAGACTATTAGACACAAATGCAGCTAAGTCTACTTTTAGTTGATAATTTGCACCAACGCTAAGTGTTTGAATTTTTAAAGAGAGTGTATCGGTAATGATTGGTTGTTTTTTTCCGTCAATGCTTAGTAGGCCATTATTGTCGTTAATGCCAATATCCTCGTTTGGATAATTGGAAAACTTGGTGGCATCTTCAACGCCTGCCCCATTTGAGAAATTATTACTAAAACAAGCAACAGTGCCATCAACATTTATATAATTACCGCTTACCATTTTGTTAAGACTAATAACCATTTTAGATAATGGTGTACTACCACCAAATACTGTATTTAAATTGGCAGATGAAGCCGCTTTAAATGATTCTTTAATAACTAATGTGGAATTAGTACTATTAAGATTTGAAACGAAGAAAGATTGCCCTGGTTGTATAAAGTTATTAACTGCTGAACCACTCGGATTACTTGAACCAGTGCCAACATTGTAAGTAACATAAGCACCCGATGTTCCTACTGTAGGATCCCAAGCGTAGTAGTTCTGCTCTAATCCTGTGGCATTTGCTGAAATATTATCCCAATTAATAGGTGCTGCATAAGGGTTGCCAATAAGGGTAACACCATTTGCATTTGCTGAGTTTAATTTAATAGATGTATTGGTTGCACCATTGGCAGTAGTACCACTTGTTGTCATTGTAACATCGCCTGTAACCAACTTTCCTTTAGATCTTAAAAATACATCAGCATTCATTGTTGCAACATCTTTAGATAAATCTTGCTTTCTATTACCTCTTACTACCATTAAATAACCTCTAAATGCAGATAATGTATCTGTACTTTGGTTGGTATGTGCATAACCATCGTAAGCCTCGGTAGCTGGGTTAAAAACGAATAAAGATTGAGTGCCTGTATTTGTTAAATCAAAGCCAGTAGTAGCGTCCACGGCATTAGGTGTACCAATTTTGCCAGTAATTTTTGTACCATAAATACTAGTTGTATCGCCACCTTCTTGCCAGTTGGTAAATATTGTACCTGTGCCACTGTTTACTGATGGACTTAAATAACGGTACGACCTTTTGCCTTGTGGTATAAAACGTTCAACCAAAAAAGCAGAGCCAGCGTCATAAATAATACCGCCAGTGGTACCAATAGCATCTACCATTGCGGTGTTTTTAATAGCTGTTGATTTTAAAGTGAAAATATAGTTTTCAGGAAATTGAAGTTTACCAGCCGTAATTTTAAGTAAACCTCTTAAAGATATATTCTGATTATTAAGCATGAGTCTATTGGTACGGTTAATAGTTAAATTATTAAACTCTGGTGTATTTGATGAAAATATATTATCTGGTATTCTAAAATCAGCACCGCCAATATTACCAGAAGTACCAAATACTAAATTAGAAGTGGTAGACATTACGAGCCTACCATTAACGGCACTAATTGGACTTTCGCCATTTTGGAAGGTTAAAGTATTTGAGCCAACAGCTATATTACCATTTCCTAAGGTTAATGTGCCATTAATAGTTGGGGAGCCTGTAAACGAAAAACCAGCAACATCATTAAACCCAATATTACCATAACTTAAGCCAGGCAGTGTTTTACCGCCACTACCATTCATAATTATGCCACCGCTATTAGTAGGACTTATGTGGCTGCCATTACCAGTTATATTGCCACTTACAGTAACTATATTGCCATTATCGTTAAATACGCCAAGTGTTAAATTCAAATCTTCCCTTATATTCCAACTTTGAATCCCAAGTGTAAGACCGTTTGTTTTATTAATGGTTAAACTTTTAAAGGTTGCCCCAGGAAAAGTAGAATTAGGAACGATAACTGCAGCGCCGACTCTGTTGCCGTCTGTAAACACTAAATTGGTTCTAGCACCAAGACTGAATGAGCCACTAGTGCGTACAAGAGGCACATCGGCATCCATAAAAGTGACTGTGTAATCAGAGGTTTGCCCAACTGCAAAAATGCCGCTAATAAGAGATAATGTACCATTAAAAGTTATGCTACTATTTATATTTGCAATCTCACCATACGATGCGTTTATATTAATTGATAAATTAGTATAAATCGGGAGATAAGTACCACCAGATGATAAACCCGTACCATGTGCATTTGTAGATATTAAATTAATATTATCTAGAAAGTCCATTGTTAAATTGGTGTAAGTATCACCAAGTAAAGTAAAATTATCAATCCTTAAAACCCCACCAGTAGTTACTGCGTTGTACCCTACAACTTTTAAGTATAAAGAGGATGTGCTATTGGCACCAGTACCAAGTATAAATGTTTTAGTGGCGTAAGAAGTAGAAACACTGTTATCTGAACATGTAGCTTTTGTGTAAGTTACGTTGTCAGTACTCCAATAAATATCAATGTTTTGGGCAGCATTGGCGTCTGCCTTCATAGCGTCTAACTATATACTAAGGTTAGAAAAGCCTACGCAATTAAAACTGGAGAAAGATAAAAAATTAGTTGAGTTAGTTGACGTATTACTGGTGGTAAAGCCAGATCTACTTAATGCATAGCCACTGTTAGTTCCATTATAAGATGTACCATTTCCACTATTGCTTACAGAAATGGTGGTTGTAGAATTATCTGTAACTTGAATGGTATTGTTGCCAGATAATCTTGTTATAGTTGCCTCTGGTGTATTTTGCACCGTTGCGTTTCTGTCGGTATTGCTCTCAAAGTCGTAATAAACAATGGGAACTTGCCCAATGGCGGTTGAACTGAAAAAAAGAGCTACAACAAAACTAATAAGTACACGTGTTTTCATAAATTATATTTAAAAAATTTTTAAAAATTTAACTCATTTATAAAAGAGCAATTAGAAATCCTACTTAGGAATATTAAAATATTTTGAACCAGATTCGTCAAATCTTTAAAACGCTGCATGATAATGTGCGTTATAAATTTTTCTAGTCTTCAATATATCTAACGTGAGGAATTGGATTTATTACAGGGAATTTAAAATCATATATAATTTATTAAACCTGTAATTGGGCAGTCAAACTGCAAAAAAAATACCAAAGATTTTTTTTTAATTTTATGTAAAAAATTCTACAATCGATACTCAATCAATTTGAATAAATGGTCATTGCTTTCCACAAACTTGGTTAATCCTTCCACAAAAAAGGAAAAAGTATCACTGCTAAGACGATAACCAAAACATCTAATCCTATTAGAGAAAAAATCAAAGCCCACCAACCTTCTAAGATGACAGCACTAAAGGCAGTCGTAGTTATTTTTATTAATAATAATATTTGGGGTATTATGATGGGGAAACCCATGATAGCCATCAATGCAGCCGATTGTTGAGCTTTACCTGCAATAGCCGCTAAAAATGTAAACACTAGACTAATGCTACTGCCACCTAAAATTGTGACGAAAAAAAATTGCCAAAAATTATTTAGAGGATTACCCAACAGTAAAACGAAAAAGCCTAGGCTCAATATGCTCATCACTATCATTAATAATAAATTAAATAACAGCTTACTTATGATGAAATATTTTGCACCAGCAATAGAGTAGAAGTAGAGGAGACGGCCTTTGTTATCCTGTAAAAAACTTTTAGCAACTGCATTAACACAAACAAACAATTGGGTAATCCAAAAAAAGCCATTCCAAATGTTATCTTCCGGTTGCCCTATTGATAAATAAATAACAAAAATGGTAGAAATTACATAGAGTAAAATGCCATAAAGCGTGTACTGTTGCCTAGTTTCAAGCACAATATCTTTTTTTAAAAGGGCTGTTATTTGTTGTAAGGCATTTTGTTGCATGAGTAATTGCAAAAATAATACGGCATTAGCCAATTGCCGTATTTTTAATTTCTATTGTTGTAAATTATGGCCAAGCCTATCAAATTTTATTGTTTGCTTTTTATAATGATGATTGCCATTTCGGCCTCAGCGCAAATTATTAATATTGATAAAATTGATACGCTTCCTTACTATAAAAAAGCAAAATGGGATGGTGATATTTCTGCTGGTTTAGAGATTGATAAGCAACAAAAAACCTTGTACGATGCAAGTAATTTTTTAGATGTATCGATGCAGAAATTACGAGAGCTTTTTATCTTTTCTGCCAGTAACAGGTTTACTTATAATGGCCCACAAGATTTTTTAAATACCGGCTATCTGCACTTGCGTTGGCGACATAATTATAAAGAGCAATTACACTTTGAAAGTTTTATACAATATAATTGGGATGCTAAAATTGGTTTAAGAAACCGGGGAATTATTGGCGAAAATATTCGTTACAATTTTTGGCACAAACGCAAGTGGGAAATGACTTTTGCAACTGGTGTTTTCTATGAACATGAAAGGTGGAATTATGATGCAGTAGATAGTTTTAAAATTCCAGTTAACGCCAACGATATTGTGGTGAATTATCTTAAAAGTAATAACTATGTAAAATGGGAGGGGAGTATATCGCCAGTTTGTAAAATGGCATTTGCTATTTTTTACCAGGCTAGGTTTTCTAATTTTTTCAACCCACGTATTGCAACCGTTACCAGCATTGATGTTGATGCCACTAAGCACTTTGGATTAAGTTTAAAATATAGTGGCATTTACGATGCACAGCCTATTGTACCAATTACTAATTTTTACTACACGCTCAGCAACAGTTTGGTGTACAGGTTTTAGATTATTGCCCTGTTTTTATTTGTATATCATTCAACAATATGCTCTTTTGCAGCCTCGCCTTTTGCATAACACTTCCAGCACCTTGGTTCGTAAGTGTCTTTTTCGCCTAGTACAACTTGCCCACTTTGTTCGGTTTTACGGTACGATACATTGGCAATATTGCCACACTGTACACAAATGGCATGTAGCTTGGTTATATAATCTGCAATGGAAAGTAGGTTTGGCATTTGCCCAAAAGGCTTGCCTGTATAATCCATATCTAAACCAGCAACAATAACCCTTTTGCCTCGCAAAGCAAGTGTACGGCAAACGTTCATAATCTCATCATCAAAAAATTGAGCCTCATCAATACCCACTACATCGGCATCATCTGCCAACAATAAAATGGTTT
>JAYVNQ010000280.1:0-26444 GCA_043758365.1 Chitinophagales bacterium
GGGTAGAAAACGCTGGTTAAAAGATATTTATTCAAGTAATTTTACAGTGCGTGGTTATGCTGAACGAAATGCGGTAAACTCACCAATACAAGGTACGGCCGCCGATATGATAAAGCTTGCAATGATTAAAATTCACCATGAAATAAAAACGCAGAAACTGCAATCAAAAATGATTTTACAAGTGCATGATGAGTTGGTGTTTGATGCCCTAAAAGATGAGGTTGACGTACTAAAACCACTCATTTTAAATTGCATGAAAGCCGCACTGGTATTACCAAACGATGTGCCTGTTGAAGCAGAAGTTGGTATGGGCGATAATTGGTTGGCGGCGCATTAAATGATAATTTTTAAATTTTATAGTTATGCCTACCAACCCCACAATCACCGCTTACATAGCCAAAGCCCAACCATTTGCGCAGCCCATTTTAAACCATTTAAGAAAAGTGGTGCACAAGGCTTGCCCAGATGTAGAGGAAAAAATTAAATGGGGTATGCCATTTTTCGATTATAAGGGGCTAATGTGCAATATGGCAGCTTTCAAACAACACTGCTCTTTCGGTTTTTGGAAAGCCAGTTTAATGAGCGATCCGATATTAATTGAAACCGCTAAATCTGAAGTAGCAATGGGGCATTTAGGTAAAATTACATCGGTTAAAGACCTTCCATCTGATAAAAAAATTATAGTTTACATAAAAGAGGCCATGCACCTTAACGAGCGGGGAATTAAGGTGATAAAGGTAAAACCCACAGCTACAATAGAAGTAGTTGTGCCAGATTATTTTACAGTAGCATTGCGGGAAAACGAACATGCAAAATACTTCTTCAATAATTTATCGCCAAGTGGACAAAGAGAATATATTAATTGGCTTGAGGATGCAAAAACACAAGTTACAAGAGCTAAAAGAATGGCAACAACCATGGCTAATTTAATAGAATGTAAGCCCCACAATTGGCAGTATGCTACTAAAAAATAATACCGCTATCGTTTTTTATAAATGGGCACCGTGCTGCAAGGCTCGCCATACATAATGCTTTTGGCAAATGGCCTAAGCTTGTTGGTAATTTCTACATAGGCACTTTCGGGTATAGATACATCACCGCAACCTTTTACCACAACGCGTTTATCGGTATAATCTTCGCCATTGACAGCAGCTAGATTTTTAATGAGGATAGTGTGTATCAACTGCTGTTCATTACCAAAAACCGCATCTTTTGCCACTGGCTGTAAATAACTTGCTACTAACATATTTGCCCACATGGGTACAATGGCATCGGCAGTACAAGTAATAGCTACATATTTATCTAGGTAAAAGCTCCAATCGGTTGTTAATAAAGCGGCTCTAAAATCTTTTTCCTTCAATATCAACTCCATATATAAATATCCTTTTAAATCAAAAATAGCAATGTCTCCTTTCGGATAAAATTCTTCTAAATCAAAGCTTATCAAGCCACTTTCTGCTACTTTATTGATGATGATATTTGACATGGTTAGGTATTAAAACGTTGGTAAACGATGTTGTAAAATTATGGCAAAATAAAGGGTGGCTACTTTCGGTATCAGAAACAAAATACCACCCAAAATTGGGTGGCATTTTTAATTATTCTCATTTCATCAACGATTAAAATCGTGGGCTACTTTAATAAAACTTGCCTCTATTATCTTTAATAGACGCTGCTTTTTTCAAAGCTTCACTACTTCTATAAGCAGCCATTTTTTGACCTTGCATCAATGTTTGTTTAGTGCTGTTAACATCTGTTTGACCTGCTTTTGCACCAATACTTTCTACACGTACCGCGTACACACCACCATTACCCGCAATGGCTTCGCTAACCTTACCTTTTAAATCTTTATTAAATGCTGCGCCAGCAACCTTTGGCTCCATGCCAATACCTGGTATAAAAGGGTTGCTGAATAAAACGCTGTCGGCTTTTTGCACAGTGGTAGCAGCACTTGTAGCAATAGCTTCTAAGCTTGCGCCCTTAAATTTTGATTCAATAATTTGTTTCGCTTTTTTCTCGTTCCGTACCAATGGTTCAACCTGTTGGCGTAACACTATAGCACTCGGTAAACCCGGTTTGTTTACACTAGTAATAACGGCAACAATGTATTTATCGGCCATTTCAAATGGTTCAGAAATATCGCCAATACTGTTATCGTATACCCAACGCACCAACTTGCGGCTATCGTTGCCAGCACCAATACTTTGTACATTAAAATCTACTGGTTTAATATCGCCACTAGGCATTGGTTGTTTGTTTAATTTCGACGCATTTTCATCGAATAATTTTTTGCTTTTACTGGTAGCAGCAAACTGTGCGGCGGCGGTTTGTGCTGTTGTTACGGTTTCGCTACTAGCAATAATTGCTTTAGATAAGTAAGCAACTTTATAAGCAGGCTGTGGATTTTTTTGACCCAATACCTCTATATAGTGATAACCATATTCTGTTTTTACCACGCCTTTACTACCAACTGGTTTATCAAAAGCAAAGTCGTTAAAAGTGCCAACCATTTGTCCTTGGGGAAAATAATCGTACACACCGCCTTTGCTTTTACTACCAGGATCATCAGAATATTTTAAGCATAAAGTATCGAAATTAGCACCACCCTTAACGGCAGTTTCAATACTATCAATTAGTTTTTTACCTACGCTATCTGGTTTTATTTGTTGGCCACTTCGTGGATCGAACGTTGACACTAAAATGTGGCGAACTTTTACGCTATCGGGCCATTGTTTTACACCAATCATTTTTGCAATGGTATAATTATTTGCATCTAAATAAGGGCCATATGTTTCGCCAATAGTTAGTTTGGTAATGCTATCCTTATTGGTTTGTTGCAATTTAGTTTTGCTAAAATAACTATCGTAATAAGCAATTTCACTACCTACTTTACCTATATAAGCTTTCGCATCTGTTGTAGTTACAAAATCAGCTTTTAAGTTATTAATTTGGGTTAATGTTGCAGCAGAATCTGCACCACTTGGTGTGGTAGCAAATGACACATAACTAATCGTTCTACTTTCATCATCTTTATCAAACTCTTTGTGGTGCTTTTTAGCATAGCTTAAAATATCATCATCAGTTATTTTAACCGTACTATCAACAATAGATGAATAAGGTACTGCAACAAAAGAAATGGCTGCAACGGCACTATTATCGGCTTGAGTTTTTTCAACCAACCATTTTGGTATATACGCAGCACTTTGCAATAAGCTTGCATATTTTTGACGCAATGTTTGTTGAATAGTTGGCTCAATATAGGCTTGGTTAATCATTTCAACTTGCTCAGCATTTTTGCTTTTTTTAATTTGTGCAAACGCATTTTTTGCATCGGCCACTTTAAACTCTCCTGTTTGTTGGTCAGTAAATTCTCTTTTTAAAGGAGACGTGTTTGGATCGAACAGAACGTCTGTTAATTCCTTTCCACTTACAGTTAAACCTAATTTATCATACTCTTGTTGGTTAATAATTTTATCTACTTCTTGGTTCCAAACACCGCCAATTAATTGTTCTTGCGTACCAGCTTGCTCACCATACATTTTTTTTGTAAAAGCCAATTTATTTTCAAAAGCAACTTTATCAATCGTTACACCATTTACTTTACCCATGGTTGTAGTGTTACCAAAAACACCACCGCCTCTTCCACCCATACCTCTATCTTGTAACACAAAAGCAATTAAGGCTAAAGCAATCAACGTAATCATAATCCAACCACCTTTGTCACGGATTTTTTGAATAACAGACATAATATTTTCTATTGTTTAATTTTATAAGGATGGCAAAAATAGGGGATTAATACGTTTGAACAACTTGTGGAAAAAACTACAAAAATCAAGTGGCATCAAGCCTTACAAACGTTAATAAACTTGGGCTTAGTTTTGGTTTTTTTTCGGATTATATCAACCAAAAAAATCTTAACTATTTTTACCCACAAAGGGCTTGTTAATAATTTAGTAACATAAGGGATAACCATACTTTTTATAAAAAAAATTGTGTGTAGAAATAGACTAACTGCATTTTGAAAAGCGAGAAAAAAGGTTAAGGGAGGGAAATTTATCCTTATTTATCCATCTTAATCTGGTATTGATAAAATGTTAATTAGCCAATGTGTGCAACAGCTCTTTAAATAATACACAGTTGTTAAAAAGCAAAGCATCATCAACAATAGAAAGACTTTACGAATGTTAATTACCTGTGACTTTAAGAGGATAACCCCTGGTTAATTAACTTTGGTTATTGGGTATAACTAAGTTATCACGATATACACAGCCGTAATAGTAGTATTGGGTTATGTAAATTATTTATTAAAAGTATTATTACCGTAGTTATGAACATTGGAAAAGCAACTGCCAATATTTTACAAAATGGATTTTTAGATATTGAATTAGATGCAACCATTGATTTGTTTGCAGAGATAGAAAAATTGAAGAAAGAAAAAAATGCCATCATTTTGGCGCACTTTTACCAAGAGCCAGATATACAAGATGTTGCAGATTATATTGGCGATAGTTTAGGATTGGCACAAAAAGCACAAAGTACTAATGCCGATATGATTGTGTTTGCCGGCGTGCATTTTATGGCCGAAACAGCAAAAATTCTTAATCCTACAAAAAAGGTTTTACTGCCCGATTTAAAGGCAGGTTGTTCTTTAGCCGATTCTGCGCCAGCAGATTTATTTAAAGCTTTTAAAGAGAAGCACAGCGACCATTTAGTAATATCTTATATAAACTGTACAGCCGAAATAAAAGCGTTGAGCGATATTATTTGTACCAGTAGCAATGCTCAATCAATAATTGATAGCCTACCAAAAGAACAGCCTATCATTTTTGCACCAGATAAAAACTTGGGTGGCTATTTAAATAAAAAAACTGGAAGAAATATGTTGTTGTGGAATGGTGCGTGTATGGTACACGAAATATTTAGCTTAGAGAAAATTACCAAGTTAAAAATACGCCATCCAAAAGCACAGATGATTGCACACCCAGAATGTGAGGAAGCTGTATTGGCAATTGCCGATTATATAGGTAGCACTACGCAATTGCTTAAATATGCTGTTGCAAGTGATGTACCAGAAATTATTGTAGCTACTGAAACGGGTATTTTGCACCAAATGCAAAAAGATGCTCCTCTCAAAACATTTATTCCTGCTCCACCAAATAATAATTGTGCCTGTAACGATTGTCCATACATGAAATTAAATACACTAGAAAAATTATACTTATGTATGAAGTACGAACTACCTGAAATTTTAATGGAAGAAAATTTACGCTTAGCAGCTAAAAAACCAATGGATAGAATGATGGAAATAAGCAGGGCTGCGGGATTGTTAGGATAAAAATTGCAGATTAAGGATGATTTATTCAAGCGGATTTTTAACTTACTAAACAATAAAACACTTAATCTAAACAAATCCTTGCAAATCATAAACAAATCATCCTTAATCAGCGGTTAAAACACCTCTTTAACCACATTTAAAATAACTTTTGGTTTGCCCAAAGTGTAATAATGTAAAACAGGTACACCAAAGGCTTTTAATTCTTTACTTTGTTGTATCAACCATTCTGTACCAACCTCTTCACATTCAGCATCGGTTTTACACTTCATAATAGCATTACTTAAATCTGTAGGAATATCTACATGAAAAATGCGTGGCAGAACTGAGAGCTGTTTTTTATTAGTTAGTGGTTTTAATCCTGGAATAATCGGTACCATAATACCCATATCTCTGCAAGTTTTCACAAAGTCAAAAAACTTTTGGTTATCAAAAAACATTTGGGTCATTATATAATCAGCACCAGCATCAACTTTTTCTTTCATCCGGTTTAAATCAATCTCTAAATTAGGTGCTTCAAAATGTTTTTCTGGGTAGCCAGCTACACCTGAACAGAATTTAGTTTTACCACCGTTTTTTATATCTTCATCAATATAAATACCGTGGTTCATACTGGTAACTTGCTTCAATAAATCAATACCATATTTATGTCCATCGGGTTCGGCTTCAAAACTTGCTTCGTTTTTAGCAGCATCCCCACGTAATACCAATACATTATCAATACCTAAAAAATCTAAATCTATCAATGCATCTTCAGTTTCACGTTTTGTAAAACCGCCGCAAATAATATGTGGCACTGCATCTATTTGGTAATGGTTCATTACGGCTGCACAAATACCAACAGTTCCAGGTCTTTTACGCACTTCAACTTTTTCAAATATTCCATCTGCTTTTTTCTTAAACATCGTTTCGCTTCGGTGATAAGTTACGTTTATCCAGCTTGGTTTAAAATCCATTAAGGGATCTAAATGGTCGTAAATAGTGGTGATGGTTTTACCTTTTAGTGGTGGTAAAACTTCAAACGAAACAAGGGTATCTTTTGCTTGGGAAATATGCTCAGTTACTTTCATTCTTTAAATTATAGGGATGCAATATAATCTATTGGTAATAATGGTTTATTCACTATTCATTATTTGTGTTCAAATAAAAGTAAAACTATAAACAATCACTAAAATGGATAAATCAGTTACACCAGTACTTTAGAACGTTTATTTTTGTTGAAATAATAATATTTTGAGCCTAACCATACATACAGAAAATTTACAAAAAAGTTACAAAGGCCGTACGGTTGTTAACAATGTTTCTATTGAAGTAAAACAAGGCGAGATAGTTGGTTTATTAGGCCCCAATGGAGCAGGAAAAACCACCACATTTTACATGGTGGTTGGCTTAATTAAACCCGATGAAGGCACAGTTTTTTTAAACGAAATTGATATTACTAAACTGCCAATGTATAAACGTGCCCAAATGGGTATTGGTTATTTGCCACAAGAGGCGAGTGTATTTAGAAAATTGAGTGTGGAAGATAATATCATGGCGGTTTTAGAAATGACCAAACTAAAAAAAGCAGAGCGACACGCAAAGTTAGAAACCTTGTTAAGTGAGTTTAACTTGCACCATGTGCGTAAAAATAATGGCGACAGTTTAAGTGGTGGCGAAAGACGTAGAACCGAGATTGCCCGTGCTTTGGCTGTAGATCCTAAATTTATTTTGTTAGATGAGCCTTTTGCAGGTGTAGATCCTATTGCGGTGGAAGATATTCAAGCAGTAGTTGCCAAGCTTAAGTATAAAAACATTGGTATTTTAATAACAGATCATAATGTAAACGAAACGCTATCTATATGTGACAGGGCTTATTTATTAATTGAAGGCAAAATTTTTAAACACGGTACTGCAGAACAATTAGCTGATGATGAACAAGTTCGTAATTTATATTTAGGTACAAACTTTGAACTAAAACGTAAAGATTGGATCATTGATATGGTTCGCGAAAATGCTGAGTTAGAAGAACAGGCAAAAGAAGCGTTATGAAAATGGGCTATTTCTTATTTGAAATAGCCCATTTTTCTTTGGCATATCAATCCTTTTCATCCTCATTATATTTATTCTCTGCTTCTTTTGCTTTTTCAAAATCTAGCACTACACCGTTTATGCAATAACGCAAGCCTGTTGGTTTTGGCCCATCTTCAAACACATGGCCTAAATGTGCTTTACATCTACCGCATTGGGTTTCGGTACGCTTCATACCATGTGCATTATCAGGAGTGTAAATAATTGCATCCTTGGTAATTGGCTCGTAAAAACTGGGCCAGCCACAACCACTTTCAAACTTGGCATCGCTTTTAAATAGCGGGTTGCCACAAGCTGCACAATAAAAAGTACCAACCTCTTTCGATGTTTCAAATTTGCTGCTAAATGGCCGTTCCGTTCCTTTTTGCCTAGCTACATAATACACATCGGAGCTAAGAATATCTTTCCATTCTTCATCTTTTAAAGTCACTTTATTGCTGTCGGTATTTGAATAAATGGGGTTATTAGTTGTATCACTCATAATTTATTTTATTATAGTTAATAACATATTTATTATCAAAAATGTTGCGAAAGCTATCTTGTACAGTAAATCATATAAATAAATTAAATATATAAATACTTAACAAAAGTATTCTCAAAAAATTGTCCTATTATAATAATTAAGTTGAAGAGAGTATGCTAAAACACGTACAAACAAAGCAATAATGCAATTTTCTGTAAAATTTTTTAAAATCAAGGCATATATTTGTCTCTCACGCAACCATTAATTTACAAATGTTTAATATTATTTTGTTTGGCCCGCCTGGTAGTGGAAAAGGTACACAAAGTGAAATGCTTATTGCCAAATACGGGTTGGTACATTTATCAACTGGCGATATTTTACGCAAAGAAATTTTTGCCGGAACACCGCTTGGTTTAGAAGCAAAATCTTTAATGGATAAAGGCGAATTGGTACCAGACGAAGTTGTAATTGCCATGATAAGTTCTGCATTGGAAGCAAACCTTGGTGCTAGAGGTTTTTTGTTTGATGGTTTTCCACGCACAACTGCCCAAGCATCAGCTTTAGATAAATTATTACAATTAAAGGGAACAGATATAGGTGTTGTTTTAGCATTAGAGGTTTCTGAAACGGAACTTGTAAAGCGATTGTTAAAAAGGGGATTAACTAGCGGACGCAGCGATGATAATAATGAGGCTGTCATAACAGCGAGAATTGCGGAATACCATAAAAAAACCTCTGTTGTTGCTGATTATTACAAGCAATTTGATAAAGTAAAAAATATTCAAGGCGAAGGAAGTGTTGAAGAAATTTTTACTTTGTTAAGTGCCGAAATTGATAGTCGTTTATAAACTTAGCAACCAATACCAACTGCTGATCCTGCAATTAACTTGCGGGATTTTTTATTGTAGCACTCTCATAATTATTTTTATAATGAGCATTGTTTTTAAAGATTCAAACTAATTTTCTGTGCAACTTTTCAAATAATACATAAACGACTAATTTTTCTTTTTTCTGTAACCATTATAATAAATTTGATTTAATTGAAAAATTGAAAGCCTTCTCCCAGAAGTTTTTAATAAACAGATCAGAAATATTATTATGCAAAATCAAAACGAAGCCTTTCAAAATAGTTACGAGAATCTTAACCCAGAACAACGCAAAGCCGTAGACACCATTGAAGGGCCTGTAATTGTAAATGCAGGGCCAGGCACGGGCAAAACCCAAATATTAGCCAACCGCATTGCTAAAATTTTGCTAGAAACCGACACTAATCCCAATAATATTTTATGCCTTACTTACACTGATAATGGTGCAATAGAAATGCGTAACCGACTATTAAAAATGGTTGGAGCTGCTGCTTATAATATTCAAATACATACGTTTCACTCGTTTTGTAACGAGGTGATACAAGATAATATTACCTACTTTGGTAAGCTAAGTTTAGAACCTATTGGTGACCTTGAAGAATTAGATTTATACTACAAACTCATAGATTCTATTGAGCCAAACAATGCTTTAAAACGGTTTAGAGGTGATGTGTATTATGAAAAAGACAGGCTAAAATCTTTATTCAGCCTTATGAAAAAGGAGGCTTGGAAACCAGATTATTTAAACGAACAGATTGATGCTTACGTACAAGAATTGCCCACGAAAGAAGGATTTTTTTATAAGAAAAAATACAAAGAATTTGCCGCAGGCGATGCAAAACTCGGAGCCATAGCAGATGAAACGGAAAAGATGGAAATGCTAAAAGCTGCCGTTAATTTATATCCTAGGTATAACAAAATGATGACAACTATCAGCAGATATAATTTTGATGATATGATTTTGTGGGTACTAGATGCTTTTGAAAAAAACAAGAATATGCTACTTGATTATCAGGAGCGTTTTTTGTATTTTTTAGTAGATGAATTTCAAGATACAAGTCGTTCTCAAAATTTGTTATTGCAATATTTAACGGCTTATTGGGATGTGCCAAATGTGTTTGTAGTAGGAGATGCAGACCAAAGTATTTTCTCGTTTCAAGATGCGAATGTGCAAAATATAGATGGCTTTAGAAAAAAATATGCAACAGATATTGTACAAATTGATTTGGTAAATAACTACCGGTCTACACAAGTTATTTTAAATGCGGCACACGAAGTAATTGCAAATAATCTGCAACGCATAACTAATAATAACCAGCCTTTACAAGCTGTAAATCCCATTTTGCAAGGCATAACAATTACTCCACAAATTATAGAATACGCCAACCAAACGCAAGAAGCTGTAGCTATTGCTATGCAGCTACAAGCCTTGGTGCAACAGGGTATTAGTGGAAAAGAAATAGCTGTTATTTACCGTAATCATGCACAAGTAGAAGACATCATTACCATTTTAGAACAACAAAAAATACCAGTAAATACCAGGCGTAAAGTAAATTTATTGAAGCTGCCTTTTATACAAAATATCCTATCTATTTTAACTTGGATTGATAAAGAAAATTATATCCCATATAGTGCCGATGATTTATTGTTTAAAATATTACACTACAATTTCTTTAGCATACAACCATTAGAAATAGCCAAACTAAGCATTGCTGTAAATGAAAAAAATAGAAGCAATAGAGACGATTTATTTTCGCTTAGAAGAATAATTGCAGATGCACCAAATACTAAAACCGATTTATTTAACCAACCCAACGCTGCTATAAAAGCTACAAGTAATGTGCTGGAAGATTTAGTAAAAAAAGCCAATAACACCACGTTACAACAGTTAATCGAAAAAATTATTCAACGTGCTGGGGTTTTGTCTTTTGTAATGCAAAGCCCAGAAAAACCTTGGTTAATGCAAGTGCTTACAGCCTTTTTTAACTTTATAAAAGAAGAAACCAAACGCCAGCCGGACTTGGGGCTTCATCAGTTTTTGAACAATATTACCATCATGCAAAAAAACAACGTTGCTATGCCGTTGTACAAAACAACAGCAAGCGATGATGGTATAAATCTAGTAACCGCACATAGTAGTAAGGGTAGCGAGTATGCACATGTGTTTGTAATTGGCTGCACACAAAAAATTTGGGATGAAGGGAATAGCTCAGCAAGCCGCAACTACAAACTACCAGATAATTTAGTAAGTGTAAACAATACTGCTAGCGATTTAGAGGAAAGTCGTCGTTTGTTTTATGTGGCCATTACTAGGGCTAAAACAAACCTGCATATTTCTTACCCATTAAAAGATAAAAAAGATAAAGAATTGGTAAAAAGCAGCTTTGTGACTGAGTTGATGGAGGGCACTAAAATGCAAGCAATCAAAGGCTTTGTAGCCGATGCGGCTCTAGCCGATTATTTGTTATTGCAGTTTAAAGAAACCGCTTTACCCGAAATAAAATTGGTAGAAGAAGAGTATATAAACAAGGTGCTGCAACGCTACTCACTAAGCGTTACACACCTTAACAACTACCTAAATTGCCCGTTAAAATTCTATTACCAAAACTTGATAAAAGTACCATCGGCAAAAAATGAAAGCATGGTGTTTGGTAGTGCTGTACACCATGCTGTAGAAAAGTTATTTGTGAAAATGAAAGCAAATAATAACCAATTTCCACCAGTAGAAACTATGGTTGACGACTTTAAATGGTACATGCACATAAACCGAGAAGCATTTACACCAGAGGCGTTTAAACTTAAAAATGAGTATGGCGAAAAGATTTTACCAGCCTACTATCAGCATCATATTAATACTTGGAGCAAGGTAGTAATTGTAGAAAAAGCACTTCGCAATATTGTGTTGCAGGGTGTTCCCCTAAATGGTAAACTAGATAAAATAGAGTTTAATGGTAAGCAAGTAAATGTGGTAGATTATAAAACGGGTAAGTATGAAAATGCCAAAAAAAAGATTGTGTTACCGAGCGAAAAAGAACCCAATGGTGGCGATTATTGGAGACAAGCGGTGTTTTATAAAATATTAATTGATAACGATAAGACCAACGATTGGCAGGCCACCAGCACAGAGTTTGAATTTATAGAACCTGCCAATGAAGAATATAAAACCGAAAAGATTTTTATAACGCCTCAAGATATAACAACCGTAACCCATCAGGTAATAAGCACATGGCAAAAAATACAGAACAAAGAATTTAAGATTGGTTGCGGCAAACCAGAATGTGAGTGGTGCGGTTTTATAAAAACAAACAATATGGCTATTGCGTTACATGAGGTGATGGTTGACGAAGAAGATATTTAAGACAAAACGGTTAGTTTGCACTAAAAAATTTTTATGACAGAAAAGGAGTTATTAGAGAAAATTGTTGAATATTTCAAACTGAATATTTTTGAAAATCATATAAATGCTTCTTTAAAAACGCATTCAAAACTTAAATCCTACAATATCAATCCCATTGTAGTAAAATATTTGTCCAAAGTTTTAGAAGGAAACTACAGCCCCGAAGGTGTTGCGATGGCCTTGTTTTATCCAAGAGTTCTAGGTACTTCTATAAACACTTCTTTTGGTACACGTATTCAGAGCATGTTTGTAGAACTTAATATTGCAAGTGGCTCATTAATTCCAGGAATGGATGTAGAATTTATAGACAGGATTGACCAACGTAAAAAGTGGTGTCAATTAAAATCGGGCCTCAATACTATAAATTCTGAGGATGTAAAACCATTAATAAGAAAATTCACAAACACTATTCAATTAGCTAGAACAAACAACGCTTTGAAGGGGATTAGTAATTCTGATTTTATTGTGGGCGTTCTTTATGGCGAAAGCACCGAATTAAGTATGCACTATAAACTAATTGATAAGACTCACCCAGTCATAATTGGAAGAGATTTTTGGCATAGAATCACGGGCTTTCCAAATTTTTATGATGGACTGGTTACAACATTGCACGAATGTATAAATAACCTTGATACAAAAGATTTTATAAGAAAGGGTTGTGATCAACTCGCTGAAGAAATAAGAACATCACTGTTATTTCATTTTTAAAGTTGAATAATACTCATTCAAAAACTTTACAATTGAATAGCCTACTTCTATACCTAAATTAACTGGAACAGCATTGCCAATTTGCTTGTATTGTTGGGCAATTGAACCCTCAAACTTCCAATCATCAGGAAATGTTTGAATACGAGCATATTCACGCACAGTGAATGGTCTTGTTTCTTCGGGATGACAACGTTCTGTTTGTTTTTGTGCAGGGCTACACGTTAATGTTAAACATGGTTCGTCCCAACCAATTCTACGAGCAATGCCCGTTTTACCACCACCAAGATAAAAGCTGCCCCCCATAAATTGTTTCTGAATATCTAAAGGCAAATCACGCCAATAGCCCTTTTGTGGTACTAAATCCAATACATCTATTTTGCTTTTCGGATATTTTGCACCTTCGGATTTTGCCACATTAGTATCAAACAATTCCCCCTTCTTTAAAGCATCTTTTAAATTATATATTTTTTTATAGGGCTTTGGGTATTCGTACTTTAAATCAATATCCTTTCTTATGCCAACTAAAATTAAACGTTCCCGTTTTTGTGGTACTTTAAAATTGATGGCTTTTAAAACTTGCACTGGTACAACGTTGTAGCCAATTTCATCAAGTATTGAAATCATGCCCTGTAAGGTTTTTCCATCCTCGTGGCTCAATAATCCACGTACATTTTCACCAATACAAATAGGCGGATTTACCTCTTTTACAACCCTTGCAAACTCATAAAATAATGTTCCCCTTGCATCTGATAAACCTAATTTTTTACCCGCATAACTAAACGCTTGGCATGGAAACCCCCCAGTAACCACATCAACTTTATTATGATATTCGGAGAAATCAAACGCTTTGATATCGCCTTCTAAAACCTTCCAATTTGGACGATTGTTTCGTAATGTTTGACAAGCCCATTTATCAATTTCATTTAATGCAACACATTTTAACCCCGCTTTTTCCATACCAACCGCCAAACCGCCGGCACCGGCAAATAACTCTAGAACACTATACTCATTTTCGGGCACAACAAAGTTTGAAACACTTTCTGTTGTATCGTTAACTAAAAAATTTGAAAATAAAGTTTGGACTTCTGTTTTTCTATAAACACGATAATTGCTAATTGGCTCACGAAGTGCCGATAGCTTTCCATCTCTATCCCAACGCCTTAGAGTTTCTTTGCTTTTACCAATAAATTTTGATGCTTCGGATAGTGTCAAATATTCTTTCATAACCAAGTGGTTTAACCTTATACAATGGTTACAAATTTATATTTAACCTCAATTTGTAATAGCATTGTGAATAACTAAATTTCAATATGGTTTCTTTTTACAAAATGATTAAGATTACTGAAACATATTAGCAGCTATGTTTGTAGCTATTCCTTATTAAACAATGAATAAACGATTAACTCTTTTTCTTTTAATTCTTATAATTTTTCAAATTACGGTTCAAACAATGGTTGGCTGTGCCAATATTGTACCGCCAAGTGGTGGACCAAGAGATACGCTGCCACCCAAACTTATCAACGCTTTTCCTAAAGATTCTGCTACTAATGTAGTTGCCAAAACCATCACCTTAAATTTTGATGAGTTTGTAGATGTGAAGAGTATTCAAGAAAATTTAGTGGTATCGCCCATACCTAAAAATCTACCAATTATTGATTATAAATTAAGAAGCGTAACGGTTAAGTTTAAAGACAGTCTTGAGCCAAATACTACCTATAGTTTAAACTTTGGCAATGCAATAAAAGACGTAAACGAAGGCAACGTTTTCAAGAATTTCACTTATGTTTTTTCAACGGGCAAAACCATTGCCAACGGCACCTTTAGCGGTAATGTTTTAATGGCCGAAACTGGTAAAATTGATAGCAACTTAATTGTAGTATTACACAGAAATTTAAACGACACGGCAGTTTTTAAAGAGAAGCCTCGTTACTATGCAAAGCTTGACGGTAAAGGGTTCTACAAGTTTACCAACATTGAAAATGGCACTTACTCAGCCTTTGTTTTGCCTAATAACTACACTAAAAAATTTGAAGATAGTACCAAGCCATTTGCTTTTTTAAATAAGCCAGTTGTTGTGAACGATACAACAAAAGCCCCAACTTTTTATGCGTATCAAGAAAAGAAAAACAAGGATGGCAGCGGTTTCGGCGGCAATTTTTTACTTCCAACATCTACAAAAGCAACTGCTGCAAAAGAAGATAAACGGCTACGATATTCCAATAGTTTAGAAGGTAATTTGCAAGACTTATTGCGCAACAATATTGAGTTGACTTTTAATAGAAAATTGTACCAATTTGATAGCAGTAAATTTTTATTGTGCGATACTTTTAATCGACCCGTTACCAATTTTAAAGTAACACTAGATAGCACTAAAAAGATTGTTACCGTTAAATATAACAATTGGAAAGATGATATACCCATGCACCTAATTGTACTAAAAGATGCGGTTGCAGATACAAATGGAATTGCATTAATAAAAGGTGATACGCTAAAGTTTTTCACTAAAAAAGAAGCTGAATATGGTAGCGTAAAACTTCGTTTTACTGAGCTGGATTTGGCAAAGCACCCGGTATTGCAATTTATACAAGCCGATAAAGTGGTTGATGCTATAACCCTTACCAGTAAAGAGTTTTATAGAAAATTATACAAACCCGGTGATTATGAACTACGCATTTTATTTGACGATAGTAGCAATGGTATTTGGGACAGCGGCAGCTATAAAAACAAGCTTCAACCAGAGGTGGTTTTTGTGTTAAAACAGAAATTTGTTTTTAAAGCAAATTGGGATAATGAAGTGAGCGGCATTATTGTGCCTTAACTAATAAGACTGTCTTTCCCCACATAGATACAACAGGCACATAGTGGGTTTGCAGCAAAATCTTGAAACCTATATTAGACTGTAAAATTATTTTATTTCTTCTTTTTGCGATTTAATTAAACCCTCAATTACTGAAGTTACAAACGAAACAATTAAACTAAACAGCAATGCCCAAAACCAGCCATTAACTGTAAAACCAGGCACAATGTCAGAAGCCCATTTTACTATCAAAATATTTATTACCAATAAGAATAAACCTAATGTAAATATGGTGATAGGAATGGTTAGAATTATGAGTATTGGTTTAATAAAAGCGTTTAACAAACCCAATACAACCGCTACCAACACAGCGGTTAAACTACTGTCAACACTAACACCGCTTAACACATAAGATGCTATTAAAACTGCCACGGCAGTAACCATTGTTTTAAGAAAAAAACGTACCATAATTAAGGTTTTAAACTACCAACAATTCATAAAAATCTTCGGGCTGCAAATACTTGTTGGCAAGTGCTTGTAGTTCGTCTGTTGTTACAGTTTTTATGGTGTTGATGCTGTTATAAAAATAGCTTTCATCTAGATTGTTAAGCACATAACTTTTCCAACGAGAAATTATTTGAAAGGGCCCATCTAAACCGCCCAATAAGCTGCCCATCATATAATTCCTAACCAGATCAACCTCTTCATCGGCAATTTTTTCATCACGCAAACGTGCCATCTCTTTATAAATTTCATCAAGCGTAGCGGCACAAACATCACGGCCAGCTTCTGTACTAACCATCCAAGCGGTTTCTTGTATTAGGTTTTGTATGTAAGAATGAATGCCATACGTGTAGCCTTTATCCTCACGTATATTACTCATCAACCTTGATCCAAAAAAGCCGCCAAAAATATTATTCAGCACCTGAACTTTTGCAAAGTCGGGATGATGCCTATTTGGGAATGGCCTTGCTAGCCTAATAGCACCTTGCACACCATTCTCATCGTTAATTATCTCATATTTTTTTTGCTCAGCAGGTTTTTGGGTAAACGCTTTGGTAGTAATGGTTTGCTGATTAAAAGGCAGATTGCCAAATGCCGAATTTAGTTGTTGTTCTATATCGTTTGGCAACTTGCCTGCAACAAACATTATGCATTTACCATGGGTATAAAATTTGTTATAAAATGTTACCAATTCATCACGTTGCAAACTATCATAATCTAGCGTAGATGTGTAACGACCGTAGGGATGATGGAAGCCAAATATATATTCATCAATGAGGCGGTTGGCAACAAAATCGCACTTCTTGAGATTAACCTCTAAGCGTTGTTTTAGGTTTTGTTTGTAAATGGCCAACTCTGCTTCTGGAAAAATACTTTCGGTTAAAATATCTGCCATTTCGGGCAATAATTTCGGCAAATGTTTACTTAAAGTATGCAGGGTAAAAGTAGCAGTTTCGTTGTGGCAACTACGGTTAAGGTAAGCACCATAAAAATCAAAATGCTCATTAATTGCAAAGGCGGCTTTAGTTTTAGTGCCATTCTTTAACATGAAGTTGGTGGTAGCGGCAACAATGTTTTTATCCTCGTAACTATTGCCTGCATAAAACACACATTCTACCTGCGCCACTTCTTGTGCACCAGCATTAACGCTGTACACATCCACACCATTATCTAATGTAAATTTTGTGTAAGGTTTTAATTGCAGGTTAAACTCAACGGCATCAAATATTTGTGGTACTTTTTTTCTGTTTAGCATTATTCTTCGTAGCCTTTTATAACTGAAATGTTTTCTATTAATCTTGATTGGTGGTGAATGGTAATGATTGTAACAACATCTTCTGAAAAGTGGTAAACGATGCGATATGATTTGTGTAATAATTGGCGTAGATTTTTAAATCTTTCTGGCAAAACCAAGTGACCTATTTCAGGATATTTTTCTAAAATAATTACCCGTTCTTGAATACTTTTAATAAAGCGCTTGGCATTAATTGACGAATCTTTTGATATATAATCTCGAATATCTTTTATATCTAGCAACGACGGTTTTGAATATTTTACTACAGCCACGAGTCCATAATTTTATTAGCTTCCTCTAATGAATAAACTTCCCCCTTTTCCATTGCCAACAAACCGTTCTCTATTTTTTCTAACAAAATAATCTCTTCAATTACTTCATCAATGTGATTAAACTCTTCCTGTGGCATGGCTTGAATGGCTTCAATTATTTGGGCTTTTGTAATGGACATGATTAAAAGATTTTACCAAATTTACTAATTAATTTTTACTATAATAGTGCATTGTATTACTATTGTTATCATCGAAAACTATGAGGCTGTGATTTCGAATATCTTCAACTGTAATAGCTTGGTATTTATCCAGTTCTGTATTCATCAAATTTGCATCACCCAATAGTTCGTAATTGGCTAAGCTTGTGGCACGACTCATAACGCTCATATCTTCAAAAGCAATCACACTCTCCGTTTTATTTTTTACTTTTTGTAGCTCATTATCTGTTACTAAATCAGCCTGAATTTTTTGTATTTCTTCGTTCACAGCTTTGTCAGCATCTTCCATTTTTACTCCCTTTACCAACTTCCCCTCAACAGCCAATAAACCATTTTCGGTGCTGCCAAAATGATAGCAATCTAAGTTAGAGAACAACTGTTTTTCTTTAACCAATGCTTGGTACAAACGTGAAGAGCCGCCTCCACCTAAAATCTCAGAAATTAAATCGGTGGTGTAATAACCCTTCTGTAACCTAGAGTCCATATGCCATGTTTTTACAAACGCATTCAACGGTACATCGGCATGATATTCAGCAAATCTTGCAGCAGTTTGTTTGGGTTCTTGTAGTAGATTTCGTTCGTATTTATCGCCCATTGGTATTGGCCCAAACCATTTGTCAGCAAGCTTTTTAACCTCGTCGGTTGTTGTATTTCCTGCAACAACTAATATGGCATTTACAGGGCGATAATGTTTAAAAAAGAAACCTTTCACATCATCAATCGTGGCGTTTTCTACATGGCTAAGCTCTTTACCAATCGTCATCCATTTGTAAGGATGAACTTTATAAGCAAGCTCCCTCATTTTAAACCAAACATCACCATAAGGCTTGTTTATATAATGCTCTTTAAATTCTTCGCACACCACTTTACGCTGTACCTCCAAACTTTTTTTACCAAAAGCCAAACTCAGCATCCGATCGCTTTCTAACCAAAAAGCAGTCTCAATATTTTCTTTAGGAAGGCTGCAATAATAATTGGTTAAATCGTTAGTAGTGTAAGCGTTGTTTTCGCCACCAGCACGCTGCAAAGGCTCATCATAATCTTTAATATTTATGCTACCACCAAACATTAAATGTTCAAATAAATGGGCAAAACCAGTTTTGTTGGGGTCTTCATCTCTTGCACCAACATCGTACATTACATTTACCACAACCGTTGGTGTACTATTATCTTCATGCACCAATACACGCAAACCATTATCTAAAACAAACCTGTTATATAAAATCATTTACAAATAATTTTTGAAAGATTGCAAATATATACTGCCAATTAAATGATTTAGGTGATTAACACAATTGAACATTTAAAATATCGGGTTAAGCAAATTGCATCGTGGTAAACAGGTTAAAAAAATACCAGCTTATTGAAACTACTGCTTTTGTTTTTCATTAACAGAAGCAACAATATTTAATCAATCGCAATAAAATAAAGCTGCTTATTTTTACGCCATATTATGCCTTATTTTAATTTCAATGATAGCCTTAATTTATTTACCAAACTAACGCCACAACGTGTGTTGAATGGTTTAAAAGTTGTGGCAAGTTACCAGTTGAGTAAGTTTAGAAAAAAGCCACTTCAATGGGGTTATCCCATTTCTATTTCATTTGAGCCAACTACCAGTTGCAATCTTCGTTGCCCAGAATGCCCAAGTGGTTTACGGGAATTTACAAGGCCAACAGGGATGTTACAAAAAGACTTTTTCAGAGAAACGATTGATGATATTTATAAAGATTTGCTGTATTTGATTTTTTATTTTCAAGGCGAACCATATCTAAATCCAGACTTTTTAGAGATGGTAAAATATGCCCACGACAAGGGTATTTACACGGCCACGTCAACCAATGCACATTATTTAACCGATGAAAAGGCTAAAAAAACAGTAGAAAGTGGTTTGGACAGATTGATCATTTCTATTGATGGCACAACGCAAGATGTGTATCAATCGTACCGGGTTGGTGGCAAGCTGAATAAGGTGATTGAAGGGGCAAAAAACATTGTAAAATGGAAAAAAGAGCTGAATAGTAAAACGCCGTTTGTGTTTTTTCAATTTTTAGTGGTAAAACCAAACGAGCATCAAATAGAAGAAATTAAAAAATTAGGTGCAGAGATTGGTGTAGACCAAGTACGATTTAAAACGGCTCAAGTTTATGATTTTGAAAACGACCCGAATCAACTGATACCAACGATCCCCAAATATAGCCGCTACAAAAAAGATAAAGATGGTAATGTAAAAAGTAAAAGTGGCCTAAAAAACCATTGCTGGAAATTGTGGCACGCCAACGTAATTACTTGGGATGGTTTGGTGGTGCCCTGCTGCTTTGATAAAGATGCCACCCACCAATTAGGTAACTTAAAAAACCAAAGTTTTAAAGCCATTTGGAACAACGATAACTACAAGCAGTTCCGTAGCGAATTGATGACTAGCCGCAAGAACATTGACATTTGCAGCAATTGCAGCGAAGGGCTAACGGTTTGGGAAGATTAAATGATAAAAAACTACCAATAATAAAGAACTAGTTTATCAAAACAAAAAGCCATTCGATTATGTCGAATGGCTTTTTGGTATTCATGAGAAATATTTTAAACTTTCACGTTACCAATAACCTGAAGTTGTGTAAGGTCTGGTGTTGGGCTGCCCCCTTTCTTTTCTAGCGTTATGGCAAAAGCTTGAGCTTTTACGGTATTTTTTACCTTACAAACACCATTACAATCTACACTTAGCATACCAGCGTCAACAGGTTTTCCATCTACCAAAGCCCAAAGTTGATATTGCTTATCCGATGGCACTTGTGGCAGTTGATTAGCTAATAAATAAACATCTTTTGTTTTATTGTTCCAGTAAACCGTTGCCAAATTACTTTCCTTGCCAGCAGTGCCTTTCATAGATACTTTTATAATATTTGTATCGCTTAATAATTGCAAGTTGCTTGACAAGTCGATGTATTTTGCTTGCATTATTTGGTTGCTGGCCGTTAAATTATTTTTTTCAGTTAATAAAGCAACAACTTGCTCGTTGGCTTTTGTATATTTTGAGTAGAAAACAGCATTTAATGCCGCACTAGCAACTAATAGAATAACAGAGGCCGCCGCTACATATTTGAATATTGACATGGTTCGTACAATTCCTTTTTCGGCAGTTTGTTGGCTCACCATTTTAGTTGGCTCGCTAGTGGTCAAAGATGGTGTAGCAAATTCATCTTTAAGGGCAAACATCAGCTTCTGTTTTGTGGCAGCTGCGGGTGCAATTGTATTTGCAAAGGCTGCCAATTCAAGCGAAGCCTCAAAGTCTACAATAGCCTGCTTTATTTCAGGGTATTGCAAGCTCAGTTGCTGCACTTCTGCGGCTTCCTGTGCGTCGGCCAGTCCTAAAACGTAGCTTTCAATTGCACCACTTGATATGTAATTATCGATGTTCACTTTATTGTGTAATTACTGTTATTGTTTGTTTTTATTTATTGTTTGATAACCGTTCTTAATTGTGTTAAAGCACTTCGTAATCTTGTTTTTATAGTACCAAGTGGAATACCTAACATTTTAGATATTTCATCTTGTGTAAATCCTTGAAAATATGCCAAATCCACTAGTACCCTATAATCTTCTTTTAAAGTATGCACTACCTTTCTCAAACCAATTTGATCTATTTGTAGTTGCGTAGTTCCCCCTGCATCATAAATGGCTTCTGTTAACTCTCGGTTTTGTTGGCTATTTTGGAAACCCTTACTTCTCACCGTATCTATTGAAGCATTTCTCGCAACATTTAACATCCATGTAAAAAGCCTACCTTTCATGTCATCGTAACTTTCAATTTGCCGCCAAATTTTTATAAATACTTCTTGCAACACATCGTTAGCTAATTCACTATCACTCACAACACCATTTATTACAGAAAGCAATGCACCACTATAGTTATCATATAGGTAGCTAAAAGCCGACTCCTGCCTTTGTTTAAGCAATAGCACCAACTCTGTTTCGCTGTATTTTGTTACGGCTTCCAAATAGCTTGAGTGTTTTTTACGATGGTTAATTAAATACGACCAATGTTGATAAATGGTTTGGAAATATACCAAGAAATGTTTTCAACCAATAAAACAATCTTTTTATGCTACCAGATTTTGATAAGCTTCAGCATCCATTAACGCCTCAACGTCTGAAATATTGGCAACCTCTATTTTTACCATCCAACCATCATCGTAAGGATCGGAATTTACCAACTCTGGTTGTTTTTCTAAAATAGGGTTCATCTCCAATATTTTGCCGGCTATTGGCAAAAACAAATCGCTTACAGTTTTTACGGCTTCAACAGTTCCAAATACCGCTTCTGATGCTAAATTTTCGCCAATGGTATTAATATCAATGTAAACAATATCGCCCAACTCGCCTTGTGCAAAATCGGTAATGCCAACGGTAGCAATATTACCATTGAGGCTTACCCATTCGTGGTCTTTTGTATAACGTAAGTTTGCAGGGAAATTCATGTAGTAAAATTTAGTATTTACAAATATTGAGATAAATTTTGATTGCCCCAACTTAATTAAGTAATCTTATAATCATTCTTACATTAGTTAACGGTCGGTCTCCTGATTTTGTTGGCATTGCTGCAATTTTATCAATCACACCCAGCCCACTAATAACTTCGCCAAATACGGTATAGCTTTGATCAAGTTGTGGTGTGCCCCCCATACGTTCATACACTTCTTTTTGTGTTGGCGAAAACGCAAACATGGGATTGGTGGGTTTTACACGGCTATTGTAGGTGGTTTGTAATTGTGTAGAATCGTACTTTTTACCCTGCACAATATAAAATTGACAAGTACTACTAGCTTTTGTAGGATTGCCGTCTCTTGCAGCGGCCAAGGCCCCCCTTTTATGGAAAATATTTGGCAAGATTTCAGCAGAAATTTTTTCGCCCGGTGCTGCACCACCACCAACTTTGGTAGTGTCAGTAGCATATTTACTGTTGGGATCTCCACCTTGTATCATAAATTCTTTTATCACCCTATGAAACAATAAACTATCATAAAAACCTTGCTTTACCAGTTTTATAAAGTTATCTCGATGCAAGGGTGTTTGGTTGTACAGCTTGGCAACCATTACACCAAAATTGGTGCTTATCTCTACCAATTGTTCTTTGGGCAATATTTCCTTTTTAGAGATTATTTGTACCGATTTCTTACCTGCCACTTTCTTCTGAGATGTTGGCAAAGATTTAGTTTGAGCATTTGCATCAACTAAAAAAAATAAACCGATAACAATAAATAAATATTTCATAATCAATTTGTGTAATTCGTGACATTCGCCTAATTCTTGCAACTAAAATCCCATTTGATTAAAGTACAACAATACATGGTCTTTCAAAATATTCTCTTGTTCAATTAAACCATAACCGGGCATTTCTTTAAGCTGTTTAAAGTGTGGCCAATTGTCGGGGTCTTTACCTTCTAATATGAAATAGCCGCTCGGTTGTAGCAAAGTACATACTGCCACATGCATCAAATCTTGTTTTTGCTCTTTACTAATTTTTTGTTCTTCAAAACCTGTTTCTTGTAAGCCAATTAAAAATAAAATGGCTTCCATATCGGGCTTTTTACCAAAACGTTCTAGCAATTTAGCTTCTAATTGCCACCAACGTTGCTGTAAATCATCATTTGCTAACATGGGGCGAAGGTAACAGCCAAAAGTCATTGGTCAAAAGTCAATAAACAATTATGAAGAGGCGTTTATGCTTTTATACGTCCCAACTTTCGGTCTTTCGGACTAACCGACTTTTCGTCTCTTTCTTTAAAACTATATTTGCACCAAAAATCAATAATTCATGTTACATGTAAGTATGCTACGCAATAATCCAAATTGGGTAAAAGAGCGTTTGGCAGTAAAAAATTTCAAGCAGCCAGCATTGGTTGATGAAATTATTAAATTAGACGACGAAAGAAAAAGTTTACAACTCAGTTACGATAATACTCAAGCATCCATTAATACAGCTTCTAAGGAAATTGGTAAATTAATGGGGCAAGGCAAAAAAGAAGAGGCTGAAGAGGCAAAAAAAGAAGTTGCAAGTAATAAGTTACAAGTTGTCAGTTTTTTAGAAAAATTAGCTGTGGTAGAAAAGCAATTGCAAGATGCTTTGGTGCAATTACCCAACTTACCAGCGCAAGAAGTGCCAATTGGCAAAACACCTGAAGAAAATATAGTAGTGCGTGAAGGTGGTGTAAAATCCAATTTGCCAGAAGGTGCTATGCCACATTGGGATTTGCTGGACAAATACAAGCTCATCAATTTTGAGTTGGGCAATAAAATAACAGGTAGCGGTTTTCCTGTATATATGGGCAAGGGTGCCAAGTTGCAACGCAGCCTTATTCAGTATTTTTTAGATGTTAATACGGCTGCTGGCTATACCGAATACTTACCGCCATTTATGGTAAACGAAGCCAGTGCGTATGCGACTGGTCAGTTGCCAGATAAGGAAGGGCAAATGTATCATGCCACAGAAGATAATTTGTATCTGATACCAACCGCGGAAGTACCTGTTACCAATATTTACCGTGACACAATTGTAAAAGAAACAGAATTACCGATAAAAATGACTGCCTATAGCCCTTGTTTTAGGCGAGAAGCTGGTAGTTATGGTAAAGATGTGCGTGGCTTAAACCGTGTGCATCAATTTGAGAAAGTAGAAATCATTCAAATAGTTGAGCCAAGCAAAAGCTACGAGGTTCTGGACGAAATGGTAAAGCATGTAGAGGCTTTATTGGTATCGTTACAATTGCCATACCGAATTTTACGTTTGTGTGGTGGCGATATGGGTTTTGCAAGTGCCATTACGTACGATTTTGAAGTGTATAGTGCGGCTCAAGAGCGTTGGTTAGAAGTTAGTTCTGTAAGTAATTTCGAGAATTTTCAAAGCAACCGCATGAAATGCCGTTATAAAGATGAAGCTGGTAAAATGCAACTGGTACACACTTTAAATGGTAGTTCTTTGGCTTTGCCACGTATTTTAGCCTGTTTGTTGGAAAATAATCAAACAGCAGATGGTATTCATTTGCCAAAAGTGTTGCATGCGTATTTTGGAAATTCGGTTATTAATTAGAGGATAGATAGGCACACGGATGCCACGGATTGGAAAGGATTTACACTGATTTTTAAAATTCTGCGATATCTGCGTAATCTGAGAGAGAAAAAATCAAAAAGCGAGTAGTGAGAAAATTTAAAAAGCCGGTTATTTTAGAAGATGTGTTGGTAGAAAGCTATGCTGCTGAAGGCAAAAGCATTGCTCGTGTAGATGGCAAAGTGATTTTTATTGAACATACCGTACCTGGCGATATAGTTGATATTCAATTAGGTAAAAACAAAAAAGACTGGGCTGAAGCGTATCCTTTACAGTTTAAAAAATATTCGGCAGACCGTGTAACGCCTTTCTGTACACATTTTGGTGTATGTGGTGGCTGCCAATGGCAAATGCTGCCTTATACCCAACAATTAGTTTTTAAACAACAACAAGTTGCCGATAATTTAAGCCGAATTGGTAAAGTGGCGTTACCCGAAATGCTACCAATTATAGGTGCAGATGCCACCAGAGAATATAGAAATAAATTAGAATATACATTTGCTACAAGACGCTTCATTCCTAAAGAAGAGTTTCAACAATTGCGGGCAAATGATGAGCTTGGTGCAGCCATGGAAACGGGTGCAGCAGGTTTTCATGCCAAAGGGCAGTTTGATAAAGTGGTGGAAATTGATATTTGCCATTTACAAGAAGAACCTACCAACCTTATTCGTAAGGCCATTGTTGCATTTGCAAAAGAAAATGGCTATTCGTTTCACGATATTAGGCAGCACGAAGGTTGGCTGCGGAATATGGTAATTCGTATTGCAACGACTGGCGAAATAATGCTAAATATTGTGCTAGGTTTTGAGGACAAAAAAATGCAAACGCATTTAAAAAACTATTTGCTAAACTTGTTTCCGCAAATAACGACCTTGTTGGTAACTATCAATAGAAAGTTTAATGATAGCATTTACGATCTTGAGCCTGAAACCCTTTATGGTAAAGGCTTTATCATTGAAAAACTAGAAGAGTTTAAATTTAAAATTAGCCCAAAATCTTTCTTTCAAACCAATACCAAACAAGCCGAAAAGTTATACCAAATTACTAGAGATTTTGCAGAATTAGATGGTACACAAACCGTATATGATTTATATTGTGGCACAGGTAGCATTGGTATTTTTTGTAGTCAATTTACAAAAAAAATAATTGGGGTTGAATTAATTGAAGACGCTATAAAAGATGCCAACGAAAATGCAGCGTTAAACAACATTAACCACTCTTTTTTTACAGCAGGAGATGTAATTACTATTTGCAATGATGATTTTTTTGCCACACATGGCAAGCCAGATGTGATAATTACCGATCCGCCGAGGGCTGGCATGAATGAAAAACTGGTGAAAAAATTGTTGGATATTGCAGCACCAATTATTGTGTATGTGAGCTGTAATCCTGCAACGCAGGCAAGAGATTTAGCTTTATTG
>JAYVNQ010000281.1:0-3061 GCA_043758365.1 Chitinophagales bacterium
AAACGTCCAAATTGATCATCAAACCATAATTTTCTACCTGCCAAAGTGCTTCTGCCTGCCCCTTTAAACTTAATCGTTTTTATAGGATATTTAGTAACCGTATTACCTTGGCTACTTCTGCCTTTTATCTCTAGTTCTTCAAAATAAAAGTCTACTTCTTTAATTCGAGCTGTACAATTTGGGCTTAAAACAACCTTCACCACTTCTGCTTCGCCATTAGGATTAATGGTAAAATAATGTACTTTACTTTTATCGCTACCCTTGGTAAGATCGTACTCTTTATCTCGTGTAATACCTGTCACATTAAAGCGTTTAGCGTAAGATGTACCGGTTTCTGCATCCAGATAAATCATATTATACGTGGTGCGTTCATCATTCTTTTTAAAGATGGCAATATGAATAATGTCTTTGCCTACAAACACTTTATCACCCACTTTAACCACTTTCATGATACCACGTTTGGTAAAGATGATAATGTCGTCTATATCGCTACAATCAAATAGAAATTCCTCTTTCTTTAAACTCGTACCTATAAAACCCTCTTCCCTATTTACATACAATTTGGTATTAGCAATAGCCACTTGTTGCACACTAATGGTATCGAATAACTTAATCTCAGTTTTACGCTCCCTGCCCTTACCATATTTCTTCAGCAAGTTTTCAAAATAAGCTATGGCAAATTCTGTTATATGAGTAAGATCATGCGCTACTTGCGCAATATCTGCTTCAATGTTTTTTATTTGATTAATTAAATCATCGATATCCAAACGGTAAATACGACGCACCGGTTTTTCAGTCAGCTTCAACACATCCTCTCTGGTAACCTGCCTTTGTAAAATTTGTTGAAATGGTACAAAAGCTGCTTCTATAGCTAGCATAACTTTCTCCCAACTATCATGTTTTTGTTCTAGTTCTTTATAAATTTTTTGCTCAAAAAATATTTTTTCTAAAGAAGTCGTATGCCATTTATCGTTTAATTCTCCAAGCTTAATTTCAAGCTCACGATTTAGCAGGTGCCTGGTATTATTTACCGATACAGACAGTAATTCTTGCACACCTACAAAGCGTGGTTTATGCGTATCTATAATACAAGCGTTGGGCGAAATACTTACCTCACAATCGGTAAAAGCATACAAGGCATCAATTGTTATATCTGATGAAATGCCTGGTGCTAAATCCACCTGAACTTCAACATTTTTACCTGTAAATTCTGTTAGCTTTTTAATCTTTATTTTTCCAGCATCGTTGGCTTTGGTAATGCTATCGCAAAGCTGCGAAACCGTTACACCATAAGGCACATCACGAATAATGAGGCTCTTTTTATCAAGCTCTTCTATCATGCAACGCACCTTTATTTTGCCACCACGTTTTCCTTCGTTATAGTTACTTGCATCTACCATACCCCCAGTTTGAAAGTCAGGATTTAACTCAAACTGTTTGCCTTTTAAAAACTTAATGGCAGCATCAATTACTTCGCAAAAATTGTGTGGTAAAATCTTGGTACTTAAGCCCACTGCAATGCCATCCGCACCCTGTGCCAATAACAGTGGAAATTTCATGGGCAATGTAGAAGGCTCTTGCTTTCTACCATCGTAAGTTAGCAGCCATTTGGTTGTTTTAGCATTGAAAGCCACATCCAAAGCGAACTTGCTTAAACGTGCTTCTATATACCGTGGCGCTGCTGCCACATCACCCGTTCTTACATCTCCCCAGTTACCTTGGGTATCTACCAAAAGGTCTTTTTGCCCCATATTTACCAACGCATCTCCAATACTAGCATCGCCATGTGGGTGGTACTGCATAGCCTGCCCAATAATATTTGCCACCTTATTAAATCTGCCATCATCCATCTCTTTCATGGCATGAAGAATGCGACGCTGTACAGGTTTCAAGCCATCTTCAATAGCAGGCACTGCACGTTCTAAAATCACATACGACGCATAATCCAGAAACCAGTTTTTATACTGCCCCTGCACACCGCTTTCGTTCTCGTAAACCTTGTTATCGATTTTATCCTTTGCCATGCCCCTTTTAATATTATTATGTTATTGCACCTTTAAGATATTCAATGCTGGATTGAATATTGATAATTGAAAGTTGGTTGTTGCTTATTTCTAATTATGCCTCATACAGTTCTAGTGGTTGCCCATCAGGATCGTTGAAAAAAGTAAATTGTTTACCTGTTGTTTCATCAAAGCGAATATCCTGTACCAATATATTTTTTAACCGTAAATACGCAATCCATTCTGCTACATTATCTACCGCAAAAGCCATGTGCCGTAAGCCTTTAGCCTCTGGAAAAGAGGCTCGTGGTTTACTTTCTGGAAAAGAAAACAATTCAATTTGATACAAGCCATTTATCGCCAAATCTAACTTATACGAGTTACGTTCTTTACGATAGGTTTCACCCAAAATTGTAAAGCCCAAAACCTCGGTGTAAAACTGTTTGCTCACTTCATAATTACCTGCAATAATAGCAATATGGTGAATGGCATTAATTTTCATTATACAGTAATTGAAGTTCTTTTTACGGTTAACTCTTTCCAACCTTTTTCCCAATCACCCATTACTTCTAATTCGCCAAGTTCTGCCAGTTTTCTTATTCGCCAAACTAGAAACACATCCCCAGTTTTTATCTTGGTTTTACTAAAAATATTACCCAACATTTTACTCAGCTTCTGTGGTTCTGTAGTAACTACAGTAAGCATTTCTGCATCATAGTGGTCATAACCTTTACTTGCAATTTTTTTACCACCTTCTAACAATCTAACACCACTATTTTCTCTGCATAATTTCAGCCATTCATCAGGATCAATTTCAAACTCACTCAACGTGATTGGTCTTGCTAGCTTCTTTGCTTTTAAAAATTCTTTTGGTTTAATTTCATATAACCAACTCGGATAAAAGATGCCACCTTTCTCATTAATAAAAGGCAAATTATTTAAGTACAATACCTGAACACGCCCTTGAAAATCTTTCAACTGCGGCATCAACCAATAATAACCACATACATCATGTTGGTTTTGCCCCATCCAAATCCAAACTTCTAACTTCTTGTCTT
>JAYVNQ010000282.1:0-3058 GCA_043758365.1 Chitinophagales bacterium
TTGGGAGTGGGTTGTTGCTTGGAACTTGAAACTTGTAACTTGTAACTTTTTCTGTCATTTTATCTTCTAGCGCAAGCTGACCTTTTGCAATGGTTAATAAATCATCAAACGTATAGCTAGTGCCGTTTTCATTTAAATATTGCCTAGCATATTCGGGGCAAGCAATGGTGTTGTAATGTGCTGCTAGTTGTTTGGTCAACGTGCTTTTACCCGTACTTTCTGGGCCTATAATCACTATCTTTTTTATGGTTGGGTTTTCCATGCAGGATTAGCTTTTAATATGTGTTTATAAATGTGACAATTGGGGTTATGAGCTCCAGCCAAATAACCTGTACTCATTAAAAATTCGTTTACAATTTCACCACCAGTAAACTTAAAATGGGTTTTAAACAAAGCCATCCAATCTTGTTTTGTTTTTGGGTGATGAAACATTAACCAAGCTTGAAAACTACCATATTGTTTTTGTAAATTTAGTATCGCATTAGCGTTGTAAATGGTAGCGTTTACTTTTAATTTATTGCGAATAATGCCAGCATCATTTAGTAATCTTTCAATATCTTTTTCTGTATAATTAGCTACTTTTTTTACGTTGAAATTGTGGTAGGCTTTGCGAAAATTAGTTTGCTTATTTAAAATAGTTGTCCAGCTTAGGCCAGCTTGATTTATTTCCAGAACCAACCTGCAAAACAGTTCATCATCATCGTGTATAGGAAAACCATAATATTTGTCGTGATAGATTTTATGTACATGGTTGTCATCTAGGCTGTTGGCAAAATCGCAGTATTTTTTTGGTGTGTCCATGTTGAATAGTTTCACACAAAGGAACAAAGGATACAAAGAACACGAAGATTTTCTTCTAATACTTTGCGACCATCGCCTTCTTTGTTTCTTTGTGTGAAATAACTACGCTGTAATAAAAGTTGAATAAAGTTTTAACCGTACAAGTGAGTGACACAACCGGACTTAAATAGTATTACAAAAGTTGGTTTCAAAAAATATTATTTGGTTAATTGTAATTTTCCTCTCCTCGTCCACTCAATTAAGCCAGCAACGGCCAAACCCAATAATACCACATATTGTACACTTGTAAACACATAACCTTTTACAAAATATAATGGTATAGATGCGGTGTTGGTTAAAATCCACCAGTACCAACTTTCTATTTTTTTCTTAGCCATTAACCACATGCCTGTGTAAGCGGTGGCACTTGCAAAAGCATCGGCCCATGGTATGGCGCCTGCAGAAAAATTGCGTTGAAGCCAGAGTAAACAGACATAAATAATGATATAAAAAACGCCGAATATAGTTAGCTGAATGGTCCATTCTCGTGGTGTTGATTTAGTAATATGCACTACTAAATGTTGCTGTGTATCTTTTTTTGTCCATAATATCCAGCCGTAAATACTCATAATGGTGTAATAAATATTTACACTAACCTCGCCAAATAAACTGCCTTTTATGCTAATATATATATAGATAATTGTACTAATAAGACCAACAGGATAAACTAAAATGTTTTCTTTTTTACTAAAAAAAACACTTGCAATGCCTGCAATTACAGCAATATACTCGTACCAAGTGGTTGCTTTAATGCCTACAATAAATTGCTGAACAATGGTTGAAATATCCACTAGATTAATTGCTTGTTTAAAATCAAAGATATATCGCTGATTTAATGATTATAATGATTAGCCTGATTCGTGTTTCGATAAAAGAAAATTTGTAAAAATGCCTGTATATTAAGTAGATAACAAAAGGGATTATTTAACTTGGCAGCATTATTAAAAATTAAAAAAATAATTATGATACGTCATGCATCAGCCGTGTGGAACGGTAGCGGTAAAGAAGGTAATGGTAACTTAACTACCCAAAGTACTACCTTAAATAACACACAATATTCATTTAAGTCTCGCTTTGAAGAAGGTGTAGGCACTAACCCAGAAGAGTTGGTAGCTGCTGCACATGCAGGTTGCTTTACCATGAAATTAAGCTTCGTTTTGGGTGAAGCTGGTTTTACACCAGAAACGCTTGAAACTAATTGTGAGATTACGTTTGAGAATGGTGCTGTTACAAAATCGCACCTAATTGTAGCTGCTAAAGTACCGAGTATTGATGAGGAAAAATTTCAAGCTTGTGTAAAAGATGCGGAGGCAAATTGCCCAATATCTAAACTATTAAATACAGCTATTAGCAGCGAGGCGACGTTGTTGTAGTTTTATTTCACACAAAGTAACTAAGGATACCACGTACACAAAGACTAGTTATAATTGGTAAAATCTTGTGCACTTTGCCATCTTTGTGACTTTGTGTGAAATATCTTAAAAATCTATTTCTAATTTCAGCCTATCTCGTAATTCTTTTACCAGTGGGTATTGTTGGGCAATACGTTCATAACGCTGCTTGCCATTTAATTGTAAATGCAAAGGTATTTCTTGCTTTTCGCCGGCTACCACAATAAAACCAAAGGATATTTGGCGATTGTGGTATTTCTTTTGCAAAAAATCTAACAGCATGGTCTTTTCCTGCTCAATAAATTTTTGGTGCAGCGTACTATCTACCGTTACATTAAAAAAGGCTTCGTTTTCAATAGCTAATTTTGCGGTACTAAATGCATTTACTTGCGAGTGTTTGTTATCTTCTTTTAGCTTACTAGTATAATTATCCCAATGTGCTTGCAAGGTATCCAAACTCAATGGTATTGGGTCTTCCACGGCTTGAATGGTATATCTATCGCCATATTTTTCCCGCAACACATCTAACACGCTTCGCTTTGCATTTTCAGCAAAATTGTTGGGATTGATAGGAGTTAGGAGTTGGGAGCTTGGAGTTGGTTGTAGGGTAGTTATTGGTAGTTGGGAACTATTGACAACGTACGTTTTTTCGGTTAACGGTTGACGGTTAACAGTTGACTGTTTTGCATCCTGCTGAATAAACAATTTCGGTTCTGCAGCAATATTTGCAGTAGATATATTTTTTATTTGAATAGACGGAACGGGCTTATTTCTAATAGCTATCGGCCTATCAATTCGTTTTTTTTTTACAATATTGCCGTTGCTCA
>JAYVNQ010000283.1:0-26203 GCA_043758365.1 Chitinophagales bacterium
ATAACCACCACGGCCACATAAAATGGCTTTAACGGTTGTGTCGTTCATCATCTGCTGTAAGTCTTGTGTACGTTGCTTATCAGTACCACTGAAGTAATGAAATTGGTTGCCAAGTGTGCTACCAGTTTTTACCCTATAACCCCAGCTTTCAAGGGTTTTAATACAGGTTGCAGCATTCTCGGCAGACATAAAACCACTCGGGCAAACAATGCCAATTGTATTGCCTTTTTTTAAGTACGGGGGTATGGTAATCATCCTGCAATATTAATCTTTCCCACTTTCTAGAGCCAAGCTTCATTTGTAATGGTTAAGTTGATACTATTTCATATTTTGATGCATGGTTATTTCGTTGATAGTAATATTTACCTGTATAATGGTTACTAGAAATATTTACGGTTTATGTGGCAAATAATAGATTGCAAATGACAATGTTTTATTTCCAAATTTTAATAACTATTTTCAACCAACTATATAATAATGCCAATGACGAGTTTTTATAATGTAATAATTGGTATTGCAACCATACTTATAGGATCCCTTGCGTTTGCGGAACAAATTTCTAAAAGTAAGTTCCTCGAATGGTTTAACTATTTAAGCTTTAAGATAATTGTTTTTATAGTTGCATCTTGCTTTATTATATGGGCAACTATTGAAAAAGATTCCAATAATGAGACAACAGCAAATAATGAAAAAGAAATTAATCAGATTGAGCTAAAAAAAAGGGATGGTATTTTAAAGGCAGAACTTAGCAAAAGAGATTCTTTACACGAAAAGAAAGAACTCTTATCTCAAGAAAATAGCTCAAACAACTTGATTAAAAGTAACAATGAAAATTTCAAAACTTACACAGAGGTTTTAGCGAAGTATAATTTACAATTAGATTCAAATAATAGAAGAATTATTAAGCTGGTAAGGGATTCTGCAAGTCAATTGTCTGATGTTCCATTTTTGCGTTTTTGCATTGATAGAGAGCCGATTGTTCAATTACCTGACTCCAATAATTACCATATATTTCAATTTAAAATTTGCAATGATTCTCAATACCCAAGTTATGATTTAAAAGGTTCTATCTATATATTTAACCTACAAAAGGGTAGCGTTAATTTAATATCTAGAGTAAAAATTTTAAACAGTAAAAGTTTAGGTGGTAATAATACTTCAAGGACAAAAGATATTCTTTTTCCAAAAAATAGAATACTCAGCGATACATTAGCTTTTTGTGTAAATGCTACATTTCTTAATTCTTATGGACGTAGCTTCCCTCTTAAAGATAAAGTATGGTTTAGTACAAAAACAAATACTTTAACAACCTATCAAGATATGGAAGTCGAGAAGATTAATCAGCTTTTAAAAGAATTAGAATTGTCTAATTAATACTAAACGATATTCACTCATCACAAGTCCCCAAATGCCTATTTTTGTTGCCCTTCGCTTTGCCCAATAAAGTATCTAACCGATGCAGTGTGCGACGCAACGAAATTTAATTGAAAAACTAAAAGCTGGTTACAAAAGAAAATGACGACACCAAAAAGATACTTGATCACAGCGGCATTACCTTATGCCAATGGCTTAAAACATATTGGTCATTTGGCAGGTGCGTATTTACCTGCAGATATTTATGTGCGTTACCTAAAAGCCCAAAAACGTGATGTGGTTTTTGTGTGTGGTAGCGATGAACATGGCACGGCTATTCCTATTCAGGCTATGAAAGAGGGCACAACCGCACAGGCTATTATTGATAAATATCACCCAATAATTGAGCAGAATTTTAAAGATTTAGGGGTTCAATTTGATATTTATCACCGTACATCTGACCCATTGCATCATGAAACTGCACAAGAGTTTTTTACAGTTTTGAACAACAATGGCGACCTTGAAATAAAAGAAAGTGAGCAGTATTACGATGAAGCAACCAATACGTTTTTAGCCGATAGATATATTAAAGGTACTTGCCCTGTATGTGCCAATCCTAACGCATTTGGTGACCAATGCGAGAAATGTGGTTCATCGTTAAGTCCTGACCAATTGATAAATCCTGTAAGCACTTTAAGTGGTAATCAGCCCATAAAAAAAGCTACCAAACATTGGTATTTACCATTAGACCGTCATGAAGATTTTTTGCGTGAATGGATTTTAGAAGAACATAAAACTGATTGGCGTACCAGTGTGGTTGGGCAGTGTAAAAGCTGGATTGATGGGGGTTTGCAAGCAAGAGCTGTAACGAGGGATTTAGATTGGGGGATAAAAGTACCTGTAGAAGGTGCCGATGGAAAAGTTCTCTACGTTTGGTTTGATGCGCCCATTGGTTATATAAGTGCTACCAAACAATGGGCAAAAAATAATGACAAAGATTGGCGCCCCTATTGGAACGACAAAGACACACAATTGGTGCATTTTATTGGGAAGGATAATATCGTTTTCCATTGTATTATTTTTCCTGTAATGCTAAAATTGCATGGTAATATTCTACCAACCAATGTACCAGCTAATGAGTTTATGAACTTAGAAGGCGACAAAATGAGCACGAGCCGTGGTTGGAGCATTGAAATGGAAGACTACATAAACGATTGGATAAAACCTGAAAATGGCAGTGAAAGTATGGCTGATGTACTGCGTTATTACCTAACCCAAATTGCACCAGAAACTAAGGATAGTGAATTTACCTGGAAAGGTTTTCAAGATGCCAATAATAGTGAACTGGTAAGTATATTTGGCAATTTTGTAAACCGAGCATTTGTACTAATGCACAAGCTTTGCCAAGGCAAAGTACCTGTGTTTCACAATGATATAATTGACGATAAAGACAAGCAATTAATAGCAGATATTAAAACGGCTGCTGTTAAAATAGAAGCCTTGCTAGAAGGTTATAAGTTTAGAGAGGCTTTGTTTGAAGTGATTGACTTGGCAAGAAAAGGGAACAAATATTTACAAGAAAAAGAGCCTTGGAAAAAAGTGCCAAAAGATGGCAGCTTACCATTAATTCCTGATCAACAGCAGATTGATAACTGTATGCATTTATGCTTACAATTAACTGCCAACCTTTCTATTTTAATACATCCATTTTTACCTTTTACGGCTAAGAAATTATGCGGTATGATGAAGGTGATTGACAGAATGTTGGATTGGGAAAATGCTGGTAATATTAACCTATTAAAAGTTGGTTATAGCTTGCGAGAGCCACAATTATTATTTAGAAAAATTGATGATGAGGAGATTGCAATTCAGTTAGAAAAATTAAAAGCAAATGTAGCCGCCCTAAATCCCTCCGAAGGTGGGACTTTGAAAACCGATAACACTAAGACTATGATTAATAATGAGGAAGCTACTAAAAATCCCCCTTTGGGGGTTAAGGGGGCTATTGTATTTGATGATTTTGCAAAAATAGATTTACGAGTAGGTACTATTGTAGCTGCTGAAAAAGTTGAAAAAGCTGATAAATTACTAAAGCTATCTATTGATTTAGGCTTTGAAACAAGAACCATTGTTTCAGGTATTGCCTTGCATTTTAAACCGGAAGAAATTGTAGGTAAACAAGTAACCGTTGTGGTAAATCTTGCCCCACGTAAAATGCGTGGCATAGAAAGTAATGGTATGATTTTAATGGCCGAAGATAATCATGGTAAACTGCACTTTATTAATCCTGAAAGCGAAATAAATGCAGGTGCAGGTGTGAGCTAAATCATTGCAATAATAAAATTTTAGCCGTCAAATTATCTTGACGGCTTTTTTATTTGCTCAATTTTAAAAACCTTATAACTTTGAAAAATAGTTGCATAGCTAACTAATTTTACAACTTTAATATTTATTTCAATTAAATCTCTTGCTATATGAAACGTTCCATTAAAAAAATTGCGGTACTAGGTAGTGGTGTTATGGGTAGCCGAATCGCTTGTCATTTTGCAGGTATTGGTGTGCAAGTATTGTTGTTAGATATGGTAGCCAAAGGTGCAGAAGAAAGTACTAAACCAGCCGAGCGAAATAAGCTCGTAAATGATGCTTTAACGGCCGCTATAAAAAGTAGCCCAAGCCCTGTGTTTACAAAAGATGTGGTGAAACACATTGTCACGGGCAATTTTGATGATAACTTAAAAGATATTGCCACTGTTGATTGGATTATTGAAGTAGTAGTTGAACGCTTGGATATTAAGCATCTCATTTACGAAAAGGTAGAAAAATTTCGCAAACAAGGTACATTGGTTACTTCCAACACATCTGGTATTCCTATTCATTTGCTTAGCCAAGGTAGAAGCGAAGATTTTAAAAAGAATTTTTGTGGCTCGCACTTTTTTAATCCACCACGTTATTTGAAGTTATTAGAAGTTATTCCTACACCTGATACTGACCAAGAAGTGGTTGACTTTTTAATGCATTATGGCGATTTGTATTTGGGTAAAACCACCGTGCTTTGTAAAGACACGCCTGCTTTCATAGCAAACCGCATTGGTGTGTTTAGCATCATGAGCATCTTTCACAGTATGAATCAATTGGGTTTAAGTATAGATGATATTGATGCTTTAACTGGCCCAATCATTGGTCGTCCAAAATCAGCCACTTTTAGAACTGCTGATGTTGTGGGTATTGATACTTTGGTAAAAGTGGCAAAAGGTGTGGCAGATAATTGCCCTAACGATGAAGCGAAAGCGATTTTTGCAATACCAGCTTGGCTTGATACTGTTTTAGCAAATAATTGGTTGGGCGATAAAACTGGTCAAGGTTTTTTTAAGAAAAATAAATCTGCCGTAGGCAAAGAAATATTGACTCTGGATTTAAAAACGATGGAATACCAACCTCGTATCAAACCTAAATTTGCAACTTTAGAAGCGGCTAAACCTGTTGAAGATTTACGCCAACGTATTAAAATGGTTTGTGCTGGTACAGATAAAGCTGGTGAATTTTATCGTCAGTTTCATTACTCATTATTTTCATATATTTCTCATCGCATACCAGAAATTAGTGATGAAGTGTATCGTGTGGATGATGCCATGATGGCTGGCTTTGGTTGGGAAATTGGAGCGTTTGAAACATGGGATGTTTTGGGCGTTGCTAAAACTGTTGAAGCCATGAAAGCCAGTGGTAGCAAGGTTGCTAGTTGGGTAGATGATATGTTGGCAAGTGGTGCCTCATCATTTTACAAAATAGAAAATGGAAAACGTTTATACTACGATGTTGCTACAAAAAAGTACTTGCCAATTCCTGGTGGCGAGGCATTTATGGTGCTAAAAAACAATAGCGATAAATTGGTTTGGAAAAATAGTGTATGCAAATTGTACGATATTGGCGACGATGTTGTTGGGCTTGAATGGAGTACCAAAATGAATAGTATTGGTGGCGAAGTTTTGGATGGCATTCAAAAATCTATTGGCATTGCAGAAGAAAAATATAAGGGGTTAGTAATTGCAAATGATGGCTCAAATTTTAGTGCTGGTGCTAATGTTGGGATGATTTTTATGTACGCGATTGAGCAAGAGTATGATGAACTTGACTTTGCCATCCGTCAGTTTCAAAACACAATGATGATGGTTCGTTATTCATCAATTCCTGTTGTCACAGCACCGCATGGATTAAGCCTTGGTGGTGGCTGCGAAATAAATTTACATGCCGATAAAGTTTGTGCAGCTGCAGAAACCTATATTGGATTGGTTGAACTTGGTGTAGGCTTAATTCCTGGTGGTGGTGGTACCAAAGAATTTGTATTGCGAGCCTCCGATGAATTACATGATGATGAACCAGAAACCAATACTTTAAAGAAACGTTTCTTCGATATTGCAACGGCAAAAGTAGCTACATCGGCTCAAGAGGCTTTTGATATGGGCATCTTACGCAAAGGTCATGATGAAGTGATAATGAATAGTAACAGACGGATTGCCGATGCCAAGCGGAGTGTTTTAGAAATGTACTCCGAAGGCTATGTTACACCTACACAACGCACTGACATTAAGGTTTTGGGACGATTAGGGTTGGGTGCTTTTCTTGCTGGTATTAATGGTATGAAGCGTGGTGGTTATGCTACCGAGCATGATGCGTTGGTAGCAACTAAGCTAGCTTATGTAATGTGTGGTGGCGATTTAAGCGAGGCAACTTTGGTTACCGAACAATATTTATTAGACCTTGAACGTGAAGCCTTTCTATCACTTTGTGGCGAACGTAAAACATTAGAACGCATACAAAGTGTGTTGAAAAGTGGTAAGCCATTAAGAAATTAAAGTCATCTTAATCTGTTGCTTAATATTGTAATTAAGATATAAAAGATAATAAACGAGCCGTTGTATAACTAATACAGCGGCTTCATCTTTCTACGGATGGAATAGTAACTCCAAAGCCCCCGTTTCCGAGGCCTTTTAATCTCTTTTGCGACCTAAATTAATATAATGAGACAGTCGTATGGCTACGGAATTTGCACTACCACCGTTAAATTGTATTGTTTCAAATCTAAGACCCAAATCGAAAGTGATATTGCCAATTGGCTGAAATAAGTAACCAGCCGTAGCAGATCCTACAAAACCATTTATTTTTTTATCTATGTAGGTTTGATCATAAGTAGTATATGCACCATAAACATTATAACCCATTTGAGGTTCAACATAAAAGCCGCTGCCAGTTCTATTTATAGAGTAGCGATATCCTAATTTTAGAGGGACATAAGCCAAACCATTGGTTGAGCTATTTTTTTCTCGAAATATTGAGGCGCCAATTTCAACACTTATATCGTCTCCTTCGGAAATTGGAAAAGCTAATTTCAAAAATGCACCAAAACCAACTCCATATTTTTCACTATTTTTTCCTATAATTTTTGCTACTTCAATTTGGGCATGTACAACAAAAACAAAACACATTAAGCAAGCGGTGGAACTGATTTTTTTAAACATACGTTAGTTTTGAATTTCAAATATATTAGAAAAATTTAGCTATTAGGGATTTTTTAGAGTTTTCGTTTGCTTAAGTTTATCTCTTAATATCATAAAAATGCTATCTGCCAACCAATTAGTTGCTTACTTTAAAATGTTGCCACATCCTGAAGGCGGCTACTACAAAGAAACGTATAGAAGCGAAGAGTTGATAACGCATAATGCTTTACCACAAAGGTTTACAGGTGATAGAAGTTTTAGTACCGCTATTTATTTTTTGTTAGAAAAAGGTAATTTTTCTGGCTTTCATAAAATACAAAGCGATGAAAGTTGGCACTTTTATGCAGGGCAAACTTTACATGTTTATGTGTTACATAATAATGGTAATTTGGAGATAATAAAATTGGGTAGTGATATTTTAAATGGCGAAGTTTTTCAAGCAGTAGTACCAGCAGGCTGTTGGTTTGCAAGCGAGCCAGCACCTGATACAGATTTTAGTTTTGTTGGTTGTACAGTTGCACCAGGCTTTGATTTTGCTGATTTTGAATTAGCAAAAGCTGCCGATTTGAATAAACAATTTCCACAACACGAGGCTTTGATAAATAGACTTTGTAGATTGTAATTTTATTTCAGAGTTTAATGAGTTGGCACAAAGTTTAGCGAGTTTAAATTGGTATAACTCATAACTTTTTTTTGTACCTAATTTGGAAAATTGGCTCACCCCGAAATCTTTAAATGCAACACATAATAGCCTAACACACAAATTGTAAGAATTAAGCCAATTGCTATAATAATCCAAGGGTTATCTTTTAGTTGGCGTTTTGCTTTGCGTTGTTTTTTTATGGTAATATTTTTCAGTAATTGACGATTCAGGTCATCAACGTAAGTAGCTAGTTGTGCTTTGTTAGCAAGGGTTTCAAGCCCTTCAATGGCATCATTTGCAAAGTCATCTTCAACCATCTGTTGTTCTACGGCCTGTCGTTCTTCATCCGATAAATTACCTTGTAAGTAATCTATCAGTTGCTCATCGTTCAACTCCTCATTGTTGTGTAATATGTTGGTTACATCTGCCATTGTTATTGTTGCATTTTCTTTTCTACCAAAATTTTTAAATTACGTTTACCATTTTGTATATGACTCTTCACTTGTAACAAGGTTAAGCCCGTTTCATTTACAATTTGTAGGTAGCTTTTCTTTTGCAAATAAAATAAAGTTACACAGGTTTTTTGGTCGGGTTGTAGGTAGTCTAAACACTCTTCCATTAAGGTTAAGGTTTTCTCTTTATTCTGCAAGGCAGCCATATCAAAGCGGTCTTCAGCGAGAGGTTTTACATCATCCACATTTAAGAAAATATGCTTATCTCGTAACTTCATTAAGCAATGGTTTTTCGCCACCATATACAGCCAACTTTTAAAGTAATCAACCTTATATTTTTTTAGCTCGGTAATGGCTTTTAAAAATATTTGTTGTACGGCATCTTTGGCGGCTTCTTCATTTTTTAAATACTTCATACAAACGCCAAACAGCAGAAGGGTGTAGCGTTGTAGCAAAATACCTAGCCAATAGTTATTGCCATCGGTAGTAAATTTTTGCAGTAATTCTGCTTCGGTTATATGTTGATATTTATCTTTCGTAACGGCTATTTGGTTAATTTTTAAATATCGGCTTCAATACTTTTATTCTCTAAAATTTCTTCAGTAAATAACTTCAATCATGGTAATCTTTGCAATCATGGTAATCTTTACTTTTAATCACAATGATAACTGTTTAGATGCACAGGCGTTTAATTTCCATAACTTGTTTTTAAAAGAAGTGATATGAGTTTTGTAACAAGCATAGTTGCTGTTTGTCCGTTAAGAAAAGAACCCGACCACAGAAGCGAAATGACGAGTCAATTATTGCTTGGTGAGTTTGCTGAAATTGTAAATGAACAGAAAGAATTTATAAAAATAAAATGCTTGTACGATGGTTATGAAGGCTGGTGCCAACGTGTACAATTGGTACAAGTTGATACAGCATTAACAACCACACAATTTGTTGCTGACCCTTTAAGTTCAATTGCAATTAATAATTTGCTTTGCCGTGTAAGCTTTGCTACGCCAGTGTTTGATGGGGTAGTGGCTTATAATAACTTTACAATCAACTATCAAGCTGTTGCAACTATTAATGCTAAAGAATTAGCTTTTACCCCAGAAAATATTAGCAATTTATCTTACATTTTTTTAAACACACCTTATTTATGGGGTGGTAGAACGGTGTTTGGTATTGATTGTAGTGGCTTTGCACAACAGGTGTATAAATTATTTAATAAAATTCTACCACGAGATGCTCATCAACAAGCAGAAAAAGGCGAAGCACTTGGTTTTTTAGAAGAAGCTGTTTGTGGGGATTTGGCTTTTTTTGATAATGAAGTTGGTTTAATAACACATGTTGGCATTATGCTAAACAATTACCAAATTATTCATGCAAGTGGTCGTGTAAGAGTTGATACGATTGATACCGCAGGTATTATAAGCAGCGATACTGGTTTGCGTACACATCGGTTAAGAGTTGTAAAACGATATTAGATTTAACGCAAACAAAAAAGCCACTCAATTGAGTGGCTTTTTTTATAAAAATATTGTATTAAGCAGGTGTATTTTCGTCCATCAGATCCATTGCTTTAACAAAAAATGTAAAAGTACCTGGCAATGCTAACCAGAAAAATTTACGGGTAAAGCCATTTATGTCGTATAACATTACCAGCATAATTGCAAACCATATAAGAAAATAAATCCAGTATTTACCAGTTGATTGTTTTGCTTCCATTTTGTTTTATTTTTTGCAAATATAAGGTTGAGCTTTAAAGCATGCAACCTGTTATTTTTTTTCTGTTGAAATGGTTGTTTCGGTTTGTGTGGTGTGTACTTCTTTGGGCTTATCCTTATCTATAAACAACATTTTTATAGCTGTTAAAATAAGCATTAATGCAAATACTTTTTTTAGGGTTGTTTCTGGTAGTACAACGGCAAGTTTGCTACCAAAATAGCCGCCAACTAAAAAACCTGCCGATACCATTAGCACCACTTTTACATCTATAAAACCATGTTTGTAATATTGCGATACTGCTAAAATACCTACAGGCAACAATAAAATACCTAATGAAGTACCTTGTGCAGATTTTTGTGAAAATGCCAAAAAATACACCAACGCTGGTACTATTACAATTCCACCTCCAACACCAACCATACCACTTAACATCCCTGCTACAAGCCCTATTATAAGTAGGATGATAATTGTTGTGATGGTCATTTTTTTCAATTTATATTATTTAAGAAAAGTTTCTCTATAAAATTCTATGGCTTCGCTTACAATGCTTATAGCCTTTGTTTTGTCGCCAAATTCTTCTACCTTAACACTCTTTTTTTCTAATGCTTTATATTCTTCAAAAAAGTGCCTTAATTCGCTAAAAAAGTGCTGTGGCAATTCCTCAATATTATTGTGATGGTTCACACTTGGGTCGTTAGCAGCTACTGCAATAATTTTATCATCAGCTTCGCCACCATCAATCATTTGCATTACACCAATAACTTTTGCCTCTACCAAAGTTAAGGGCACCAATGGTAACGATGTGATAACTAAAATATCCAAAGGATCTTTATCGCCGCCATAAGTTTGGGGTATAAAACCATAGTTAACAGGGTAGTGAAACGATGAATAAATAATCCTATCAAGCTTTAATAAACCACTTGTTTTATCAATTTCGTACTTGCAACGACTGCCTTGCGGAATTTCAATAATGGCATTTACAGTTCTTGGCGCTAAGTCGCCATAGCTTACTCCATGCCAGGGATGAAGTACATGCGTTGTGACAGTACTGGCTGCTTTTTTAATAATTTTTACACTTGTATTCTTCATTCTAAGTTAGGTTTATATGTGTATTTTAAATCAACCAGCCATTTTCTATTTAGATATACCACTTTTAATTGATGCAAAATTTTATCGTAAGAATTACTATAGTCAATAATAGTTTCATTTGCTGTAACCTCAGTAACCTTACCAATGTTAATAGATGCTTGTCTAAATTGTTCCCTACCATCCCGGTCTTTGGTTCTATAATCAGTTTCTAATTGGTCTAAATATTTTTTATTAATAGCATCTTCCTCCATATAAAAAAATGCTTTGGCAAAGTCGCCTTTTAATGTAGCATCTATAAATTCCCTGCCTGCATCTAATGCACTTGATGCCTCAGAATAGCTATTACTACTGCTTTTACAAGCACTTGCAAAAAATAATAATAGCACTAAAACGTATTTCATGTATAAAACGCTAATGTAGCGAAGATAGGTAGCTAAGTCTAATTGTAGCCATCTGTTAGCTGATAAATTGCCATGTTTATTAAACTATAACACGTCCATTTTTTGGTACTTATGAATTACTTAACAATTTTTTTTTACTGTTTTGAAAACTAAAGTTGAACGTGAAACGTAATTAACTCCGTTATCAAAATAAAAAATAACAAAAAATAAAAAATCATGAAAAAAATTGCTCTAGTATTGATGTCAGCACTTGTAATTAACGCATCAATGGCTCAAAAAGAAAAAACTGTTATGGTTGGTGGTGCTGCAATGTACCCATCAAAAAACATTGTTCAAAATGCAGTAAATTCTAAAGATCACACAACGTTAGTTGCTGCCGTAAAAGCTGCAGGTTTGGTGGAAACATTGTCTAGCGCTGGTCCTTTCACAGTGTTCGCTCCCACAAATGCTGCCTTCGATAAGTTGCCAAAAGGTACTGTAGGTACTTTGGTAAAGCCAGAAAATAAAGCCACACTTACTTCAATTTTAACTTACCACGTTATTGCAGGTAAGTTTAATGCAAAAGATGTAGTAAAACTAATTAAAGCTGGTAAGGGTACTGCAGAATTAAAAACCGTACAAGGAGGTATTTTAAAGGCAACTTTAGTAGGTAAAAAAGTAGTTTTAACCGATACAAAAGGTGGTAAAAGTACTGTGACTATTGCTGATGTAAATCAAAGTAATGGTGTAATACATGTTATTGATACTGTATTAATGCCTTAGTAGTTTAATAATAATTTATAAAATGGTCAACTTAAATTTAAGTTGGCCATTTTTATTTTGTAGCGTAGCTTATATTTTCAATTAAGCCTTTGTCCCGCTTTAAGCTACGAGTCCGCAGCTTCGTGCCTCAGCCTGCGGGCTTTACGCTGCAATCGGGGCTAAATTATCAGCTGTAATTTTTCAATTGGACATTACCTAAGTTTTAAACTCATACCCACTAATCTAATCTACTACCATCATCAGCTAAAATTTAAAACCTAGCGTTAGTAATACATTGATGGTACTACCAGTTTGCACAGCATAAGTATTGGCAACATCATTTAACCTATAAGGAAAGTTGACATCTTTATTAAAGCTATGGCTATAGCCAAGGTCTATAAACATGCCTTTATTGCGATAGCCAATACCACCTGTGGCTAAAAATTTACTAACATTCAATTGCTCATCTGCATAAGGGCTACCAAAGTATGCAGCACCCAGCCTTACAGCAAATACAGTAAACTTTAATTCACCACCAACCTTAAAATTAAAATTGCCTTTATAATAATCTTTTACACTTGCATTAACCTGTTGTAGATATTTTGTTCTATCATAATCTTCTACATCTTGGCTTTTAAACCTAGCACCACGATAGTTTACAAACTCTATATCGGCACTAATAAAACCACGTTGCTTCCGTACATCTTTATCCTCTTTAAACACATAACTAACACTGCCAATTACACGGTAAGGCGTAGTAATATTATACTTGCGTTCACCCGCTTTTCCATTATTTAAATTATCACTTGTTTCGCTAACTGTGTGGGCATAGCTTTCGGTATTTGTAATAAGGCCACTGCGTACTTTATCGGTGAAGGCAATTATTTGTGGGGTATGAAAAGCAAATCCAATTCGCCAAGTATCTTGTGGCTTAAAAATCAAGCCTAGCTTGGCTCCTACGCCAATGCCACTCGACTGAAATTGCTCTTGATAAACAAAACTTGCAAACTGATTATTGGGGTTGTTTGTAGCATCAGTTTCAGAATAATTTAGCGTTTTTCGATAACTAATTATAGGTATTGTTAAGCTGCCACCAATGTATAATCTATCTTGCACATTACCTGCCAAGCCTAGGCTAATTTCGTGGTAGCCACCTTTTGTTTGAGCATCAAAATTTTGATTAACACCAGAGGTAATAGGCACTAAACTTTGGTACCCAGCAACACTACCATTTGCCCCACGAATAGTATCAATTAAGTATGTACGAAAAGCCAATGATGAACCGAAAATATAATTTCTTAATGCTGCGTTGGTATCGGCTTTGTCTCGAACCAACTCCTCTAAATATTGTTCGGAAAATGAACTGAAATTATTGAAGCCTTTATACTGTATGTGGTTGTTGTAACTTGCCAATTGATTAACTGAAATTGAAAAAGCACTACTTGTAAAATTACTATATCTACTTGTTGAACCCTTGCCAAAAACAAAACCAATTGGGCCATAGTTAAAGTTGCTTTTGTTATTACTCGTATCTGTACCTCTGTAACTAAATTTATTGCTATTAACTAATGCACCAGGGCTAAAAACAAACTCGTTTGTTTTATACAAACCTAAACCAGCAGGGTTAATGTTGGCAGCACTAATATCGCCGCCAAGGCTACCCATAACACCACCAATTGCAATATTTCTAGCAGTGCCATTGCTAGTAAACCAAGATAGTTTTAAAGCATCATCTGGCACTTGTGCAAAAGATGAAATAGAAGTAAAAATGATGAGTATAAATACATATTTTTTCATGATATTTTAAGTGTGTTCTATGAGTTTATAAGTAGCAATATGATAGGCACCAAGCTATTAAATAGTTCAAGTAATTTAAAGAAATTTTGATTTGTTAGGTTATGACTTAGATGATTAATAATGCCATTGATCAAGATTTCAAATTGCAAATTATAAATCCATCGATTTATCCTCTTGGTTGTCTTGGAGCACTACTGCTACTACCGTTACTACCAAACCCACCGCTACTACCACCAGTATTTTGTGTTGGAGTGGTTGATGGTGAAAAGGTTCTTGCAGGTCTATCAACTGTTGTAGATGGTGTGACTGAAGGACTACCAGCAGGTGGTCCAACTGCTCTACGTATTAGGTTACTAAAACCATTACTATTATCTCGCCTTGGAGTTGTAGAAGGTGTTAAGTTTGAGTTTGTATTATTATAGTTTCTGTTTCTGTAAGATGAAATATTGCTACCACTTGTGAAGCCTCGTGGCACAGGGTTTTTGTAATAACCAGTATTGTAGTAAGAATTGTAATAAGGGTTATAAAAACTGCCATAATAGCCGTAGTAAGGATTATAGTAATCTGCATATCCAAACGTATAAGGATTGTAACCGCGACCACTAAAATTATTAAAGCCAAAGCTAATACCAGGGTAAAAGCTACCATAGTAATTTCCATAATTGCTATAATAATTGTATCCGTTGTTATTGTAGTTAGTGCCATAAAAATCATAGCGGCTATCGTTCCAATAACTGTAATCATCAATTGCATCCCAACGATTACGGTTGGCAACTTTCATGCGTAAATAGCGGTCATCGCTACTGCTAACATACTCTTCGTAACGTGCATCATTCTTATTATTGGTAGTTGCTTCGCCCTCTTTAGGTAATTCTTTACTTGGCGAATAATATAAATCGTCTGGTGTTTGAATTGTTTGGTAAATGGTTGAGCAACCCGTAAAAATTAAGGCTGTTGTAATTGATAGAAGTAAAAATGCAGTTTTCATAACGAGCAGTTTTTAGATAATGTGAAGTTACTACTTTTACCGCGGCAATTTCTTTACGTTTTTAATGACAAATATTTTGCCGTTCAACGTTCAACAGAAAATTATTTAGTTAAAAGAAACACAAAGAATTAATGAGCAAAGAAATTACTTCAAGGGCACAAGATTATTCTCAATGGTATAACGATTTAGTAATAAAAGGTGGCTTAGCAGATTATAGTGCGGTACGTGGTTGCATGGTAATAAAACCTTACGGTTTTGGCTTGTGGGAAAACATGAGAGATGTGTTAGATAAAATGTTTAAAGACACAGGGCATCAAAATGCTTATTTTCCTTTGTTTGTGCCTAAAAGTTTATTTGAAGCTGAAGAAAAAAATGCAGAAGGTTTTGCTAAAGAATGTGCTGTGGTTACGCATTACCGCTTAAAAGCCGACCCAAATAATAAAGGCAAATTAATGGTTGATCCAGAGGCGAAATTGGAGGAAGAGTTGGTTGTTCGGCCAACGAGTGAAGCTATTATTTGGAGTACTTATAAAGGTTGGATACAATCGTACCGAGACTTGCCAATTTTAGTAAATCAATGGGCCAATGTGGTGCGTTGGGAAATGCGTACACGCTTGTTTTTACGTACCGCAGAATTTTTATGGCAAGAAGGACACACTGCACATGCTACAAAAAATGAGGCGATGATTGAGGCTGAAAAGATGTTGCACGTGTATGCAGATTTTGCTGAAAACTACATGGCTTTGCCAGTAATAAAAGGAATCAAATCGCCGAACGAACGTTTTGCTGGCGCAGAAGAAACCTATTGTATTGAAGCCCTAATGCAGGATGGGAAAGCATTACAAGCTGGTACGTCTCATTTTCTCGGGCAAAATTTTGCCAAGGCTTTTGATGTTAAGTTTAGCGATAAAGAAAATAAACTCGATTATGTATGGGGTACTAGTTGGGGTGTTAGCACTCGCTTAATTGGTGGGTTGGTAATGGCTCATAGCGATGATGATGGATTGATTTTACCACCACGCATTGCTCCATTACAAGTGGTAATTGTACCAATTTACAAAGGGGATGAACAAAAGGCAATGATTGATGCCAAAGTGGTCATCATTTTTAACGACTTAAAAAATATAGGCATCAGGGTAAAATATGACGATAGTGATAATAATAGACCAGGTTGGAAGTTTGCGCAATATGAGATGCGAGGTGTGCCAGTGCGTTTAGCTATTGGTGCAAGAGATTTAGAGAAAAACATTGTGGAATTGGCAAGGCGGGATACAAAAGAAAAAATGACGGTTGGCATTGATGGTATTGCTGAGTACATAAAAGAGTTGTTGGCAGAGATTCAATTACACATGTTTAATAAAGCGTTGGCTTATAGAAATGAGCACATTACAACAGCTAATAGTTGGGATGAATTTGTTGGACTATTAGACAGTAAAACAGGCTTTATTTCTGCACATTGGGATGGCACTGCCGAAACTGAGGAAAAAATTAAAGACCTTACCAAAGCAACCATCCGTTGTATTCCTTTAAACAATATTTTGGAAAATGGTAAGTGTATTTTAACAGGCGGCCCATCAACCCAAAGGGTATTATTTGGAAGAGCTTATTGAGTTAAAAAAATATTTTGAAAATGATAAAGAGCCATCAGCTGTTGAATTTGATGGCTCTTTTATTTCGCTTCTATGAAAGCTAAATAGCGATAAGAAAGTATATACAGTGCGACGCCACCAAAGCATCATAGCATTACAAAAGCTGGTTACCAAAACTTAAAAGTATGAGTGGGTAATTATGAATAATGCCTGAGTTTTCGTTTGCCTGTTAGCCACCAACCAAACCATAAACCGCACAAACTCCAACTCATTACGGCATCAATAAAATAGACTTTTATATCTACACTTTCGTACCAAATATGGTTAGTTAAAGGCACTGCAATAAAAGTGGTTAAGCCTACAAATATGCAGTTTGTAAATGTGCTTGTAAAAGTGATGGTGCGGAACTTGAGAAATATCCAACAAACCAAACCTGCCATTAAAATATCTGCGAGTAAACCAAGCCCCATATTTTTAATCATATTTACGTGATAGGCTTTGTGATAATAGATTTGAACCCAAGGTTTGCCCGTTGCGTTTGCAGATAATTTTTCCATATCCTTCATGGAAGCACCTTTCGGTAAAGTTGGCAATAAATAACCTCCCGTTTCGGAGAACTGTTTATTTATGTAACGTAAAATACTGTCTTGTTTGGGTGTATATTCTTGCGCACTATAGTGTAAATTAAAAGCTGTCCAGGATAATGTTTGCCAAATAAAAATGATGATGCCGCCTACTAAAGCACCGATTATTAATTTTTTCATGTAAAAGTTGGGATTACTTTGTTAAACAAAATAAAGTGCTTTTTGTAAAAGTGTTAATCAAATTCGTTTTTTTATGTATTTTTTAATCGAAAAGATTTTTTTTGATGCTCGTAAAACCAAATCAAACAAGCTATTGCTAAAAGCTGAAGTAAAGCAGAAATAACTGAGCCTTCAAAGCCAAAGTTGCCACCAGTAAGTGTTACAGAGCCCCGTTGTAGTTGCTGAAATAGACTTTTAAAAGCAATACCACTTACCCTGTACCCAAAAATTGGACCCTGAAAAACATTCCAGCTAAAATGAAAAAATATACTGAACCAAAGGTTTTTTGTGTAGATATAATTGGTGCCCAATAAAAAACCTGCAATAACAACATTTACAAAAGCCAAGGTTGTAAAACCATCGTTACCCAAATGCAATATCGAAAAAATAATGGCTGAGACTGAAAGTGCTAACCACTTATTCATACTCTGCATTAAGTTATTTAAAACGTACCCTCTAATTCCAATTTCCTCTATAAATGCAACTATTGTAAATAGTAAAATTGATAATAAGAAATTGCTTCCATCAAAATTTGCTTTGGTGTAGTAAATATTGTTGTTGAATAGTAAAATAAATGTGCCGAATATCAATATTGCAAGTGCCACAAAAGCCCCAGTATAAGCATTGGCAGCAAAACTTTTAAGGCTAAAACCTAAAGTTGAAAATGGTTTATTATTAATGAATAACATAAATAGCCATGCACAAAATACAACACCAATTTTAGTGAATGTGAATGATTGTAAAATACCACCAATATCGTTATCATCGCTATTGCTTTGGTATAAATATCCCTTATTCTGAAAGGTTATAAAAAATACTTGGATAATGCTACAAATAATAAAACTCATAACGAGAAAAAGTATAACTCTAGCAATACCGTTTTTTATAATCGGGTTAGTGTTTGGAGTTGTTTCCATAGTTAATTATAATATTGCCTGTAAAATACAAATATGTTACAACAATATAACTTTACCGTAGCTGAAAGATTTATTCGGTATGTAACAATTGATACTCAAAGCAACCCAGACAGTAACACGCATCCATCAACCGAAAAACAAAAAGATTTATCAATAATTTTAGTAAGTGAATTACAAGCAATGGGTATTGCGAATGCACATTGTGATGAGTACGGTTATGTGTATGCAACCATCACTTCAAACACAAAAAAGCAAGTGCCCGTAATTTGTTTTTGTAGCCATGTAGATACTGCGCCAGATTGTAGTGGCACTAACGTAAACCCCATATTACATAAGGGTTATAATGGTATGGATATTGTTTTACCAGATGATGCAACGCAAATTATTAGCCCTCAAAAATACCCTTACTTACAACGGCATATTGGTAGTGATATTCTTACTGCGAGTGGCTTAACCTTACTTGGCAGCGATGATAAAGCAGGTGTTGCAGAAATTATGGATTTGTGCAATTATTTAATGCTGCACCCAGAAGTAAAACATGGTACGATTAAAATATTATTTACACCAGACGAAGAAGTAGGGCAGGGTACAGCTAAACTAGATATGCAAAAGTTGGGTGCTGATTTTGGCTATACGTTAGATGGAGGTGAACTGGCAACATTAGAAGATGAAACTTTTAGTGCAGATGGTGTAACAATCACCGTTAATGGTGTAATTGCCCATCCAGGTTATGCAAAAAACACATTGGTAAATGCTATTAAAATTGTAAGTGAAATTTCAACCGCTTTGCCCACCACAGAATGGAGTCCTGAAACGACTTCGCACAGACAAGGTTTTGTACATCCTGTGGCTATAAATGGCGTAGCCGAAAAAGCAAGTATTCAGTTTATCATCCGTGACTTTGAAACTGCTAATTTAAAGTTGTATGAAGATAAGTTAAAAGTAATAGCCGAGAGCGTTCTAGCCAACTATCCAAAAGCTACTATGCAATTTGAAGTGCAAGAACAGTATCGTAATATGAAAGAAGTTTTAGACCAATACCCTCAAGTTATTGCCAATGCTGAACTTGCTTACAAACGGGTTGGTTTAACGCCTATAAAAGAACCAATTCGTGGCGGTACAGATGGTAGCCGTTTGAGTTTTATGGGTTTGCCTTGCCCTAATTTATTTACTGGCATGCAGGCCATTCACAGTAAACACGAATGGATTGGTGTGAGAGATATGCAACTAGCCGTAACCATGTTGGTAGAATTGGTAAAAGTGTGGGAAGAGTCTATCGCAGACTAAAGAAAATATTACCACATAGGCACATTAGTAACATAGAAAAGTAAGCTGTTGTAATAAACTGTGTGCCTACTGTGTCTATGTGGTAAAAACTCTACTTCTTCAGCCATTTTATAAGGCTTTACAAAATTCTTCTTTGGCTTTGTATGTGCCTATTGTATCTATGTGATAAAATCTACTTCTTCAGCTTCGCATAATCAAAAACCAATTGGCAAAAAGCTTTAACGCCAACATTCAACATACTATCATCAATATAAAAATCTGGTGTGTGGTGTGGGGCAGCTTTGGCGGGGTCAACACCTTTTGGCATACCGCCTAAAAAGAAGAAAAATGCTGGGGCTTTCTCACCATAAAAACTAAAGTCTTCAGCACCAGTTGTCCAATCGCTCTCTACTACTTTATCCTTACCAGCAGCGACTTCTAGACTTGGTAACATCATTTTTACCAATGCAGGATTATTGTAGGTTACCAATGTTTTGGTATCAATGCTTACTTCGGCAGTTGCACCACTGGCTTCGGCTATTTTGGTAGCTGTTAATTTCATGCGTTCATGTACATCTTTTTGCATCTTACTGTCCAATGTTCTAATCGTTCCTTCCATCAATAAATCCTCAGGTATAATATTGCTTCGTACACCACTTTTTATCACTCCAACGGTTATTACTACTGGTGCTTTTGTTAGTTCACTTTGTCTGCTTACAATTGTTTGAAACCCAGTAATAATCTGCGATGCAACAACTATTGGGTCAATACCGCTCCAAGGTTGCGAGCCATGGCTTTGCTTACCTTTCACCTTAACTGTAAACCAATCGCTGGATGCCATTGTTGCACCAACTTTATATTTTATCGTACCAATTTCTGTTTGCGAATTAATGTGTAATCCAAACACGGCATCCACTTTTGGGTTGTCCATCACACCCTCTTTAATCATTAATGGGGCACCACCTTCTTCACCTGTTGGCGAGCCTTCTTCGGCGGGTTGAAATAAAAATACCACCGTGCCCGCCACTTCTTTTTGCAGTTGTTTTAGCACCGTTGCCGTGCCCATTAAAATGGCTGTATGCGAGTCATGCCCGCAAGCATGCATCACTCCAACTTTTTGCCCAGCATATTCACTCATTACTTTAGATGCGTAAGGAATTGCTACCCTTTCCACCACAGGCAGTGCATCAATATCAGCACGCAGTGCTACAACCGGCCCAGGCTTACCGCCTTTTAAAATGGCAACTACACCAGTTTTTGCAACAGGAAATTTAACCTCAAGCCCAAGCTTGGTAAGGTATGCAGCTATATAAGCCCCAGTATTATATTCACGATTTGATAGTTCGGGAAATTGATGAAAATGCCTTCGCCAAGCAATAACCGAGTCGTTAACTGAGGCTACATTCTTATCAAACAATTGTGCTTGTAACAATAAAGGCATTGTTGCAATAGCAGCCAAAAATAATTTTCTCATGTGGGGTAATTTGTATGAAACTTGAATATACAACCCTTTGTACATTATGCCCATTTTCTATGCGAAGTATTTTTATGTAACCAGCTTTTGTATTTCAATTTAGCTTCGTTGTGTCACTCACTTGTACGTTCTTAACTTTTAGTAGCTTTATTGTAGCGGGTATTAATTGCGAGTAAATATTATTGCTGCACTCGCTCTTCGTGGATGTTCCGTTAGGGCATCCCGAAGTTTAGTTAAAAAGGGTCTCAGACCCATTATAATCTGTAATACACATGCCCTTTGGAACATGTGCGACAGCAAATTTGCAAGAGGCTTACACAACTTTTAAACACAGGTTAATTAATTATAAATATTTCTCTATCAAATAAAAACATTCATCAACGTACTCACTTAATTTAGCATACTTACAAGTTTATTATGGCATTAAGTTGGAACGAAATAAAAGATAGAGCCTTAAACTTTTCGAAAGAATGGGCAGAAACCACAAACGAAGAAGCAGATGCAAAACCTTTTTTGGTTGAGTTCTTCAACGTTTTTGGAATTAGCAGTAAACGAGTTTCAACCTTTGAGCATCGGGTAAAAAAACTTGATGAAAAAGACGGTTATATCGACTTGCTTTGGAAAGGAACTATTTTAATTGAAATGAAGAGCCGAGGCAAAAACCTTGACAACGCATTTATACAAGCTAAAAATTATTTGCACGGGCTGAAAGAACACGAGCTTCCAAAATGTATTCTCGTATCGGACTTTGAAACCTTTAGATTATATGACCTTGAGGTTTTAAATTCCCCTCCTTTGGAGGGGTTGGGGGTGGGGTTTGTTGAGTTTAAGCTAAGCGATTTTGTGAAAAATGTTAGCCACTTCAACTTTATTCTAGGCTATCCAAAAAAAATTTATAAAGAGCAAGACCCAGCAAACATAAAGGCGGCAGAATTGATGGGGAAACTGCACGACCGATTAGAAGACATTGGTTACACAGAGCATCCATTAGAAGTTTATTTGGTGCGTATTTTATTTTTACTGTTTGCCGAGGACACAACTATTTTTAACAAACAACAATTTCAAGAATACATTGAACAACGAACCAATGAAGATGGCAGCGACCTTGCATCTAAACTGCAAGAACTATTTCAGGTATTAAATACACCAAAAGAAAATCGTTTTAAAAATCTTGACGAGCAATTGGCAGAGTTTCCGTATGTAAACGGAAAGCTTTTTGAAGAAAACTTGCCTACAGCAAGTTTTGATAGTAAAATGCGGCAAGCGTTATTAGCATGTGCTTACATTGACTGGAGTAAAATATCGCCTGCTATTTTTGGTTCCATGTTTCAAAGCGTAATGAACCCAAAAGAACGCAGAAACCTTGGAGCACATTACACCAGCGAAACAAATATTTTAAAACTCATCAAACCGCTTTTCCTTGACGACCTTTGGAAAGAGTTTCAAGGAATTAAAGACAATAAAAACAAACTTCCCGAATTTCATAAAAAACTAAGCACACTAAAATTTCTTGACCCTGCTTGTGGGTGTGGCAATTTTTTGGTGATTACCTATAGAGAGTTGCGTTTATTAGAACTCGAAATATTGAGGCAGCAGTATAAAAATCAAATGGCTACAAGCATCGAAAGCATTATTTGGCTTGATGTAGATATGATGTGTGGCATTGAATACGAAGAATTTCCTGCTCGTATTGCAGAGGTAGCCATGTGGTTGATAGACCACCAAATGAATATGCAAATAAGCAATGAGTTTGGGCAATACTTTGTAAGGTTGCCTTTGAAAAAGGCAGCTAAAATTGTGCATGGAAATGCGTTGCAAATTGAGTGGAGTTCTTTATTGAAAAGAGAGCATATTTATATTAATGCAGAGCAAACAACTTTAATTTTAAATGAGCCGGAAGTTGACTATCAAACTTTAAATATAAAGACCAAAAACCTTACTATTATTGATGAAAGAAAGAATACGATTGAAAAAATAGTTGTTAAAAATGCCTTTGATTATATAATAGGCAATCCGCCTTTTAGTGGCTCAAAAGTAATGAGCCAAACAATGAGAGATGATGTAGTAAAATGTTTTAATAATGCGCAAGGTGCAGGAGTGTTAGATTATGTGGCTGCTTGGTATGTAAAAGCGGCAAAACTTATTCAAAACACAAATACAAAAGTTGCTTTTGTAAGTACTAATTCTATAGTGCAGGGAGAACAAGTTGGCATTTTATGGAGTGTAATGCTAAATATGTACAGCATCCAAATTCATTTTGCACATCGCACTTTTAAATGGAGCAATGAAGCCAAAGGCAATGCTGCTGTGTATTGTGTAATTGTTGGGTTTGCAAGTTTTCCAACAGACAATAAAATAATTTATGATTATGAAGATATAAAAGGAGATGCACACGAAATAAAAGCCAATAACATTAATCCTTATTTGGTTGATGCAAAAAATGTGTTGATTACGAAAAGAAGAAAACCCATTTGTAATGTACCAGAAATATCTTTTGGCTCAATGCCGAATGATGGTGGTTTTTTATTATTAAGTGATGATGAGAGAGAAGACTTGCTAATTGATGAACCTAAAGCAGCAAAGTTTATTAGACCTTTATTAAGTGCTAAAGAGTTTTTAAATAATAAGCAAAGGTGGTGCCTATGGTTAGTTGATATTACCCCTAATGACCTGACTGAGTTATCTGAAGTTTTTAGAAGGGTAAAACAAGTAACCACGCATAGGCGAAATAGTACGAGACTGGCGACCCAAAAATTAGCAGACTATCCGACTTTATTTGGAGAAATAAGGCAACCAAAAGAAAGTTATATTTTGATTCCTAGGGTTTCATCTGAAGATAGAAGAATTATACCAATGGCAATTTTTGATGCAAATCATATTGTTTCCGATACTTGTTTAGCTATTTCAATTGCTACAATTTATCATCTTGGTATTTTACAATCTTTAATGCACCACACTTGGATTAAATCTGTTTGTGGAAGACTAAAAGGAGACTTTAGATATTCAAATGAAATTGTTTACAATAACTTTCCTTTTCCACGAAATATAACAGAAAAGCAACAACTACTTATTGAACAAAAAATGCAAAAAATTTTAGATATTAGGGAAACTTTTGCTGATTCAAAATTAGGAGACATTTATAAAATTGATAAGATTCCAGCAAGCTTAATAAAAGCCCACAACGAATTAGACAAAGCAGTTGACTTAGCTTATCGAAGCCAACCTTTTATAAGTGAAGCAAAACGTATGGAATTTTTATTTGAACTTTACGAAAAATATACTGCCGATTTATTTACAAAAGAGAAAAAGAAAAAAATAAAATTGATTACTGCGAGGATAAAATAAATCAGTTGGTATACCAGCTTTATCATGTAACCAAAGCGGAAATTGTAATTGCAGGGCTGTAGTAAAAAACTAAATTTAAACAATGTATCAGTTTTCATTACATAGTTTATATCAGTTAGCCAAACGAAATATAACACAGGATATGGTACTATGGATAATTGAAAACGCAGCAGAAAAACAATACACGATGGAGTTGCTGTTTATCAAAATATGATACTCGAAAACAATAAAACTTATTTAATAAGAGTATTTGTAAATGAAGATAAAACGCCACATTTAATAATTACTGCATACAAAAACAAGTAAAATTAAAAAAAATATTAGGTATGAAAATAAAATACGATAAACAAACAGATGTATTATACATACAGTTAAACAATAACGCAGTAGCCGAAAGTGGCGAAGACCATAAAGGCGTAATTGTAGATTACGATAATGATAGTAACGTAGTAGGCATTGAAATATTAAATGCTTCAAACAAACTGCCACAACCCAATATTGTAGAATACGAAATGGCTTAAATGAGTCACTATCGCAAGTCTTTGACTTGTGATAGTAAGATACTTAGTCTAAATGTAAAATAAAATTGCTTCGTACCTCGCAATGATAAGGAACAAAAGATATAATGAGTAAGACTAAATATTTAAAATCAACTACAAACTTATAATTATGAAACGTAGAACCTTTATTAAGAACTCAACATTTACAGCTTTTGGAATTGCGACATTTGGTGCCATAAATTGGAATGGAAAAAGTTTTGAAGGGAATAATGAAACCACAAGCGATATTTTAGGTCCTTTTTACCGACCAGGGTCACCTATGAGAAGCAACTTAGTTCCTGCCAGATCAACAAGTGACGTAATGCATTTAAGCGGCACTATTTTTAAAAATGATGGAAAAACACCGCTACCAAATGTACTCATCGAAGCTTGGCAATGTGATGAACATGAACATTATGATAATACTTCTGATAACTATTTACTTAGAGGAGCTGTAAAAACGGGCAGAGATGGTAAATATGCATTTAAAACTATCGTGCCAGTGCCATACAAAGATGGGGATGAATGGAGACCAGCACATATTCACATGAGAATTTCGAGTAGTGATTCTCAAGATCTTATTACCCAAATATATTTTAAAGGAGATCCACATATTGAAGAAGATGCAGCAGCCAAGTCACCACAATCGCTGCATCGTATTTTGAAAATAAACAAAAATGCATCCAATGAAAGCTTTGTGAAGTTTGATGTTGTGATGGGAAAGACCTTCAAATTAAATGATGAAGGATATAAAAAAATTACTGGGCTGTATAAGTTGAAAGATGGCATAGCTGAATTTACTAAGGAAGACGATTTACTTTTTTTTAAATTAAACGGACAATTTATGGAAGGATTAGTGTACAAAGGAAATAATTCATTTGAAGGTGGCATTGGATTTAATAAAGTAAAATTTGAAATAATGAGTAATGGAGAAGTCTTAACGAAGATTACAATGTGGGATCACTGGACTGAAGATCAACGATATTTAAAAAACTATGAAGGAATTAAAGCTTTTAAGTATGGTCAATAATCCAATAAACACTAGCTTAAGTCTTACTAGCGCAGGTCTCTCTCTGGCATCTGCTGGTATGTTACTTAAAATCATTAAGCGAAAATTCTAATTGACATACTATTCTGCCTTTATTAGTGTTGCTTTCACCAACAAACTTTCTTTTAATTCAGATATTCGCCAGTATCGCTTTACTTATTTAAGCAAACAAAACAGCCACTTATCTTACAATAAATGGCTCTTAAAATATCATGTAATCAATCAAATCATTTTAATCAGAAATCTATATCATCGCTTCTAAAATACTATGGTCTTTGGTTTCTAAAATAGAACTGCCCATTAAAAATTCATCTACTTTTCTAGCACATTCACGGCCTTCGCTTATTGCCCAAACCACCAAGCTTTGTCCACGCCTCATATCACCAGCGGTAAATACTTTGGCAATATTGGTTTGATATGCTTTTTCAGTCGCTTTTACATTACCACGTTCATCCAATTCAATGTCTAATTGTGCTAATAAACCTTCTTTTTGTGGGCTTACAAAACCCATTGCTAGTAAAGCCAATTCACAAGGTATTTCTCTTTCGCTGCC
>JAYVNQ010000284.1:0-3000 GCA_043758365.1 Chitinophagales bacterium
CAAGTGGCGCCATCAACGGGTTTCTCAAGTTTACTAGATAATATTGGTAATTTAGAAAATAAGGGCTTTGAGGTTGTACTAACTGCTACACCTATTAAAGGAAAAGATTTTTCATGGAACGTAACTGGTATTTTTAACCACAATACAAACAAGGTGGTAAATACTGGTCAAAGTCTCATTTTATTTGCTACCAACTCTGGTGCACCAGTTTCAATAATAGAAGGGCAGCCATTAGGTGTATTTTACGGAACTTTTTTTGCAACTAAAGCGGGTGGTGATTTTTCAAAAGGTGGTAATGGTGTACCAAATACTGCTGGGTTAGATGTAGGACCCGCAGGTATTCCTAGAACTGCTTATGGTACACAAACTGGGATATTATCTTATACACAGCAAGATTATTTGCCAGGTGGCAATGCGGGTCAAGGCATTCCTGTAGGTAGTGTTTTACGTAAAATAATTGGCAATCCAAATCCAGATTTTACAGCAACATTAACCAATGAAATTACATACAAGAATCTAAGTCTACGTGTACAAATAGATGCAGTAAGAGGCAATAGCGTTTTTAATGCAGATTTTAGAACAAGGCAGGGTGTTGGTAATGGTAAAGTTGCAGAGCTAGAGCAAAAAGGCTTATTACCAAGAGGTTTTATTAGTCCCTACAACCCAACAGCAGCAGTGCCAACAGGTATTTACGCCATTGAACAATGGCGTGTAGATAATGGCTCATTTGCCAAACTTAGAGAACTTTCTATTAGTTACGATGTACCTAAAATAAAAGGTTTGCAAGATTTAACAATCAGTTTTAGTGGTAGAAATTTAATTAGTTGGGATAATTATATTGGATACGATCCTGAGGTCAATGCTGGTGGTCAAAGTACATTATTACGTGGTATTGACTTTGGCGCTGTACCAATTCCTAGAACATTCAGTTTTGGTATACAAGCAAAATTTTAAATTTTAAAAAAATCAGCATGAAAAAAATATTTTATAAAATTCATTTCTTAGTTACACTACCAATACTTGTATGTATGGTTTCATGTAAAAAAGATTATCAAGTTTTAGGTGGTGCTACAAACGACCAAGTATTTAGTACCGCTAAAGGAACAATGGGTGTTGCAGTTGGTATTCAACGATCTTATGCATTAAACGTTGCATACGGATTATCGGATGCCACAGGCTTAATAACCAATGAAACAATTTTATTAAATCCAGGCAATTTATCTGAGTTACAGTTTTCTAATGGTGGTGCGGCAGTTGATAATACGAATGCACTTTTAAACAATGTATGGACTACTGCAAGTAAGTGTATTTACGATGCCAATAATGTTATTAATGCAGCAGCTAATATTAGCGATAAAGGATATGCAAGTGGTTTAATTGGTTATGCCACCATTATAAAGGCATCAAGTATTGGTGCCATGAGCATGTATTGGGAAAGTGTACCAGATACTATTGGTATAGGCATTGGTTCTGATAATACCATCTTTATCTCAAGAACTATTGGCTTCGCTAAGGCTGTTGCAGCCATTGATAAAGCGTTGGTAGCAATTTCTGCTAACCCAATCTCAGCCAGTTTTTTAGCAGATTTACCAAGTGGTATAGATGTAGTTAATGCATTAAATGCCTTAAAAGCAAGATATTCTTTATTTGCGGGTAATTATGCAACTGCTTTAGCCTCTGCAAGCTCAGTAGATTTAACCAAAGCCGTAACTTTTAATTTTGATGCTGCTAATGCTAATCCTATTTTCTTTTCAGTTACATCAACTAATAATGTATACCAGCCAGTTGATTCTACTTTAGGTTTACCAATAAGTATTAGACCTGCATTAAACGATGCTCGGGTGCCATTTTATACAACCATTAATACGGCAGCTTTACCTAGATTTAGGTTAAACGGATTTTGGAATGCCGCCATTAAGCCTATACCAATTTATATACCCGATGAAATGCGTTTAATACGTGCAGAGTGTTTGCTTAGACAATCTGCACCAGATGTTGTAAATGCACGACTTATATTAGATGGTATTTTAAAACAAAATCCTGCAACCGATCCTTTAGGCTTAGGGGCAAATATTGCAACTGGGTACACAGGCGCAGCCGATGTAGCTAGTTTGCTTACAGAGGTATACAGAAATCGTTGTATTGGGTTGTATTTAAGCGGTATGAAACTAGAAGATATGAGGCGTTTTGCACGTCCATTAACTGAGAGAAAAAGAAATTTTTTTCCATATCCCATTAGTGAGAGAAACAATAATATAAATACACCAACTGATCCTATTTTTTAAATAAAAAATCCCCCAAAACTTTAAAAGTTTTGGGGGATTTTTTTATAATCTTCATATCTGTATATCCTACCATCTAAACATTTGCTCATCCATTACCCCAACTTTCTAATTTTAGCAATAATACCCGTAGTAGAAAAGCCATTAACAATACTATTTATAACCACTCTGCCACCATTGTCAACCACTTCTTTGGCACCTACAATTTGCTCAATGGTATAGTCACCACCTTTTACAATTACATCTGGTAAAATGGCAGAAATTAGTTCTAACGGTGTATCTTCTTCAAAAATAACCACAGCATCTACTATAGCCAAACTTGCTAATAATAAAGCCCTGCTATGTTCATTATTTATCGGTCGTTCATCGCCTTTTAAACGCTTGGTACTAGCATCGCTATTTATACCAATAACTAACATGTCAGCTTCCTTTGCAGCCTGCGATAAAGAATAAATATGCCCTTCGTGCAGTATATCAAAACACCCGTTCGAAAACGCAATTGTTCTACTCGTAATACGCCAACCCATTACAACCGCCAACAATTCTGGTAACGTATAAATTTTCGTTTCTATTGCATTAATTTGCTTCATCTAATAATATTTTGTTGTCATCAATAGTAATTCTATTCAGCCACATAGGCGTCGCACACTGCATCATTTGGCTATTTTATTTAGCTTTTATTTAAGTGCAAATTTCGCTCACATTAGCCCCTATCCTC
>JAYVNQ010000285.1:0-2998 GCA_043758365.1 Chitinophagales bacterium
ATTTTAAAGGCGTACCTATAAGGATATTTTTTAGAAAGAAATAAAAAGAGTCTGTTAAAAATTTGGCAATTTGATTTTGCACCCTATTTTTGTAAAAATCTAAACCAAAATTTACGATGAAAAAATTATTCGCAATGTTTGCCGTAGCAATTGTATTTGCTGCTTGTGGTAGTGGTGAAAACAAAACAGCAATGGCTGATTCTATTAAAACTGCTGACTCTATCAGAATGGCTGATTCTATGAAAATGGCAGCAGCAATGGATACTGCAAAAAAAGCTATGGACACAGCACATGCAGCAATGGATTCAGTTAAAAAAATGTAATTTTTGACAGCACTTCCTGCAGTACACGTCATTTATAAATGCCTCATAATTTATTGTGAGGCATTTGTGTTTTCATACTACACAGCTTTACTACATCTTGTTATTACCTAAATCTTAAGGCGACTTTACTTAAAATAGTTTAACCTTTTTTTAAAGGAAAAATATTTGTATATACAAATTAAAGTCCCACTATATTTGCACCAACAAATAATGAAGACATCAGAAAGTAAATATTGCAAATGCCTGTACTTTTCAACCAATGCCTTGGCAAGAAAAGTTGAGAAATTGGCATTAGAAAGTTGGAAGCCTGTAGATTTATCGCCAAGCCACGCTTATTTATTAATGATGGTTTTAGAAGAGCCAGGTACTCAACCGGGTTGTATCGCCAATCATTTACAACTTAGCCCAAGCACCGTAACTAGATTAATAGAAAAATTAGAAGAACGCAAACTTGTAATTCGTACCACAGAGGGTAAACAAACAAACGTTTATCCATCCGCTGAAGCAAAAGAATTATTACCAACTTTAAAAAAATGCCTAACCCATTTTTACAATAATTACAGCACTATTCTGGGCAAAGAAGAAAGCTGCAAGCTCATTACCAATATGGGCTTAGTAGCAGATAAAATAACATTATAAAATTTTTACCACATCATTTGTATATACAAATATTAATCATCAATAAAACACACAATTATGAATTACGTTATTACAGGCTCTATTGGCAACATTAGCAAACCAGTTATACAACAATTAGTGGCCGCTAATCATCAGGTTACAGTTATTACCAGCAGCACCGAAAGAGTTGCAGATATTGAAGCAATTGGTGCTACCGCAAAAAGTTGGTTCGGTAGAAGACAGAGCGTTTTTAACAGCAACTTTTGTAGGTGCAGATGCAGTGTATTTAATGATTTCACCAACATGGAAAACCATTAATTGGTTTGCCGACCAATAAATTGTGGCTAACAATTATGTAGCAGCGGTTAAGGCAAATAATATTAAATATGTGGTACAATTAAGCAGCATTGCTGCACATATGCGTAAGGATGTCGGCCCTATTGATGGCTTGGGTTATTTAGAAGAACAATTGCTTGGTTTGGCAGATGTAAACACGGTTTTTTTACGTCCTCATATTTTTTTTATAACTTATTTAGTCAAATTAGGTTAGTTAAAAATGCAGGTATTTTTGGATCAAATTTTGGCAATACCGATGAAAAATTGGTGCTAGTTGATACCAGTGATATTGCTGCTGTTGTTGCTGAAAAATTGCTTGATTTATCGTTTACAGATAACACCATTCAATATATTGCTAGCGATGAATTAAGCACCAATGAGATTGCAGAAATATTAGGCGAAGCAATCGGTAAATCAGGTACACCTTGGGTAACTTTTACAGATGAGCAAGCATTTGATGGTATGTTGGGTGCAGGTTTAGATGTTGAAATTGCTAAAGACCATACCACTATGGGTTCTGCTATTAGAAACGGTTTAATTCAAGCAGATTATTGGCAAAACAAACCAACGTTAGGTAAGGCAAAACTGACAGACTTTACAAGGGCATTTGCAGCTGCATATAATGCTTAGAAAAGTATCATAGGAACATGGATAACATCAATTAAATTGATTGAAATGGATTTTTAAATCAATCTAGTCCGTTTTTTTAATACTCAATAAATCTGTGAGTATCCGTTTAACCCGTGTTATCCGTGTTCCTATCAATTCAACTGGCAAATTGTAGCATTTGTAAAATCAAATCTGCATCTGGACAACTGCTTAAATATTGTTCACGTTCACTTAGTTTACAAACACCAGGGTAATCACCAACCTTATTTTCCATATCAATTATTACTTGAAAATGTAGGTGTGGGGGCCATTGACCATTCTCTTTTGGTGTTCCAAAATGTGCAATTAAATCACCTTTGGCAATAGGTTTTCCTTCGTACAAAGCATCCAAATCTCTTAATGATAAATGCCCATATAATGTATAAAAAACAAAGCCATCTAATTGATGTTGTAAAATAATAGTTGCACCATAATCACCATAGTTATTGTTAAAGGCAAAACTGTGTACCACACCATGTAACGCAGCAAACACAGGAGTTTCCGGTTCGCCCCAAATATCTACACCTAAATGCAAACGCCTTGGTTCATCATTAGTATCAAACACTTTACTGCGACTATAAACCGTTCTGTGTTCATCGTAACCACCAATACCATATTTAGCATTAGAAGCTTTTAATTTGGCATTAATATACGCGGAAAAATTATTTGTATCGTTTAAAATATCATTATTTAAATCTGTGTTTACAGCTGTAAAATCTAGTAGAAGCAACTTGTCATTTTTAGCATTAAAAGGTACAACTTGATGAAAAGTGGATTGGTATTTTTTCAATATTGCTTGCAACATAATTAGTAGCGTTTACCGAGTTGGTACTTCTTTTTAAAATAGCTGTCTACCACCACATTGATAAAAAATATTGACACTAAAAATAGCCCCACAATTAGACCGCCGAATAGTAAATGTACCAATAATGCTAATAGAAAACAGCCAACTACCACCAATAGCGAAATGGTTTCATATATTATGCGAATCAAGAGTTGGTACTTATTTAAAATAGACGTGTAGTAAATTACGTTGATTATAAATGCAAATAAATAATCTGGTAAAAATTTAC
>JAYVNQ010000286.1:0-9310 GCA_043758365.1 Chitinophagales bacterium
AGATTGAAGAACAAAACTTTAGTACCTACTTGTACTTCTGTAGGAAACAATGCTAGCTCTTCCATCACATCGTAAATTCTATCAACTCCAAAGCTGATGCCGACACCAGGCACATTAGGCACGCCAAATAAACCAGTTAAATCATCGTATCTACCTCCACCACCAATGCTACCCATTTGCACACCTTTGGCTTTAATTTCAAAGATGATTCCTGTGTAATAATTTAGGCCACGAGCAAGGGTGAAATCAGTAACAAGTTGCTGGTTGATAGTTGCTGGTTGATAATTAAGAATATACTCAATTTCGTCAATGCCAGTTTTGCCAATTGATTTATCGCCTAATAAAGATTTTAAAGCATCTAGCTTTTCTGTATTGCTACCATCAATTTGTAAATATTGTTCTATAATATTTATTTGAGTATCATTTAAACCACGTTGTAGCAACTCTTCTTTTACTTTTTCTATGCCAATTTTATCTAGTTTGTCTATGGCTATTGTTATATCCACCATTTTTTCTGCACCACCACTTATTTCTGCTAATGCGGCTAATATTTTACGGCTGTTAATGCGTATTTCTACATCAATGCCAAGCTTAGCAAATACGGTTGCGTAAATATTTACCAACTCAACTTCGTTTAGTAAACTGTTGCTACCCACCACATCTGCATCGCATTGGTAAAACTCACGATAGCGGCCTTTTTGCGGACTATCAGCACGCCACACTGGTTGAATTTGGTAGCGTTTATAAGGCATTGTTAGTTGTCCATAATTCATGGCTACATATCTTGCAAAAGGAATGGTTAAATCGTAACGTAAAGCTCGTTCAGTGAAATAGTTCGCTTTTATGAATTTATCAAAGAATTGTTTTAAAATTATTTTAAGCTGATCAATTAATATTTTTTTCGAATTTTCATCACTTGGAAGTTTTGATGGCAATAATCTCAAATGTGCTCTAAACTCTTTATCGCTTCTTAGGTACTCAAAGAACGATTCTTGAGTAACAATTTTTTTCAAAGTTTTATCTTTTAATAAGTCACCATTAATCAAAATCTTAAATATCAATTTATCACCTTCTTCACCATATTTACCCAATAAGGTTTCTAGGTTTTCCATGGCTGGTGTTTCTAATGGTGCAAAGCCATACAACTCAAACACAGTGCGTATTGTAGAAAATATATATTGTCGTTTACGCACTACTTCTGCTGAAAAATCTCTTGTGCCTTGTGGTAAACTTACTGTTGGCTTAGCCATAATAATTTGTAATTTGAAATTAGGAATTTGATAGTGGTTGCTACCAAAGACAGCAAATATAACAGCACTTATATAACCTATTGCTGCTGCTGTTGTGCTGCCAAATACTTTTTAATAATTACTTCGCACACGGCATCAAGCATAGCATATACTTTTTCAAAATCCTCAAAGCCGCCGTACCAAGGGTCTGGCACTTCTCTGTTTTCGTTTGGGTACAGCTCATTTAATATCAAATCAATTTTATGTTCTACAAAGTAGCTACCAGCAATTTTCTTTACATCGTTGTAATTATCAGTATCCATTACATAAATCTTATCAAATATCTCAAATTCAGTTTTTTTAAATTGTCTACATTTTTGGTCACTAATATTTACACCATTTAACTTGGCTACTTTTTGTGATAATTGATGCGGCGATTCGCCAATATGATAATTACCTGTACCAGCACTATTAACCAAAATATTTAAATGATGGGCATTTGCTTTATGCTGTAAAATACCTTCTGCCAAAGGGCTGCGACAAATATTTCCCAAGCAAACCATTAAAATTTTCATTAAGCAAATATAGCAGCCAAGAAATTTTTAAACTTATTGTTGCTGCTTTCAACAATCAAAAATTGAGGGTTATGGAAATTTCAAACACTTGCATCTTCAATAAAAACGATATTATGACTAATCTTTTGCCAAATAATTCATCACAATTGCCCCTTAAAATCAAAAATCATTATATTGCCACCTCAGTTTCTGATGATGGCATTATGGAGAATAATTTTAGAGAAAAACAGCGTAATAGTTACCTAATTATGCGAATGGTTTACGATTTTGGTGTTGCTTGTTTAATACTTGCCATGGCGGCTGCCATGTTTTTTGCTGAAAAATTTAACATTCAGCAGATTATGGAAAAGGATAAAATATTACGCTATATGTTTGGTAGCGTATGTTTATTGTATGGTGGTTTTAGATTGTACCGTGGTATAAAGAGGGATTATTGATTATGAAAGCATTTTATTATTTTTTGGTAAGTTTTTATTGTTTGCTAGTATCGTGTGATGATAAATTGAAAAATAGAAAAATAGATATAGACTCACCTAGTAAAGGCAGTATTAATATAAGTGTAGATGAAAGTTTTAAGCCAGTAATTGATGAGCAGATAAAAGTGTATGAATCTACGTATCCAAATGCGAAAATTAATGCATCTTACAAGCCCGAAGTAGAGTGTTTTAAAGATTTGCAGAGTGATAGCACTAGGATGATAATTGTAGCAAGAGGACTGAATGAAAACGAGCAAAAATACTATCAAAGTTCTTTAAAATATTTACCCTTTTTTACCGATGTTGCCTACGATGCAATAGCTGTAATAGTAAACCAGAAGGGAAAAGACAGCGTATTTACAATGGCACGTTTAAAAAATATATTAAGCGGAAAAGAAAACGCTATTGCAGTAATGGACGGCAAAAATGCAACTAGTACTGTGAGATATTTGCAAGACAGTGTTTTAAAGGGTAAGCCATTTGGACAAAACGTTGTGGCAGCAAAAAATAGTGAGGATGTTGTGCAAATAGTTGCTAAAACTGAAAATGCCATTGGTTTTGTGGGATTAAGTTGGGTTGGGGATAAGTATGATGCCAAGCAACAAGCCCAATTAAAATCGATAAAATTGGCTTTGGTAGAATGTACAATTTGCGAAGATGGCGAGTTTGCAAAGCCATCACAAGCAACAATAACATACTTACAATATCCCTTGGCACGACCCTTGTATTATATAGTAAAAGAAAACACACAAGGTTTAGGAAATGGGTTTGGAAATTTTATGAGTGTTGAACGAGGGCAACTAATATTTAGAAGAGCTTTTTTAGCACCATCAAAAATTAATTTTAAAAAAAGGTCAAGCAACATTAAAACAGATGATTAACAATTTTAAAACAAGACACATGAAAAAGGTAATTTTTTTGCTGTTTGCAGCTATTGTTACTGTAAGCGGTGCAACCGCACAAAGCATTGCAGAAGGTATTAAACACCTTAACTACAAAAAGAATAAAAGTGCAACGGATGTCTTTAAAAAATTGTACGATGCCAATTCAAAAGATGCTCAAAATATCTATTGGTATGGGCAGGCACTTTTAGCTGTAGATGACGTAAAAGGTGCTAAAGCTATTTATCAAAAAGCCTTACAAGAAGGGGTTAATGATGCTTGGATTTTAGTAGGGATGGGGCATGTAGAAATTTTAGAAAATGGCGATTTAAATGCTGTAAAACAAAAGTTTGAGCAAGCAATTACCATGACAACTGAAACAAAAGGTAAAAATAAAAACAAGCCTAATCCTGCTATTCTAAGTGCTATTGGGCGAGCCAATGCAGATGGAAGTAGCAAACAAGGTGATCCAACTTATGCTATTGATAAATTAAGGCAGGCTGCGGCTCTTGATGCAACTAATGCAGATATTATGATAAATATGGGTATCAACTATCTAAAATTAGGTGGAGATCAAGGTGGCGAAGCCGTAAAAGCTTACCAAGATGCCATTGCCCGTGAGCCTAAAAATGCATTAGCCATGTATAAAATTGGTATGATATATAAAAGCCAAGATAATAAGCAATTGTTTGAACAATTTTTTACTGATGCAAATATTGCTGACCCTGCATTCCCTTTATCGTACAATGCTTTGTATGATTATTATGCTAACCGCGATGTTAACAAAGCAAAAGAAAATATTGAAAAATACATTCAGTATGCTGATAAAGATTGTAATACAGATTTTTTGTTCGCAGATTACTTATTTAGGGCTGGTAAATACCAAGAAAGTTTAGAAAAAGCAAAAGCTATGGAAGCGGGTGAGTGCAAAGCATACTACCAATTGCCATTATTGTATGCATTTAACTACGATCGTTTAAATGATAGTGTACAAGCAAAAGCTAATATTGAAAAATATTTTGCTACTGCTAGTCAAGATAAAATTACACCTTCAAATTACGAAATAGCTGTAAAGATTTTATCAAGATTTCCGGGTAGTGAATCAAAAACGATAGCCTATTTACAAAAAGCCATTGATAATGACACATCGGTATCAAATAAAATTATATATGCAAATCAAGCTGCTAACTTAATGGGTAAAGCCAAAATGTATGGCGAACAAATTAAATGGTTGCAAACTGCCGTAAAATTTAAAGGTGGTACCATGGGTGAAGCCGATTTTTATAGTATGGCAAACACAGCCTTCAATGGCAAAGATTATGTAGCAACAATGGAAGTGGCAAAAAAATACATTGAGGCTTTTCCACTAAAACCACAACCTTATTATTTTAATGTGCGTGCAGCAAAAGCAATAGATACCAGTGCTACTATAGGTACTGCAATAGCACCTATTTTACAACAAAATGACTATCTACTAAAAGATACGGCATTGGTAAATATTGAGAAGAATAAAAAAGCAATATTTAATAACTATTATTACTTGTTAAAGTATTATGTGGATGTACAAAAGGAAAATCAAAAAGGATTAGAAATTGCAGATAAAATGTTGATTTTGTATCCAAATGCTGGTGGGGAAGAAAATACATTTGCAACCCAAACAAAAGATGCCCTAACAAAGAGCTTAAGCAAACCTGCTGGCAAGCCTTCATCCGCTAAACCAAACGGTAAATAAAAATAATCAAGAAATAACTCTCCCAATAGTGGAGAGTTTTTCTTTTGTATCAACCACAACCTTATTTTTGCTGCTTACAAAATCAACACTATGCATTGGCTTCCCCTTTTGTTAGATGTAATGGATACTTCAGCAGCCAGTTATTTTCCTATCGGTATTCAATTATTATTTGCAGCGGGTTTTGTAGCCACCATGATTGGTATGTCTGCATTAGTTGGTCCAAAGCGAGCAACAAAAGATAAATTAGAAAATTTTTCCAGTGGTATTGAGTCTCATGGAGATGCACGTCAACCAATGGCTATCAAGTATTTTTTAGTTGCTATTTTATTTGTTTTGTTTGATGTAGAAGTAATATTTTTTTACCCATATGCGGTAAATTTTAGAGCATTGGGTTGGAATGGATTTTTAGCCGTTTTAATGTTTGTAAGCTTTTTTTTGGTAGGCTTTATTTACATCATTAAAAAAGGCGCTTTAAATTGGGAAGACTAAAATAATTTGAAAATGAGTTAATGCGAAAATTTGAGATTAGAAAACATATTTGCAAGCAAGTTGTTTCATTTTCTATTGTAGTTCTCAATTTTCAAATTAGGTAATTTTCAAATTCTCAAATTATAAAAACTATGCGTCCAGTACGTTTTAATATTTTTGCAAAAGAGGCCAACATTGTAGATGCAGTGGCAACTGTGCAGGCACCTCCAGGTTTTGGTGGTGAAGGTTTTTTTACTTCAAAAATGAGTGATGTTGTAGGTTTGGCTCGTAAAAACTCTTTATGGCCTTTACCATTCGCAACATCTTGTTGTGGTATAGAATTTATGGCTACAATGGGTTCTCATTACGATTTATCAAGATTTGGTAGTGAGCGTGTTGGTTTTTCTCCACGCCAATGCGATTTATTAATGGTAATGGGAACGATTTCAAAAAAAATGGGGCCAGTTTTACGTCAAGTTTATTTGCAAATGGCAGAGCCGCGTTGGGTAATGGCAGTTGGTGCTTGTGCTTCTTCTGGCGGTATCTTCGATACCTATAGTGTATTGCAAGGCATCGATCAAGTAATTCCTGTTGATATTTATGTGCCAGGTTGCCCACCTCGTCCAGAGGCAATTATTGATGGCTTTATGCGGATTCAAGATTTGGTAGGTCAAGAAAGTGTTAGAAGAAGAAATGGTGAGCAATATCAAGCTTTAATGACCAGCTATGGAATAGATTAATGTGCGACACTTTGCATAATTTTCATAATTTCAAATTTTCAAATTAGTGTCTTTAACAAACGAAATAATACAACAAAAACTAACCGAAAAATTTGGCGAAGAACTTGTCAATTTTCAAGAGCCTTATGGTATGCTTACATTTGAAGCACCTAAGGAAATTAATTTAAAAGTGTTACAGTTTTTATTTGATGATGAGTTGTTACAGTTTAAATTCATGACCGATTTGTGTGCCGTTCATTACCCCGATAATATTGGAAATGAGTTGGCAATCGTATACCACTTACATAATTTAGTTGATAATATACGTATACGTTTTAAAGTATTTACAAGTGTAAATAATCCAGATGTATTTACAGCTTCTAAATTATTTGCGGCAGCCAATTGGATGGAAAGAGAAACATACGATTTTTATGGTATCAACTTCGTAGGTCATTCTAATTTAAAACGTATTTTAAATGTAGACGAAATGGATTATTTTCCTATGCGAAAAGAATTTCCATTAGAAGACCAAACACGAACTGATAAAGATGATGAGATGTTTGGTAGAGGCAGATTAAATTAATTGTCTAAACCATCATTATTGAGCTCATGATAATTATTTCAATTAATAAAGTAGATTAAAGATTAGGTAACGTTTATACATTATTTAAAAATACCCCTTTAGGGGCTAGGGGCATGACAGAACAACATCATATAACATTACCAGGCGGTTCAATTGAAAAGCAAACAACAACGCTTAATCTCGGGCCAACACATCCTGCAACACATGGTGTGTTTCAAAATATTTTAGAGTTGGATGGTGAGCGTATCGTTAGTTCAGAACAAACTGTAGGCTATATTCACCGTGCATTTGAAAAATTAGCAGAACGTAGACCATTGTATCAAATTACAACACTTACTGACCGCTTAAATTATTGCAGTAGTCCAATTAATAACATGGGCTGGCATATTACCTGCGAAAAGTTGATGCAAATAAAAACACCTAAACGTGTTGATTATCTGCGTATTATCATCATGGAATTGTCTAGAATTTCCGATCATTTAATTTGTAATTCTATTGTTGGTGTAGATAGTGGTGCATATACAGGATTTTTATATGTAATGCAACAACGTGAATTGATTTATGAAATTTACGAAGAAATTTGTGGCAGCCGCTTAACAACGAATATGGGTCGTGTTGGTGGATTTGAAAGAAATTTTAATGCAACGGCTTTTGAAAAATTAGAAAAATTTTTATATGAATATCCAAAGGTTTTAAAGGAATTCGGCAACCTATTTGCTCGCAACCTAATCTTCATGGATAGGTTGATTGGCACTGGTGCAATTTCTGCTGAAAGAGCCTTGAATTATGGCTTTACTGGTCCTAATTTACGTGCTGCTGGTGTTGATTATGATGTGCGTGTTCACACGCCATACAGCAGTTACGAGGATATAGATTTTGTAGTGCCTGTTGGTAAAACTGGTGATAATTATGATCGTTTTTTAGTACGTGATCAAGAAATGTGGCAATCTTTATCAATTATAGAGCAAGCCTATAGAAAAGTACAGGAATTTAAGGGTGCTGATGCGGAGGTTTTCCATGCCGATGTTCCAGAATTTTATTTGCCTAAAAAAGAAGATGTTTATACCAAAATGGAAGCCTTAATTTGGCATTTTAAAATTATTATGGGCGAAACAGCTATCCCAAAAGGTGAGGTTTATCAAAGCGTAGAAGGCGGAAATGGTGAATTAGGTTTTTATTTTATCAGTGATGGTGGTAGAACACCTTATCGTTTGCATTTCCGTAGGCCATGTTTTATTTATTATCAGGCTTACGCCGAATTAACAAAAGGTGCTATGTTAAGTGATGCTATTATGACGATGAGCAGCTTGAATTTGATTGCTGGCGAGTTGGATGCGTAATACCTAAACCCTAAATGGAAATGTGATGTTATATTGAATTGATTAATCTAAATTTTAAATAGCCCTTTAAGGGGTTTGGGTATGATAAAATTTTCAGAACAAAAATTGGCAAAAATTGATGAGTTAATTACTCATTATCCCGAAGGAAAACAAAAGAGTGCTTTGCTGCCTATATTGCATTTGGCACAGGAAGAATTTGGTGGTTGGTTAAGTGCAGATACGATGGATTATGTGGCTGAATTATTACAGATTACACCGATAGAAGTATATGAAGTGGCAACTTTTTATAGCATGTACAACACTAAACCAGTTGGAAAATATATGTTTGAGGTTTGCCAAACTGGGCCTTGCATGGTTAGTGGTTGCGACGATATGATTGAATATATAAGTAATAAATTGAACATTAAAGCTGGTGAAACTACCACAGATGGTTTATTTACTTTAAAAACAGTTGAATGTTTAGGTGCTTGTGGTTATGCACCAATGATGCAGTTAGGCAAACATTATCGTGAACATTTAACCAAGGAAAAAGTAGATATGATAATAGAAGAATGTAAAAATAAGTCTGCTATAAATAACTAAATATGAAAAAAATAGCTGTTCTTTTTTTAATGGTGTTTGCAACGTTCGTATCGTTTGCACAAAATGGCGATGACAAAGCAATTGCTGCCAAAGTTGAAACACTCAACAAAGCTATTTTTGAAAATAAAGATATTGCCGCTTTAGAAATACTGTTGGCAAAAGAAATTACTTATGGTCATTCCAGTGGTAAGATTGAAACAAGAGCTGAAATGATTAAAGGTGTAATAGATGATACCAAAACTTACAGCGATGTAAAAACTGAAATTGGTACTATTTTATTTAGTGGTAAATCAGTTGTAGTAAGGCATGTTATTTCTGCTACGCAAAAAGAAAAAGACGGTAAATTCTCATCTTTAAAATTGCAAGTGTTGCAAGTGTGGGTCAAAGAAAGAAAAGCGTGGAAATTATTGGCAAGACAAGCTGTAAAATTAGTATCATAAATTTTCATGGGAATAACCAATGCAATATTAAAAGTAAGAGAACATCGTAAATCTGAAAAATTTGCAGAAGTAGAATTTTGGTTGACAGTGGTGCGGTGTATAGTGTTGTTCCAGGAAAAATATTAGATGAATTAGATATTGAACCTTATAGAGAAATGAGTTTTTCGTTAGCAGATGGCACAACTATAAAAAGAACAATTAGTTCCGCATATTTTGAATTTGAGGGTGAAGGTGGCCCTGCACCTGTTGTGTATGGTGAAGAAGGCGACACGGCCTTGTTAGGTG
>JAYVNQ010000287.1:0-2975 GCA_043758365.1 Chitinophagales bacterium
ATGGTACGATTTGAAAAACTGACAATAACTTGGTGGAACATGCTATGGTTAAGCATTATAGCCATTTTTCTTAAAAAATTAAAATGTTAAACAACTTCAATATTACAAAACTACATGGAAGCTGTACGTGAACAATGGCTCATATTTATTTCTGCACCAATTTATATCATAATAATTGGTATTGAGTTATTGCTGTCGCACTGGCAGCACAGAAAAAACTACACTGTAAAAGATACTGTTGCTAACACTTATTTAATGCTGCTTAATGGCACTATCGATTTGTTATTTCGAGCAATTTATATTGGCGGTTTTCAATACTGTTATTTGCATCGCTACATTAATTTACAAACTGGATTTCTCTATTGGTTATTGTTGCTTCTGACCGAAGATTTTTTATATTATTGGCTGCACCGTTTTGACCATGAAGTACGCTTTTTTTGGGCAACGCATGTTACACATCACAGTAGTCAAAAGCTCAATTTTACGGTCGGTTTTCGGTCATCAGTTTTTCAGCCTCTGTACAGATTTATTTACTTTATACCATTACCATTATTGGGCTTTAAGCCTTTGGATGTGGTATTTATTTATAGTGCAACGCAAATTTGGGGCATTTTTGTGCATACCGAATTGATTGGTAAAATGGGCTGGTTGGAACACATTTTAGTAACGCCATCACATCACAGGGTACACCATGCAAGTAACCCCAAATATTTAGATAAGAATATGGGTATGTTTTTGATTTTTTGGGATAAACTCTTTGGCACTTTTCAATTAGAATTGCTAGAAGAAGATTATCAGCCAATAAAATATGGGCTTACGAAAAATATTGAAAACCCAAATGCCAAAACCATTGTTTTTCATGAGTGGCAGCAAATAGCTAAAGATATTTTTCAACCCAATATTACATTATTACAAAGAGTAAATTATTTGTTTGGACCACCAGGGTATAGCCATAATGGTAGCAGACAAACTAGTCAAGAAATGCGAACTGAAGAATTGTTTAGCCACAATGAAGATTTGAATAAAAATGCCCCTGAATCGTTATTTTTAAAGCTCTAATGAAAGTTTTTTAAAAATGTGGATAACATTTATTATTTAAAATTTTGTTAGAAAGCAGTATTAATTTATTGGAATTATTAATAAATGTATTGCTCTAGGTTTAATTTTTCAAGATTTTTTTACTTAAAATAGTTTTTTTATTAGAAATATAGAGCTGTTACAAATATATTTTATTTTATTATTTAATAATTTCAAAGGGTTGCACTGCAATATGAACTAATTGTTAAATTTTTTTCACAATTTTAAGTAACGATTAGATATTATGGGTATAGCATATTACGAAAAGTTTTGCGAATAGCCATTAGAATATCAAGAAACTTTGGCCTTTAACGATTGCTCAGCTACTTGCTTAAATTATAAACGCCTGCATTTTTTGTAGGCGTTTATTTTTGTTTCAAACGGTATCCCCAACCTCAACAAACTGCCTTTTAGCACGTTATACAATATTACATTTGCAGCCTCAATCAAATACGCTTCGGTAAAAGCTGAATAAAGTTTAGAACGTACAAGGGAGTGACACAACGAAGTTTAATTGATAATTTAATGCTAGTACAATAAAAAAATAATCTATGAACTTGTTTCAACAGCAAAACACAGAGTTTCAAAGACGGCACAATGGCCCTAACGATGTTGATACAAAAGCCATGTTGCAAACCATTGGTATGGCAAGTATTGAGGAATTGATTGGTAGAACCGTGCCTTCTTCTATTCGTTTAAAACAACCGCTCGATTTACCTGAAGCGATTAGTGAATTTGAGTATCTACAAACGTTGAAACAAGTAGCTGCAAAGAACAAATTGTTTAAAACATATATTGGTCAGGGTTATTACAACACTATTACCCCGAGTGTTATTTTGCGTAATATTTTTGAAAACCCAGGCTGGTATACTCAATACACACCCTATCAGGCAGAAATTAGCCAAGGTAGATTGGAAAGTTTATTAAACTTTCAAACAATGGTGTGCGATTTAGCTGGTTTGGCAATTGCAAATGCTAGTTTGCTAGATGAAGCAACCGCTGCGGCAGAAGCAATGGCTATGTTGTTTCATCATGTAAACAAGAGTGATAAAGCAGAAAAGCCTAAGTTTTTTGTAGATGAATTAACGTTCCCTCAAACCAAAGATGTATTGGCTACAAGGGCTTTGCCTATTGGTATTGAGCTTGTTTTTGGGGATTATAAAACTGCACAAATTGATGCTACTTATTTTGGTGCATTGGTACAATATCCAAACAGCAACGGTAGCATAGAAGATTATAAAGCGTTTATAGAAATGGTTCATGCTGTAAAAGGCTATGTGGTAATGGCTACCGATTTATTGGCTTTGACGTTGCTTACTAGTCCTGGTGAATTAGGTGCAGATGTGGCTGTTGGTTCGGCACAGCGTTTTGGTGTGCCATTGGGTTACGGTGGGCCACATGCGGCATTTTTTGCTACGCAAGATGAGTTTAAACGTGGTATGCCAGGCCGTTTAATTGGTGTAAGTATTGATGCACAAGGCAACCGAGCCTTACGCATGGCATTGCAAACGAGAGAGCAACATATAAAACGTGAAAAAGCAACTTCTAATATTTGTACGGCACAGGCATTATTGGCAAATATGGCTGTTATGTATGCCGTGTATCATGGCCCAGAAGGATTGAAAAATATTGCAGAACGCATTGCTACATTGGCTTTGGTATTAAATAATGGGTTAGAAGAACTGGGTTTTGTAAATATTAATACGGCGTATTTTGATACGATAGTTGTAAAAGTAAATGCTGAGAAATTACTTCCAATTGCAGAGAAAAATGAAGTGAATTTTAGATATATTGATGCGTACCATATTGGTATTTCGTTAGATGAAACCACTTCGCAAAAAGACGTGTTGGATATTGTATATGTATTTGCACAGTTGAAAGGTTTAGATGAAGCTGAG
>JAYVNQ010000288.1:0-2968 GCA_043758365.1 Chitinophagales bacterium
CAAGAACTTGAAAAAGCAATAGAAACAGGTACAAATTTAAGACGCCCACAATCAACCATTATTAAAGGCAATTTTAAACACCAAAAAAAATCGGGCGAGATAATAGATGTTGAAATTTCTAGCTCTCCATTATTAATTAATAACAAACAATTTGTATCTGTTATAGCCAATGACGTGACTGAAAAAAACCGTTACGAGCAAAAAATTACCAAAGCCATTATACAAACTCAAGAAACTGAGCGTTACGAAGTTGGTACAGAATTACATGACAATGTGTGCCAAATTTTAGCAACTAGCAAAATACGCTTTAAAATGCTAGAAAAAGTGTTACCCGTAACAGAACTACCAAAATTGATAGATGGCATAGCATATATGGATCTTGCTTTTAAAGAGTTAAGAAATTTATCGCACCGTTTAGCACCTAGTTTTTTAAGCGATACCTCGGTTGCCGATGCTTGTAAAACCTTATTTAACTCATTAAATATAGACCAAGAATGTACATTGGTATTGCATATAGATGATAAATTTAGAGCCCTTAAAACCAGTAAAGATTTTCAATTAAATTTATATAGAATACTACAGGAGCAATTTCAAAATATTGTAAAGTATGCACAAGCATCTGTAATAGAAATAGAAGGTTTTATTAGTAATACAAAAGTTTACCTAGCAGTATCAGATGATGGAGTTGGCTTTAATGTAGCCGACGTAAAAAGTGGTATTGGCATGGCAAATATGAAACGTCGTACAGAATTATTTTCTGGTCAATTTAAAATAGATTCCTCGCCTGGCAATGGCTGTAAAATTTTTATAGAAGTACCATTAGATGTAGTTAAAGAACAAGAGGTATAGTGTTTGCTGTTTTTATGTGACCGATAATAAACATACCCTAATAATAATATAAAAGTCGTCAAAATAGATACTAAGCATTATCTTTTCTTTTTGCTTTATCCCACAAAACAGTTTGCTTTTTTGTAAAAAAGTATTGATAAATACCTGCCAATACACAAAAGTTCATAAAGCAGAAATAATAAGGGATAAAGAGAATTTTTATACGTACTTCCTTTCGTTCTAACAACCAACCAAGTGTGGCCAAACTATAAAAGCCAAGTTGCCCCAACAAAATAAATGCTAGTAACCAATTGAAATTATTATATACCAAATAAGCATTTAAGAACATTACTAAAATCATTAAAAAAGGTGTAATCGTCCAGCGTAATACACGATGACTAATATATTGGAAGCCCAACAAAGGCATAAAAAACGGGTTAAACAATTTGCTAGTTCTGATAATAGATTGAATACCCCCAGCAGCAATACGCACTTTACGTTTATACTCTTCTCTCAAATTTTCTGATGATGATTCTATAGCATACGCATCTGGGTCGTAAGCAATTTTAAAACCTTGCATAGCTATCTTCATAGATATCATAAAATCGTCTAACAAAGTATCTGGTTCTACCGAAACATATAAATTAGTTCGTACACTAAACAGCTCACCTGCAGCACCAACAACCGAGTATAATTCAGCATCCCATTTCTTTAAAACCGACTCGTATTTCCAGTAAAAACCTTCACCAGCAGTAGCATCAGAATTAGTTTGCATAGCTACACGTTTTTCGCCAGAAACCGCACCCACTTTAGGATCTGTATAATGCTTTGCAATACGCAACAACGCATTTTCGTTTAAAAAAGTATTGGCATCTGTGAATACAACTATCTCTGTTTTTACATCGTTCATTGCTCTGTGCACAGCATTTATTTTACCGCTTCTGCCATCTTTATGTAGTAGTTGAATTTGAGGATAGTTAGCAATAATATGAGGTGTATTATCGGTTGAACCATCGGTTACAAATATGATACGCAGTTTGTCTTTTGGGTAAATTAATTGCAACGTGTTCAGTATCTTTTCTTCAATTACAGCGGCTTCATTGTATGCAGCAACTATTAGGGTTAAGGTGGGTGTAAAACTGCCATCAACTCGTTTTATTGGTTTTACAAACAATCGTTTTATGCGTATTAAAACATATAACACAATGCCATAACCAATATAGGTGTAAAAAATAATGAAGAGGCTTATCCAAAAGATGATTGTCATATAAATTATTTTAAAGGATAACCCAATTTTTGGCTGTTTACATTGTTTGTAATATTCCACCAAATGGCTTTTAATAGCCACTTAATAAAACCAAATTGTTTGTGTTTGATATAGTTGATAATATTACGTGGCGATACGACTATTACAAAATAAATACTGAAAATACATAACTGAAAAATGGTCGCATTTCTTCTCTCGAACAATATTCTATTCCTGTTCATAAAATATTCTTTTAAGGCACTTTGCTTGCCTACAGAAATTGACTCTTTGTGGTAAATGATAGCTTCTAAATTTACCATTATATTAAAACCATTATTTTTCATTCTTGCACACCAATCTAACTCTTCGTAATACAAAAAAAAGTTCTCCGCCATTAACCCCACTTTATCTATAGCCGCTCTTGTTACCAGCATGGCTGCCCCATGTGCAAAACCGGTTTTACCAGTTAAATGATTATACTGTCTATTATCTGTTTCAAACTGGCCAATTTGGCTATTTCTTCCAGTAAAATAATTCATTTCTGTATAGCCAACATATTGTAACATGGTAGGTTTATCGTAATAGCAAATTTTGGGTGAAACCATTGCTGCATTTGGGTTTGCCTCAAGCGTTGCTACCAATTTTTCCATTAAACCATCAGTAAACTCGGTATCATTATTTACTAAAAATAAATAATCGCCAGTTGCTTTTTTTATGCCTATATTATTACCACCTGCAAAGCCCGTATTTGCTTCGCTTCTTATAAAATTTACGTAAGGATATTTTTGCTGCCATACAGGAATTGGATTAATAATGCTGCCATTATCAACCACAATTATTTCAATATTTTGGTAGGTATTTTTTAGGGCAATAGAGTCTAAAAGCGCATCTGTA
>JAYVNQ010000289.1:0-2966 GCA_043758365.1 Chitinophagales bacterium
GAAGATAGAACACCCATTTATACCGATAACGAAAAAGCAATGTACTATTTAAGCGAAGAAAGTGGCAGCTTTAACGTACACAAAATGGCGTTTGACAATACAGCAAAATCGCAACAAATTACCTCGTTTAAAAAACACCCAGTACGCTTTTTAAGTAGTAGTAATGATGGTACTTTGTGTTTTGGTTTTGATGGTGATATTTATACTTTAAACGCCAATGGTAAACCACAAAAAGTAGCAATCAATATTGCTGTTGATAATAAAAGCAATAACGATAAAGTAGTGGCTGTTACTGGTGGTGCAAGAGATATGGCCGTATCGCCAAATGGTAAAGAAGTAGCATTTATTTTTCGTGGCGAAGTGTTTGTAACCAGTGTTGATGGTGGCATTACTAAACGCATTACCAACACGCCAGAGCAAGAACGCAATGTGAGTTTTTCGCCCGATGGTAAAACATTATTGTATGCCAGCGAAAGAGGCAATGCTTGGGAAATATTAGAGACAAAAAAACTAAAAGAAGACGAGCCATATTTTTATGCTTCTACTTTGTTAAAAGAAACACTTATTATTAGCAACGAGAAGGAAAATTACCAACCATCCTACTCACCTGATGGCAAAGAAATTGCATTTATTGAAGATAGAATGACCTTAAGAATCTACAATAAAGCCACCAAAATGGTGCGTACTATTTTAACTGAAAAAGAATTGTTTAGCTCACGTGACAACGACCAATATTTTCAGTGGAGCCCCGATGGTAAATGGTTATTATTTGATTATAGCGTTCCCGGAATAGCTAGTAGCGAAGTGGGTTTGGTGGCAACCGATGGCAAAGGAAAAGCCATTAATATTACAGAAAGTGGTTTTGGCGATAAAGATGCAAAATGGGTAATGGGCGGCAAAGCCATGATTTGGCAAAGCGATAGAGACGGCTTAAAATCGGTAGCACAAAGTGGTGGTAGACAAACCGATGTGTTTGCCATGTTTTTTACCCAAGATGCTTTTGATAAATTTAAATTAAGTAAAGAAGATGCGACGTTATTAAAAGAAATGGATGATATGAAAAATAAGGTAGATACAACAAAAAAAACACCTAAAAAAGATACTGTTGCCAATGTAACATTTGATTGGGATGGACTAACACAACGTAAAATCAAACTAACTATTCATGCCTCTACATTGTCGGATGCACTAATAAGTAAAGACGGTGAAACATTATATTATTTAGCAAAATTTGAAAAAGGTTACAACCTTTGGACTACCAACCTTCGTACTAAAGAAACGAAAATGTTATTGCCATTAAACAGTGTAAGTGGCGGCAGTATGTTGTGGGACAAAGAACAGAAAAGTATCTTTTTATCTAGCGATGGTGGCATAGTAAAAATTAACCCAGAAACTAGTAAACAAGATATTGTAAAAATAAATGGCGAGATGAATTTGGATATGGCCGCAGAACGCCGTTTTATGTTTGAGCATGTGTGGCGTAGAACGAAGAAAACCTTTTACACGGCTAGTTTTCATGGTGTAAATTGGGATAGCTACAAAGCAGATTATGAAAAATACTTACCACATATTGGCAATAATTACGAGTTCAGCGAATTGCTAAGTGAGTTATTGGGCGAGTTGAATGTGAGCCATAGTGGCGGTAGCTATAATACCCAAAACCCTAATGCAGACGCTACAGCTTCGTTGGGTATTTTTTATGATTTATCGTATAAAGGCAATGGTATAAAAATTGAAGAAATTATTAAAGATGGCCCGTTAGATAAAGCTGCGTTAAACTTAAAATCTGGCACCATCATAGAAGCCATTGATGGCATTGATATTACAGCCGATAAAGACATTGCACAATATCTTAACCGTAAAGCTGGCAAAAACACGCTATTGTCTATTATTGAAAATGGCAGTAAAAAAGACATCACCATAAAGCCCATAACCATTGGTGAAGAGAGTGGTTTACTTTACAAACGTTGGGTAAAACGCAATGCTGATGAGGTTGAAAAAATGAGTAATGGGCAATTGGGTTATGTACATATTCCTGGTATGAACGATGGGGCGTATCGCAATACTTACGAAGATGTGATGGGCAAATACGCTGGTAAAAAAGCAATAGTAATTGATACGCGTTTTAATGGTGGTGGCGATTTGGTGGCCGACCTTGCCATGTTCCTAAGTGGTAAAAAATTCTTAGACTACAGCACTGATACTCGCAGCAATGGTTTTGAGCCAAATTTCCGTTGGACCAAGCCTAGTATTTCATTAGCCAATGAAGCCAATTATAGCGATGGGCATTGCTACGCTTATACTTATCAAGAATTAAAGCTTGGCAAATTAGTAGGTATGCCCGTGCCAGGCACTTGTACGTTTGCTGGTTGGGAAAGTTTGCAAGACAATACCTTGCGTTGGGGCGTGCCACCAATTGGTGTAAAAATGATGAATGGCCAATATTTAGAAAACCACCAAACCGAGCCAGATATTAAAGTACGTAACGATTATGAAACGGTTGTAAAAGGAAAAGACCAACAATTAGAAGCAGCTGTAAAAGAGTTGCTGAAAGAAATAAAGTAAGCTGGTTCAAGGTTTCCAGAAGCAAGAAATAAGTTATACTAATTATAAATATTAATTAGTCCAATTAATACCTGCAAACATGTAACTAAATCCACAAGTATTCTTTACCCTTTCATTTGATAAATTATTAGTTGCGGTTGTTATAAATTCGCTCACCTCTTCGAGTGTTTTATGAAGTTTGTTGGTGAATTTTCTTTTGAGTATTGCCCAAATGTTTTCTGCTGGGTTAAGTTCAGGGCTGTAAGGGGGTAAAAAGAGTAATACCAATTGACTAATTAAATTCGCATTTAAAATATTGCCATAAGTATTAGTATTGGTAATGGATTTTACTCGTTGACAATTAATGTATTTTTTGATAATTTCATCCATGAATGCTTGCAAATCAGCCAGTGTTTTAAATG
>JAYVNQ010000290.1:0-25675 GCA_043758365.1 Chitinophagales bacterium
GTAATATTTGCCGTTGTACAGGTTATAAATCTATTGAAAGAGCAGCTAAAATATTAACTGATAAAATAGCTGAAAGGCCTGCTGGAAAAAGCTTAGAGTGGTTAATTGAAAATAAATATTTACCATACTATTTCCTAAATATTGAAGCACGGCTAAAAAATTTAAAATTAAAAATCCCAAATTTCAAATTCCAAATCTCAAATCAGCAATTACTTCTTGCTGGTGGTACCGATTTATTGGTGCAAAAACATCATGCTGTAAAAAAAGCCAATGTGCAGCATTTGTTTGATGATCAGCAATTGAAAAATATTTACCTAGAAAATGGGCAATGCCATATTGGGGCTTCGGTTACTGTTACAGCTTTTGCAGAATCAAGTTTAATACAAAGTTTTTTTCCAAATTTAGCAGTACATATCAAACTCGTTTCTTCTACACCTATTCGCAATATGGCTACGTTGGCTGGCAACTTGGTAAATGCTTCGCCAATTGGTGATATGACAGTGTTTTTGTTAGCTCTTGATAGTAGCATCGTACTCAATCAGAATGGCACAAAAAGAACAATTTCATTAAAGGATTTTTATAAAAGTTATAAGCAAATAGATAAAGCAACAGATGAGATCATTGAGCAAATCATTTTCACACCACCAAGTCAACATACCTTTTTTAATTTCGAGAAAGTTTGCAAACGTAAGCACTTAGATATTGCCAGTGTAAACTCGGCATGTCTCATACAACTCAATGCAGACGGGCTTATTGAGCAAATACACTTATCGGCTGGTGGTATTTTTGCATACCCAAAATACTTGAGTAATACGGTTGCTTTCTTAACAGGCAAAGCTTTATCAGAAGATATTATCAGCGAGGCGATTACTATTTTACAACAAGAAATTGCACCCATTAGCGATGCAAGAGGTACTGAAACCTACAAGCGATTATTGCTCGCACAATTGTTTAAAGCACATATTCAACAGCTACAAACACCCGATACTTACGAGCCTGTAAAGAACGATGTTGTAAAAAATGCAGCCCTAGGCAATGTAGGTGGTTTGGGCAATATTGATGCTATTGGGCATGTTACTGGTAAATCTATTTATACCGATGATATTCCTGTAATGGAAGGCACTTTGTTTATAAAAATATTTGATTCACCAACTGCTCATGGCACTATCAAAAGCCTTGATTTTAGTAAAGCTGAACAGTTAGAAGGCATTGTAAAAATATTCTCTTATAAAAATGTGCCTGGCGAAAATCAAATAGGCGGTATTATTCCAGATGAACCTTTATTGGCCGATCATGAAGTACACTTTCAAGGGCAAGCAATCCTATTAATTGTTGCGGATAATGAAGATGCCGCAGAAGAAGCTATTAAATTAATTAAAATTGATATTGAACCGTTGCCCATTATCACAAACCCCAGAGAAGCATTTGCTCAAGGCAAGTTATTATGTGGATCTAGAAAATTTGTAAAAGGTAATGTTGATAAGGCTTTCAGCCAATGTAAATATGTATTTGAAGGCATAACAGAATCTGGTGGACAAGAACATTTATATCTTGAAACACAAGGTGCTTATGCCTACCCAACAGAACATGATAGCGTAAAAATCTATTCATCTACACAAGGTCCTACGGCTGTGCAACGCACCGTTGCAAGAGTATTGGGCATTGGCATGAATAAAGTAGAGGTGGATGTAGCAAGATTGGGTGGTGGTTTTGGAGGTAAAGAAGATCAAGCATCTGGTTTTGGTGCGTATGCAGCTATGGTGGCTTGGGTACTAAAACGTCCGGCAAAATGCATCCCTCATCGTATGGAAGACATGAGAATGACGGGCAAACGCAACCCTTATAGCAGCGATTATAAAATAGGTTTTGATGCTGATTATAACATCATGGCTTATCAGGCAACATTCTATCAAAATGGTGGTGCTGCAGCGGACTTATCGCCTGCTATTATGGAAAGAACGCTGTTTCATGCTACCAATAGTTATAATATTCCTAATGCATTTATAACGGCCCATTCTTGCAAAACAAACCTACCACCCAATACCGCTTTTCGTGGCTTTGGTGGTCCGCAAGGTATGTTTGTAATTGAATGTGCATTGGATGATGCTGCTAAAAAATTAGGTATTGATAAAACCATTTTGCAACGCAAAAATATGATGGATAATGGCGATGAATTTCCTTATGGACAAATTGTAGCCGATTGTGAAGCCAAACATTGTTGGGATGAAGTAGCCAAACAATACGATTTAACAACTATTCAAAAAGACATATTAAATTTTAATCAAACCAATAAACTATATAAAAAAGGTTTGTCAATGATGCCAATTTGTTTTGGCATTTCATTTACCAATACCATGATGAACCAAGCAAGGGCATTGGTGCATATTTATACTGATGGCAGTGTTGGCATTAGCACTGGTGCAGTAGAAATGGGACAATCTGTGAATACAAAAATGATACAAGTGGCCGCTAAATGTTTGGGCATTTCTATTAATAATATAAAAATAGAAACCACCAATACTACAAGGGTTGCCAACACCTCGCCTTCTGCAGCTAGTGCTACGGCTGATTTAAATGGCAAAGCAGTAGCTGATGCTTGTCAACAAATTATGCAACGCCTTTGTAAAATGGTAGCGGAAATAAAAGCACTTGGTGATAACGAGGTGGTGACAATAGTTGATTCTGCCATTTTTGTAAACGGTGCACAAACTGATTTAAATTGGCTACATATTATACAACATGCTTTTGTGCAACGCATCAACCTGAGTGCAAAAGGGCATTATGCAACACCAGTTATTAAGTTTGATAAATTGATTGAAAAAGGTCACCCATTTGCGTATCATGTGTATGGTACCGCCATGACTATTACTACGGTTGATTGCCAACGTGGTACCTACGAAATTGATGCTGTAAATGTGATGCACGACTTTGGCACCAGCATGAACCGCAGTGTAGATTTAGGACAATGTGAAGGTGGTATTGTGCAAGGCATTGGTTGGATGACGATGGAAGAAGTAGTCTATAATAGTAATGGCAAACTATTATCAAACGCTTTATCTACCTACAAAATCCCAGACATTTATTCTGTGCCAAAAGCTTTGAACGTCCATTTTTTAAACACAGATGGTACAGATATGGCTATCTTAAAATCGAAGGCAGTGGGCGAACCACCGTTGATGTATGGCATTGGTGCTTATTTCGCCATACGCAATGCAGTATTGGCTTTCAACCCAAATGCAGCTATCAATTATGATGCACCAATTACACCAGAAAAAGTATTGATGGCATTGTATAACCGCTGATTCAATATGATTGAAATGATATGAATGATTCGTTTCAACATAAAAAATCTAAATACAATCACATATTTAAAATCATGGCATCATTAAAACCATCTAAATCACCAATAATCATTCTAATCATTTGAATCATACATCTATATATAGTGAAAAATGTTGGCTTAATGGCATGTTGCAATCTGCCACTATTTCATTTGCTGAAGGCTTAATTACCAATATTGTTTCGCACAAAACACACGATGCAGAAGATATGGGCAATGCCATCATTATGCCTGGCGCCATTGATGCCCATGTACATGTAAACGAACCTGGTCGAACCGAATGGGAAGGTTTTGATACCGCTACACAAGCTGCCGCAGCAGGCGGTATTACTACTATTATTGATATGCCATTGAATGCTAGCCCTGTTACCACAACATTGGCAGCCATGCAACAAAAAATAGCCGCAGTAAACAATAAATTGCATGTAAATGTTGGCTTTTATGGTGGTTTAGTGCCTGATAATATTAACCACCTTGAAGACTTAATACAAGCTGGAGTGTTGGGCATCAAATGCTTTTTGGTACATTCTGGTATTGATGAATTTCCCAACGTAGGTGCGGTAGAAATGGAACAGGCTTTGCCCATTTTAGCCAAGTACAATATACCCTTACTGGCACATTGCGAAATTGATAAACCTAAGGCCCACAGTGATTTAGCAGAGCATCCGACTAGTTATAAAAGTTATCTAGCAAGCCGACCAAAAGCTTGGGAAAATGAAGCAGTTGATTTGATGATTTACCTATGTAGCAAATACAAAACGCCTATTCATATTGTTCATGTTTCCTCGGCTGAAGCTTTGCCCGCAATTGCGAAGGCAAAAGCCAATGGTTTGCCATTAACAGCCGAAACTTGTCCGCATTATTTATTGATTGAAGCGGAACAAATTCCAGATGCGAATACTTTGTACAAATGTGCACCGCCTATTCGTGAAAAGGCAAATAATCAATTGTTGAACAATGCGTTAGCGACTGGAACGTTGAATTTTATTGCCACAGATCATTCACCTGCACCACCTGCTATTAAAGAAATTGAAAGTGGTAATTATGCCAAAGCTTGGGGCGGTATTGCAGGCTTACAGTTTTTGATTTCTGCTAGTTGGACGGCGCTAAAAAACGACATGACAATAGAAAGATTTATACCACTACTAACCGAACAGCCGGCTAAATTTTTGAACATCCATCATAGAAAAGGAAGCATCGCTGTAGGCTTTGATGCAGATTTGGTAATATGGCAACCAGAGCAATCATTTGTAGTTACGACTGATTCTATTTTTCATAAACATAAGCTAAGTCCCTATTGTGATAAGACATTGTTTGGTAAAATAAAGCAGACAATAGTAAATGGAATTACGGTTTTCAGAGACGATAACATTGTTCAGAAAAATGCAGGGATGCTAATTTTCTCAAAACATAGGAACACGGAAAATATGGATTCGATTGATAAGCACAGATAACAAACAATCAGTTAAAATCCATTAAATCCATGTTATCAGTGTTCCAACTTAAATAAATTATTTATGGCTCAATCAACAGTAAAAGAAATTATTAAAACAGCACCTGCATTTACACAACTAACTGATTTAGCAGCAGAGCGTTTGGGTGGTAAAGTATTGTATGCCACCGATGATTTTTTTGCAGAGAAAGAAAACCTTTTAAAGAAAGGACGAAGCGTTTTTATCACCGATAAATATACCGATCGTGGCAAATGGATGGATGGATGGGAAAGTCGCCGTAAACGCACACCAGGCCACGATTGGGCTGTGATTCAATTGGCAACATCTGGCAGCATTACTGGCTTTGATATTGATACGAATTTTTTTTTAGGCAATCATCCACCACATGCATCTATTGAAGCTGCATACCTTACAAATGCTCATGAAATCACAGATTGGGATGCCTTTGCATGGCGAGAAATTTTACCAAAATCGCACTTAGATGCTGGCAGCCAAAACTTTTACGAAAGCAAAAGCAGCGATGTATTTACGCATATTCGTTTGCATATTTACCCCGATGGTGGCGTTGCAAGATTGAGGGTGTATGGCGAAGTATTTAAAAATTGGGATGCCGTAGCAGCAGATGAAATAATTGATTTGGCAGCCGCTATTAATGGTGGCAAAGCCATTGCTTGTAATGATATGTTTTTTAGTGCCATGAGTAATTTAATAATGCCCAATCGTGGGGAAAATATGGGCGATGGTTGGGAAACAAAACGTAACCGTGCACCTAATAATAGAGATTGGGTTATCTTGAAATTAGCAACAAAAGCAAGCATTCATAAAATTGTAGTAGATACCTGTCATTTTAAAGGTAACTATCCTGATACTTGTTCCATAGAAGCGGTTTTAAGTGATAATGATGAAGCAGTAATTAATGATGTTGTTGAATGGACAACTATCTTATCTAAACAAAAATTACAAGCAGATTTTATTCACGAATATATTGTAGATGTCAGCAATAATATTACTTTCAACCATGTACGTTTAAATATTTTCCCTGATGGTGGGGTAAGTAGGTTAAGACTATTCGGTAATAAAATTTAGCTCGCAGATAACACAAATTTACGTTGAGAGTAACATAGAAATTCTCTTAAAAATCTGCGAGCATCTGCATTATCTGCGAGAACATTCAAACAAAAGCTTATGCTGAATTATATTTTATTAGTTGTGTTAATAGCCATTTTGTTGATGCTCATCATTATGACTTATTATCTGCACAACATACACCATAAGTCTCATGCAGATGATATGCCCGAAACGCCACAAATAGAAGATGGCAAAGAAAAAATAACCCTTACACAATCTTTCATTTATACTGCTTTATTGCTCACCATTGCTGGCATTATTGCCATTCTGTATCTTCTTGTAAAAGGCACAGTGTACGAAGGTCATTTAATGGAATGGCTAAACATTTCGGTACGATTAATCCATATCACATTTGGCATTGCTTGGATTGGTGCTTCGTTCTATTTTGTTTGGCTTGAAAATGCATTGAACCGAACCAAAAATGTACGAGAAGAATTAGCTGGTAATCTTTGGGCGGTGCATGGTGGCGGCTTTTATTATTTGGAAAAATACAAGGTCGCCCCAAAGGAAATTCCAAAGGACTTGCATTGGTTTAAATATGAGGCATATTTTACATGGTTATCGGGCTTTTGCTTATTGTTTGTAGTATATTATTTTAATGCAAAAGCCATGTTGATTGACAAAAATGTACTCGACATGTCGTCATTTGCAGCTATCAGTATTGGTATAGGTTCTTTTGTTGTAGCATGGTTAATTTATGTTGGTTTATGTAAAACGCCATTGGTAAAAAAAGGTGTTTGGTTTGCATTATTGGGCTTTTTGGTGGCAACTGGTTTTGCGTATTTTTATTGTCAAGTATTTAGTAGTCGTGGTGCTTATATTCACCTTGGTGCAATGCTTGGCACCATCATGGTGGGCAATGTGTTTTTTGTAATTATTCCTGCACAAAAAGCCATGGTAAAAGCTGCCAAAGAAGGTAAATGGTTAAACCCTGAATTGGGTAAAAATGCTGGGTTACGTTCATTGCATAATAACTACTTTACGTTACCAGTGCTGTTTGTAATGATTAGTAACCATTTTCCAAGCACATTTGGCAACGAACATCCTTGGTTAATTTTAGCCATCATTTCGTTAGGTGCAGCAGGTGTAAAACATTATTTAAACTTAAAGGAAAAAGGTCAGTTAACCTATTGGGTAATGCCAATTTCGGTATTGATATTATTGTCAGCGGCTTACATTACAGCACCTACAAAACCTGGTGAATGTGCCAAAGAAGTAAGCTTTACAGAGGTGAATACAATTGTGCAAAAGCGCTGTGTAGCTTGTCATTCAGCCAAACCAACGGATGACGTTTACACTGCACCACCAAACGGTGTGATGTACGATACGCCAGACCAAATTTTTAAACTGCGTGATAAGATTATGCAACGTGTAGTAATTACCAAAACGATGCCTCAAAATAACAAAACTGGCATTACCGAAAAAGAAAGAGATTTGATACGATGTTGGATAAGTCAAGGGGCTTCGCTAAAACAATAACACGAATTTTAAAACAATTACACTGATTACACGAATTAATATGAATTGGAAAATAAGAATTATAGTTTGGTTAAAGCCATGTAAGGAATCATACTAACCCAAGGCTTAAGCCTTGGGTTAAAAAGAACAACAATTGGCTTTAGCCAAAGAATAAAATAAACTACCAATGACATTGATAGAATTAAACAATATAGATAAAACAGAGGCTGAGAAGCTATTAGCTACTTGTTGTGGCTCTAGTAAATGGTTGCAATTGTTGATAGAATCTTTTCCATTTACAAATGAAGAAAGCTTGGTTAGCAAGGCTGAAACTATTTGGTACAATGACTGTAGCGAGACAGATTGGTTAGAAGCCTTTACGCATCATCCTAAAATTGGTGATATAAAAAGCCTAACAGAGAAGTTTGCAAGCACACAGCATTTAGCTGGTAACGAACAAGCAGGTGTAAACGCAGCAACACAAACTATTATTGAAGCTTTGGCAAAAGCAAATATTGATTATGAAGCCAAATTTGGTTTTATTTTTATTGTTTGTGCCACAGGAAAATCAGCCGCCGAAATGCTGCGTTTGTTACAAGATAGATTGAGTAATTCTTACGCAGAAGAACAAGTTATTGCCATGGGTGAACAACATAAAATTACCTTGCTACGCTTAAAAAAAATATTGAACAAAAGCGATTTTAGTTGTTTAAAAGTAAGTCAAATAACCACACATGTTTTAGATACAGCAATTGGTAAACCAGGAAAAAATATTACCATAAAAATGCAGCAAAAAATGGGTAACAATTGGCAAACAATAGCACAAGGTGTTACCAATGCAGATGGACGAATTAGTGATTTGCTACCACCAAATAAAAAACTGCAACCAAACAATTATAGAATGGTTTTTGAAACAGGTAAATACTTTGAAAGTATTGCTGTAAAAGGGTTTTACCCTGAAGTGGAAATACAATTTACTGTGTTTGATGATAGTCATTATCATGTACCACTGTTGATAAATCCATTTGGATATTCTACTTACCGAGGTAGTTGATAAGCGTATCAAAAGTTCCAGTGTGCGACGCATATATCGCTCAATTGAAATACAATTGCTGACAACAAAATAATTTTTAATCACCCATAATTAATCCCCTTTAGGGGCTAAGGGCAAAAAATTTACACAATGAGTCTGACCATTTCTGCCAACAAAAGAGAACAAATATTCTCGAAGTTAAAAGCTGCCAATACAGCGTTTCAAGAAATTTATCCGGGTGACAAACCTGACCGTCAAGCGGTACATACATTGTATGGTGGTGCCAATTTATTTAATGCTGAAGCCACAGCAAAAATGGGTGCAAGGTCTTTAGAAATATTCAATACTTACGCACCAGATTTTGTGAGTTTTGGTAAAATATTTCATTTAGATGGTGCTGCACAAATAGACGCTACTCAAGGTTTTATGACCGTGAAAGAAGCTTACGAAGCTTTGCCTTTGGCAGAGAAAAAGAAGCATCCTGCAAGATTAAGCTATGAAGTATATCATAAAGTGATAGCCAAATTGCAAACGGAAGCCATCGAAGATTTTAGGATAGATTTTGAAGATGGTTATGGCAACCGTAGCAACGAAGAGGAAGATGCAACAGCCATAGAAACTGCAACAGAAGTGGCGAAAGGTATGGTACTAAAGAGTTTGCCGCCATTTATAGGTATTCGTATAAAGCCATTTACCGAAGAAATGAAAGAACGTGGCTTGCGTACATTGGATTTATTTGTAAGCACTTTGGCAAAAGCAAGTGGCGGAAAATTGCCTGATAATTTTATCGTGATGTTGCCCAAAGTAACGATACCAGAACAAGTAACAACGCTGGTAGATTTCTTTGAAATTTTGGAAGAAGAATTAGGCTTGCCAAGTGGCAGTTTGAAAATGGAAATGATGGTTGAAACCACACAAGCTGTAATGGCTATTGATGGCACAAATCCTTTGTACAAATTTGTAAAAGCAAGTAAAAGTCGTTGTATTGCCATGCACTTTGGCACTTACGATTACACCGCATCTTGCAGCATCACAGCAAAATATCAAGAAATGGATCACCCAGTTTGCGACTTTGCACACCACATGACCAAAGTGGCTTTGGCACACACTGGCATTTGGTTAAGCGATGGTGCTACCAACACGATGCCTATTGGCCCACACAGGGGTGATGATTTAACCGATGAACAGTTTAAAGAAAATAGTGACACAGTTCATAGAGCATGGAAGAAAGGTTACGACCATATTCGTCACTCTTTGTGGAACGGTTTTTACCAAGGTTGGGATTTGAATCCTGCACAGTTTCCTATGCGTTATGCGGCAGTTTTTGCCTTCTTTTTAGAGAGTTATGATGACGCTGTGGAACGCTTGAAAACCTTTGTAGATAAGGCTGCTAGGGCAACGTTGATTGGTGATGTATTTGACGATGCAGCTACTGGTCAAGGTTTATTAAACTACTTTTTAAGAGCTTTAAATAGCGGTGCAATTACTGAAGAAGAAGTTTTGGCAACAGCCTTAACAATGGAAGAAATTCGTGGCCGTTCGTTTAAAAAAATATTGGAAAATAGGAAGAAAGCGTAGTTTAATTTTCACCATATAGACACATAGTAACATAGAATTTGCGAAGTATTTTCTTTTGTAACCAGCTTTAGTAATGCTATTTAACATCGTTGCGTCGCACACTGCATCTGCTAGATACTTTATTCAGCTTTTATCAAAGCGATTTCTATGTGCCTTTGTGTCTATGTGGTTTAACAAAATCAATATGCAGGTTTGGCAATTTATACAGGACAAACTCAATGCCTCGTTACAGGTGATGTTGCTGTATGTTTTGCAAAGCGAAGGTAGCTCACCTGGCAGGCAAGGGTTTAAAATGGCTGTAGCTGTAGATGGAAGTTTTTGTGGAACGATTGGTGGTGGTATTATGGAATTTAAATTGGTAGAAAAAGCAAAAATGCTGTTGCAAAAAAATGAAACTGAAGTTTTGTTAATTTGGCAGCACCATGATAAGCTACATAGCGAACAATCAGGCATGATTTGCTCTGGTAACCAGTTGAACGCCTTTGTACCATTGGGTTTTAATCAACTGCATACTATCAATTCAATTTTGCAAAGCATTAAAAATAATAGCCAACAAATAATTAAACTATCACCACTTGGCATTGCTTTGGTACAAGATTCTAAGAAAGAAAATTGGCAAGGTTTTCAGCAAATTTCAAAAGACAATTGGTGGTATGGTGAATGGACAAATCAACAACCAATTATTCATATTATAGGTGGTGGTCATGTTGGTTTAGCATTGTCTGAAATGATGCGGTTTCTAAATTTTTATGTGCATTTATACGATGACAGAGACAGCCTGAACACAATTCAAGACAATCATTTTGCCAACGAAAAACATATCATTAACTATGAGAAAATTGGTGAGAACTTTAATAATTGTGAGCAAGATTTTGTAGTAATAATGACTGTTGGCTACCGAACTGATAAGTTGGTATTGCAACAATTACTAGATAAAAATTATGCTTATTTAGGGATGCTTGGCAGTGCCAATAAAATTAAGCAACTATTTGAAGAGCTAACAGCAGAAGGTATTTCAGTGGAAAAATTAAGCAAAATATTCACACCTGTTGGGCTAAATATTTATAGTAAAACCACCAAAGAAATTGCTGTGAGTATTGCTGCAGAAATAATTAGAGAAAAAAATATTGGCTTACCAACAGGCCGATAAACTACTTTATAAATAACATAATAGCACCGCAGAGCAACAAGGTTAATCCGCTAATAGGTTGCATGTATTTTTCAAGCCAATCAGCTTTAAAAAAAGATAACCCATAAAAACCAAGTAATACCATTAACAACATAACAGCAATAGTAGCAACTACATAAACTGTTATAAAACCAACTACCAACCACATATTACCACCAATGCCTAAAACCGAGAGCAAAGGAATCATTGGTTCGTTTGGTGCCAAAGCAAAAATGATAAACATCACCCAAGGCGTTACCAAATGCTTTTGTATTGGTGCAATTGCATTGCCATGCCTATGTTCAAACACATATATATTGCCATCTTCGGTGGCTTCAAAATGTTTGTGTGCTTTGTTTTGTTTTACTTGCCAAAAACCCCAAACCATATAACATAAACCCAGTAGTAACAAAGCCACGCCAGCTAGATTGCCCCTAATTCTATCAAGCCAAGAAATTTTTGACAATCCCCAACCTAAAGCCATAACAATTGCACTAATAATTACAGAGCTAGCAATGTGACCAATACCGCATAAGCTTGTCCAAAGTATGGTTTTTGCAACACCCCAATTGCGAGATTTTGCCAATGCAATAAACGGTAAATAATGGTCTGGCCCTGTACAAATATGCAAGCAGGTAAGACTGATAATAATAAGTATAATACTAGCATCCATGCAACAAAATTTGAGATTGAAACATAGTAGCAACTGACTTTAAGCAATCGTATAATTGCTCGGCTTTATTACCCAACAATCTCATAATTAAGCCATTTTTATGTAAACTGGAAACACCAAATTCAATATCTTTCTGCAATAACAAATATTCAGACAATATATCGCACAATGCAGCAATGGCAACACTTTCATTGTATATCATTAAACTTGCCTGGTGTGTAAAACCTTCTAATTGTCCCATCAGATTTGGACTTACCAACAAAGGTTGCATCAATAGGTTTTCTTTAATAATAAGTCTGTTATTAAAAAATATTTTTGTAATACTTTGATACTTTGAAAACTGAAAAACTTCACCATTTAATTTTCTGCCACAGGTTAAAACTTCACCCCAAATTAATGTGCAATTATTGCTTAAATAAATGTTGTTTTTTGTTGTGAATATTGCATTTTCATGCGGTACAGATGGATGTGGTATAAAGCAAAATGAACTATTGTTTTGCAAATAAATATCCGTCATTTGCGTTGCACCTTTTTGCATATTATACAACCGTTGGTACGATTGTGTGTGCAATTGCAGCGACCCATTTTCAACAACTTCTACCTTCAAAGTAAAGTCATCATCATCCAAAATACCAGGTGAAGAACTCATCAACATCAAGTGCAAAGTCCTTCCCAGCTTATCTTCTGTAATATTCATCACTTTAAAAGGTGGCGAAAAATAACAATTACCCAACTTGGTACTATCATCTCGAAAACTGGTTTGTATATGTAGGTTTGCTTTCAAATACTTATGATTTAAAACTTATTACTTACAACTTATTACCTACAACTTTTACCACCACAATTTTGGTTCTTCTACTTCTTCCAACAGTGCATATTTTTTTATCCAACCAATCACATCATCCAAACCTTGTAAACTCATCAAATTGGTAAACACAAACGGGTTGCCATTTCGCATTTTTCTAGCATCACGTTCCATCACATCCAAATCAGCATTTACATAAGGTGCCAAATCAATTTTATTAATCACCAACAAATCACTTCTGGTAATACCAGGCCCACCTTTACGAGGAATTTTATCGCCTTCAGCCACATCAATTACGAAGATGGTTACGTCAGCCAAATCAGGGCTAAATGTCGCCGATAAATTATCGCCACCGCTTTCAATAAAGATGATTTGAATGTCCGAAATACGATTTGCCATTTCTTCCACTGCTTCTAAATTCATACTCGCATCTTCACGAATTGCCGTGTGCGGACAGCCTCCTGTTTCCACACCAATAATACGTTCAGCAGGTAACAAACTATTCTTTGTTAAAAACTCTGCATCTTCTTTTGTGTAAATATCATTTGTAATCACACCAAGGCTGTAATCCTTTGCCAGCTTACGACTCAGTCTTTCGATCAAAGCCGTTTTGCCCGAACCAACAGGCCCTGCAACACCAATTTTTATATAATCTCTTTCCATGTTTTCTTTTTTATGTAACCAACTTTTATACTACTATTAAACTTCGTTGCGTCGCACTCTTGTACGTTCAACTCTCTGTTCAATTTTTATCAAAGCGTATAAAAACCATCAGCGAAAATTCGTTTAATCTGTGTCATCCGTGTTCCTATCACTAACTCATATACAATCTTGAATACAACCTTTCGTGCTGCATACTTTTTATGTCAAAGCCTGTACAACATAAGCCCAATAAATCTTCATCAGGTTCTAAAGTTTGTTGTACCAACTCACCAATTAAACCATGAATTGAGAACAAAATCTCCTGTCCTTTTTGCTGACTCAATGGCACTAATTTAACAGCATTAGTTACAAACCCAACGGCTGCATTGTAATAAAACCCATTTAATGCATCCGCTTTTGAAATGCCTAAAGCATGTGCATACAAAGCAAAAGCTATGCAATAATGTCCTATGGCTTTTTGGTCTTTTATGGCAATAGCATAATCATTAAGCAAAGCATAATTAGTTATTGGTTGAAAAATTTTCATCAGCCGCAAACCCAATTTATTACTGGCATGTCGCATTTCTTTTGGTAATTTTATAGCCGTACACTCATCATCTAACAATACTATTTTTTGTAAGTTATTTTGCATTGCTGCTTCAAACACCAAAGCCACAAAAGCAGCATCAGTAAAGCGTAAATTTTGCGATAACATTTGTTCTACAAATACTTTAGCACTTTCAGTATCTTTTACCAAGCCTTGCTGCACATAGGTTTCCAAACCTGCAGAATGCGAAAAACCACCAATGGGCAAAGTTGGATCTGTAAGATGCAATAAGGATAACAAAGCCCCCCCAACCCCTAAAGGGGGGATTCTCTCAGCATTCAAAGTGATTTTCTCATTACTCATCAATCTTTAAATTAAGTTTTTAAATCCCTTCCTTTGGAAGGGTTGGGTAGGCTGTAAGCTTCATAATTTTAGAGAACAATGTTTCACTGTTATTACCATGTGGCGAAACGGTTGTTTTTAAAGGTTGTAATAGTTTTCGTTGCTGCTGATTCACGTTGTAACCTTGTGCTGTAAGTAACCTAAATAAAGGCATTTCAAAAGGAACGAGTAGCTCATCATTTTCAAAAAACAAAGGCAAATGTTTATTGCCAATTTCGTAGCAAATACTCGCCATTTCAAACATATTTTTTAGTGCAACAACCAAACAATTACAAGGCAAAATTTCAATAGCAATAATGGTTTCAGCATCTTCATACAAAATATCCCCTTGCATTAAAGAAGGATTTTCTTGCAGGAATTTTATAGAAATTTCCTTGCCAAATTTTGTTTGCTTTCGTTGAATACGCTTATTAGCTTCAAACCAATGCAATGCAAGCCAGTCAATGGTTTTAGCATTAACAGGATATGAATTTAAGTTGCCTATTTTTTGTTGAACAATCATAGTTATAGGTTTCGCACAAAAGACGCAAGAAGACAAAGCTCACTAAGGTTAATTGGAAGCAGCAATAAATATAATTACTTCGTGTTCTTCGTATCCTTTGTTCCTTTGCGTGAAATATTCGCTTAAAATAAAAAGTACCGCTGCGTTAATGGCAATTCTTTCATTGGTTCGCAAGTAATGGCAACACCATCTACTTTTACTTCATAGTTTTCAGGGTTCACATCAATTCGTGGTGTGGCATTGTTATGAATCAAATCTTTTTTGCCTATATTTCTGCAATTTTTTACAGGTAAAATCATTTTCTGCAAACCATAGCTTTGTACTACATTATTTTCTATCGATAATTTTGAAACAAATGTTGCACAAGTGTTGAACAAAGCCTTGCCACTAGCACCAAACATGTGACGATACATAACTGGTTGAGGCGTTGGAATACTAGCATTCGGGTCGCCCATTCTTGCAGCTATTATCATTCCACCTTTAATCATCATTTCGGGTTTTGCACCAAACATACTTGGCTTCCACAACACAATGTCAGCAAGCTTCCCAGCTTCTATGCTACCAACATATTCACTAATACCATGCGAAATAGCAGGGTTAATGGTGTACTTAGCTACATATCTTTTCACACGAAAATTATCATTACCAGTGCCTTTGTCTTCAGCCAAAGCACCACGTTGCACTTTCATTTTATGTGCCGTTTGCCAAGTACGGGTAATTACTTCTGCCACACGACCCATTGCTTGCGAATCAGAACTCATCATGCTAAACACACCCATATCATGCAAAATATCTTCTGCTGCAATGGTTTCAGGGCGTATTCTGCTATCAGCAAAAGACACATCTTCAGGTACATTTTTATCTAAGTGATGACACACCATCAGCATATCCAAATGTTCATCAATTGTATTTACCGTAAATGGTCTTGTAGGATTGGTAGATGAAGGCAACACATTGGGGTACATGGCAGCCTTAATAATATCAGGTGCATGACCACCACCTGCACCTTCGGTATGAAACGTGTGAATAACACGACCATTGATAGCATTAATCGTATCTTCTAAAAAACCACCTTCATTCAGCGTATCGGTATGAATGGCAATTTGAATATCATGTTTATCCGCAATCTTCAACGATGCATCTATTACAGCCGTTGTGCTGCCCCAATCTTCATGAATTTTTAGCCCCAAAGCACCGGCTTCAATTTGCTCTTCCAAAGGTTCTAAACTTGCACAATTTCCCTTACCAAAAAAGCCAAGATTCATTGGATAACCTTCAGCAGCTTCTAACATTCTACGAATATTCCAAGCACCGGGCGTTACGGTTGTGGCGTTTGTACCATCAGCAGGACCAGTACCACCACCAATCATGGTAGTAATGCCACTGAACAAAGCATGGTCTATTTGCTGCGGACAAATAAAATGAATATGCGTATCAATACCGCCAGCGGTAGCTATCAAACCCGCACCACCATGCACTTCTGTGCTTGCACCAATAATCATATTTGGCGTAATGCCATCCATAGTGTCAGGGTTGCCAGCTTTACCAATGCCAACAATTTTACCATCTTTAATACCAATATCAGCCTTCACAATACCCCAATGATCAATAATCATCACACTGGTAATTACAAAATCCAACACACCTTCTGCCCTTGTGGCCCTTGCACTTTGTGCCATACCATCACGAATGGTTTTACCACCACCAAACTTAGCTTCATCACCATAAACAGTGTAATCTTTTTCTATTTCAATCAGCAATTCTGTATCGCCCAAACGCACTTTATCGCCAGTTGTAGGGCCATACATATTGGCGTATTTTGTTCTGCTAATACTTAAACTCATGTGATATTTTTTTTGGTAACCCGCTGTTGTATTTCTATTAAACTTCGTTGTGTCACTCACTGCAACGCTTTGTACTTTATCGAGCTTTTATCAAAGCGTAGGATAGGAATACAGAAGACACTGATTGGAAAGATTTGCACTGATGAATAATAAATCTGTGGCTATCCATTTAATCTGTGGCATCCGTGTTGCTATTATTTATTCACCAGATTATTAAAGCCGAATATTTTCTTTTCCCCACCAAATTCAACCAGTTCAACTTCTTTTTCTTCACCAGGTTCAAAGCGTACAGCCGTTGCTGCTGCTATGTTTAAACGCATGCCTAATGCTTTTGCTCTATCAAATTCCATTTGTTTATTCACTTCATAAAAATGAAAATGCGAACCAATTTGCACTGGTCTATCGCCTTTGTTTACAACCGTTACTATTGACGTTTTTCTACCAACATTACAATCAATGTTGCCTTCTTTTAAAATGTATTCGCCAGGAATCATTTGAGTTATGAGTTATGAGTTATAAGTGATGAGTTATTTGAACATTCATAATTCATCACTCATAATTTCTAAATTATCTTATCGGATCGTGTACTGTTACCAATTTTGTTCCATCGGGAAAAGTACCTTCAATTTGAATATCGTGTATCATTTCAGAAATGCCTTCCATTACATCTTCTCTAGTTAAAATAGTGGCACCATATTGCATTAATTCTGCAACGGTTTTACCATCACGAATAGCTTCTTGCAAACGTGAACTTATTAATGCAATAGCTTCAGGATAATTGAGTTTTAAACCTCTTGCCTTACGCTTTTCGGCCAATTCACCTGCAAGGTGCAATAACAATTTTTCAGTCTCTCGTGGTGACAAGTGCATATATAATTCATTAAAATTTTCAGGAAAAACAACAATAATTTTTCTTTCATTAATTGATGAAAAAGTAATATTAATTTGACTATTTTACAATTTCCTAAGGTAGTGGTTTTACCTCACTTAATGCACTAAAAATATAATGCTTGCCAGTATTTATTTCTATGCATTGAAAACGCTTTCTACGTTTTCCAATTTTTTTAAATATCCTACCGTCTTCAGTTGCAAAAAACGCCTCATCAGGCAATACAGTAATATTTACAAAGCCTAACTTTTGCGTAGCATTATAACTTCGTAAACCCAACATTAATTCGGTTTCTCCGTTAGCAGTTGCTGAAGGATTAAGAATACTTTTTTGCAGGGCTTGTTCTATATCTGTAGGGAAAACTTTACGCTGCACAAAGTCAGTTAACAAGCCGCTGTAATTGGCTTTCCACTCTTTACCATGCGGGTCTACCTTATTTTTATATTGCTCGTAGGTTAATAAATGTGCCAACTCGTGCAACAATGTTATCAAAAACTCATACTTATTTAAATTGCCATTTACACTAATTCTATGATTATCGCCATGCATACCAGAATGCCTATAATCACCCAACACACTTTTACGTTTTTTGGTTACGGTAAGATGCACTTTATAATGATGGACATATTGCACCACTGGCTCAAACGTATTTTCGGGCAAATACGCAGCCAAGGTCTGCATGGGATGCTCAGTTGTTGGCATTGGGCTTTTGGTTCAACTGTAAAGCAATTTTTACTTCTAAAAAAGTATATAACACGTACAAAAACATGCTTGCAAAAATGGCGTAGACACTCATGTCTTTCCCAGCTTGTATTAGGTAAATAACTACTGCTGCACCAAGTCCAAACAGCTTAATTATCATGCCGCCCATAATACTGCGACTAAATACATTTGGGTTGGGATTTTTAATGGCTTTTGAATGCATTATCAAAGTAATGATTGAAATAAGAAACAATAAAATATTGGCACCAATTACTACAAAATGATCAATTTTTATAGCATCTAATTTGTTGCCAAACAACAAAAAAATAGTATTTAAAATAATAAATAAATAAACAAAAGGCAATGCTTTTTTTGAAAATGTATTAGATGAATTAATCATAGGTGTTTAGTAGTATCTTTTATCACTTTTATAATCATTGCAACAATTAACAGCAAAGGCAATAGCCATACAAATAATGGAAAGCCGATGGTTATTTTTTTATCAATCCAAATACCGCCATAAACCATTAAACCTAAGCCCAGCAATAGTTGTGCGGCAAAACCTAAATATTGGGCAATTAAACTTTTATTGTTTTGCATCAATTGGTTATGGCATCGGTTTTTGGTAAAATAAGTGTGGTGGTATCCAATTTATCAGGTGTGCTGCCTCTTAAAACCTTCTTCAAATTATCCAAATATTGGTCTTTAAATTTCATGCTTTGTTCCAACGAATCAGTACGAATTTTTAGCACTTGTAGTTCAGTTTTACTTTGTCGGCTGCCATAACCTGGTATATAATATTTTAATGGTGTAAACACAATCAATGCTACGGTAAAACTTATCAATAATACAAACACAGTGCTCATGGCAATATAAACACTTAAACGGCTTAGTTTAAAGGTCACAACTTCCTCGTAGGTATCATCGTTCATTACCACTAAACGGTAGCGGTTTTGAAGGCGTTTTAAAGTAGAACTTGTATCTAATTTTAACATAATAATTGCCGTAAAAGTAAGCATCAATTATAAAATGTAAACAGGCTTCTGTAAAACTGTAATTTTTTGTTTTGTGCCTACATTATTTCAGTGCTATTTTGCAGCATTACACCATAAACATATGATAGATTTTTTAGAAGATATTGATGCCTGTATGACCGTTTTGCAAAATGGCGGCCTGATATTGTATCCGACCGATACCGTTTGGGGCATTGGCTGCGACGCCACAAATGAAGCCGCTGTTAAAAAGATTTACGCATTAAAACAACGTGTTGAAACCAATAAAATGATTGTGTTAGTAGCAAGTGAACGAGAAGTGCTGCAACACGTATCGCAGTTAGATTTAGAAATATTTAATTATTTGAAAACTGTACAAAAACCAACCACTATTATATACGATGGGGCTATTGGTTTGGCCGATAATATTATTTCTGCAGATGGAAGTTTAGCCATAAGAATTTGTAATGATGCGTTTTGTAAATACCTGCTAAAAAGGTTTCAAAAACCTATTGTTAGTACCTCGGCAAATATTAGTGGAAATCCTGCCCCACAAAGCTTTCAAGATATTTCAATACCGATTTTAAGTGGTGTAGACTATGTTGTAAAACATCGGCAGGATGATAATTCGCCACATGAGCCATCTGCAATAATTAAATGGGGAAAAGATGGCAGTTTAACGATTATACGTTCCTAAAATTGATTCTAATAAAAACTTACCATATGTTTTCACGTTTGTTTGCTTGAAGCAATAAATTTGTAGTATGCAGAAATTTTTAGTGATACAAACTGCTTTTATTGGCGATGTGGTTTTGGCCACAGGCCTATTAGAAAAACTGCATAGCCACTACCCTTCTGCCCAAATTGATATTTTGGTACGCAATGGTAATGAGGCATTATTTATAAACCACCCTTACTTAAACGAGGTATTAATTTGGCAGAAAAAAGAAAAAAAGTACCAGCATTTATTTGAGCTTTTAAAATTAATTCGCAGTAAAAATTATCATGTAGTTATTAATACCCAACGCTTTGCAGCCACTGGTTTTTTAACTGCTTTTTCTAATGCCGAACAAAGAGTTGGCTTTAATAAAAACCCCTTTAGTTTTTTATTTACAAAAAAAATAAAACATCGCTTTAGTAATGATGTTGCAAGTTCCATTCACGAAGTTGAACGCAACCATTTACTCATACAATCTTTTAGCAATAATACGTTCAGTAAACCAAAGCTATATCCTTCAGCGCATGATTACCAATTGGTACAGCAGTATAAACAGCAGCCATATATTGTAATTGCACCAACTTCGGTGTGGTTTACAAAGCAGTTTCCGCTAGGAAAATGGGTTAATTTTATAAACGAACTGCCATCATTTTACAATATCTTTTTAATAGGCGCACCAACAGATATGTTTGCTTGCGAAGACATAAAATTAGCAACAACGCACCCTCATATTTTTAACTTAACTGGTCAGTTAAATTTTCTACAATCTGCGGCTTTGCAGCAAGATGCAGTGATGAATTATGTAAACGATTCTGCACCAATGCATTTTGCCTCGGCCGTAAATGCGCCTACAACGGCTGTGTATTGCAGTACTTTGCCAAGTTTTGGTTACGGTCCTCTAAGCGAGGTAAATTTTATAGTAGAAGTTACCCCAAATTTATCTTGCCGACCTTGTGGTGTTCATGGCAAAACATCATGTCCATTAAGGCATTTTAATTGTGCCAATTTAATAACCAACCAACAGTTGTTACTTTCGTTGCCTAAATAGCTTACTTAATACTAAAAAGAAAGTTTTAGAGTGAATATAAACTGTACCGATAAAGAATTATTACTGCTAAAAAAAGTAGCTGCTGCTGCTGAGGAGTTGAACGTTGAAGCATACTTGATTGGTGGTTTTGTGCGTGATAAAATTATTGGTAGATCTACTAAAGATGCCGATATAGTTTGTATGGGTGATGGCATTGAATTGGCTCATAAAGTTGCCGAAAAAATAAAGCCAAAACCCAATGTGTCTTTCTTTAAAACCTTTGGCACGGCACAAATAAAAATCAACGATTTTGAAGTTGAATTTGTGGGTGCTAGAAAAGAAAGTTACAATTACGATAGCCGCAAGCCAGCAGTTGAACCTGGCAGTTTAGAAGACGATCAAAACCGCCGAGATTTTACCATCAACGCATTGGCAATTAGCCTAAACAAAACCGATTTTGGCAAACTGATTGACCCTTTTAATGGACTTCTTCATATAGAACAAAAAAATATAGAAACACCGCTTGAACCGCTACAAACTTTTAGTGATGATCCTTTGCGAATGATGCGTGCCATTAGGTTTGCAACACAGCTACATTTCACTATCCATCCAACAACTTTTCAAGCAATTATTGATAATGCCCATCGCATAAAAATTGTGTCGCAAGAACGCATTACTGACGAACTTAATAAAATCATGCTCTCGCCAAAACCCTCTGTGGGATTAGATTTGCTAAGCAAAAGTGGCTTATTAAAAATCATTTTCCCACAAATGATGGCATTACATGGTGCGGAGAATGTTGATGGCATGGGACATAAAGATAATTTTTACCACACCCTTCAAGTAATTGATAATATTTGTGAAACAACCAACGATTTATGGCTCCGTTGGGCGGCTTTATTGCACGATATTGCCAAGCCCGCCACCAAGCGATTTGAACCCGGTCATGGCTTTACATTTCATGGCCACGAAGTAGTTGGTGCGAGAATGGTTCCTAAGATTTTTACACAATTAAAATTGCCATTGAACGAAAAAATGCGACTTGTTCAAAAGCTGGTAGAACTGCATTTACGCCCCATCAGTTTAACCAAAGAAAACATTACAGATAGTGCCATTCGCAGATTATTATTTGATGCTGGCGAAGACATAGAAGCCTTGATGCTACTATGCAATGCTGACATTACCAGTAAAAATAAAGTGAAAGTGAAACGCTATTTGCAAAATTTTGAGTTGGTAAGATTAAGGTTACACGAAGTTGAAGAAAGCGACCATATTCGTAATTGGCAGCCACCTGTAACTGGTGAATTAATTATGCAGGTTTTTGGACTAAAACCAAGCCGTGAAGTGGGTATTATTAAAGATGCTATTCGTAATGCGATGTTAGATGGTATAATACCAAATAATTACGAAGCGGCTTATCAATTTATGCTACAAAAAGCGAATGAGTTAGGTTTGCAACCGATAGCTTAGAGTTGAAAGTTGAAGTTTAGTTTAAAGTCCTAAAACTTAAAATCGACAACTCATAACTTATAACTCATAATTCATAACTATACAAACATGAAACAAAGAATTTACTTAGATAATGCCGCCACCACCGCTTTAGATCCTCAGGTTTTAGACGTAATGATGCCTTATTTAACCACACATTTTGGCAATCCATCTAGCATTTATAGTTATGGTAGAGAAAGCAGAATGGCCATTGAAAATGCCCGCAAATCGGTGGCTAAAATTTTAAATGCCCATCCTGCCGAAATATTTTTTACTTCCGGCGGTACGGAAAGTAGCAACACCGCAATTACAGCAGCAGTAAGGGATTTAGGCTGCAAGCACATCATTTCATCGGTGATTGAACACCATGCAACCACACATACCGTAGAATATTTACACAAAACCGGTGAAGCCAAATTAAGCTATGTTAATGTATTACCAAATGGCCATATTGACCTTGATGATTTGGAACGTTTACTGGCCGAAAGTGAAGATAAATGTTTGGTATCACTCATGCATGCAAATAACGAAATTGGGAATATGCTGAGCCTTCAAGAAGTAGGTAATATCTGCAAAAAGTATCAAGCCATTTTTCATAGCGATACAGTACAAACAGTTGGGCATTTCCCTTTCGATTTACGCAATACACCAGTACATTTTATAACCGGTGCTGGGCATAAATTTCATGGGCCAAAAGGTGTTGGTATTTTATATATTAATGAAAATGTGAAGATAGAACCCTTTGTTCACGGTGGTTCGCAAGAACGTAATATGCGGGCAGGTACAGAAAATTTATATGGTATTGTTGGCTTTGCAAAAGCCTTAGAAATAGCTACTGAACACAACGAAGCTGAGAGTACTTACATAAAAGATTTGAAGTATTACATGATAGAATCTTTGCAAAAAAACATTCCAGATGTGGGCTTTAATGGCGATCCTTTTGGTGATAGTTTGTACGCTGTTTTAAGTGTTGGCTTGCCAAAAACCGAGATGAGCGAAATGCTATTGTTTAACCTTGACATTAATGGCATTTGTGCCAGTGGTGGCAGCGCTTGTACCAGCGGAGCAGACCAAGGTTCGCATGTAATAAGAGCTATCAATAATGACCCAAACCGTGTAACAGTAAGGTTTTCATTTAGCAAACACAATACTACCAGCGAAATAGATACTGTTGTGGAGCAGTTGAAAAAGATGATATAATACAAAAAAAAAGACAGTTGAAATCTAAACTGCCTCTTTTCCTCTCACTACACTTCATGTCCTATTTCAATTTGCCTTTGTAATGCTTTTTAAATAAATTAAACCTTGGTATAGATACATTTTGCACATAGCCATCATTTGGGTTAAGTACTATGTAATGTTGGTGATATTCCTCGGCCCTATAAAAAGCATCTAAGTTTTTCACTTCAGTTACAATTGGGTTTTTAAACATGCCAGACTTATTATACTTAGCTATTGAGTTGGTAGCCAATACCTTTTCCTCCGGTGTATGATAAAAAATTACCGATCTGTAAGATGACCCTCTATCTGGTCCTTGTTGGTTTGGGGTTGTTGGATCTTGCGAAGTAAAAAATACATTCAGCAATTCATCGTAGCTAATTATTTGGGGGTTATAATACACTGATACACTTTCTGCATGTCCTGTGGTTTCGCCGCTAACTTGCCTGTAAGTTGGGTTTTTACTATTACCACCAGCATAACCAGCAATGGCACTATCAACTCCTTTAACTGCTTCAAAAACGTGTACCGAACACCAGAAGCAACCTTCGGCAAAAGCCGCTACTGCCTTGCCTTTGGGGGCAGTTAATGTAACTTTTCTAACATCACTTTGTGCTTGCACGCAACTAGTTTGCGATAGTGCGATAAAGCCTACGGATAAAATGGCTAAAGAGCGGAAAAACTGTTTCATGTTGTAGTATTTTTTGTTTTTAGATTAACATTATGGTATTATTAATTACAATCAGTTACCACATTTGTTCCACTATATACGAGAATAATTGAGGTTACTTACATTGGCAAATCACAAATATTTCCCAATGAAAAAATTTTGCCATTCTATCAACTTAGTTTTGAAATGTTTTTATTAAAAACTATGAGTATGAAACTAACACTATTATCTATTACATTTTTCTTAGCAACTATCTCATTTGCTCAAAAACTAAAAGCCAGTTTGCAAGTCCCACAACTCATTACTAAAAAACAATACCAACAATTATTTCCCCACCACGATATATTGTATAATTACGAGCATTTTATCACCGCTTCAAAAACATTTCCCCTATTTGCAACCGAGGGTACACCGCTACAGAACCAACGTGAATTAATAGCATTTTTTGCCAATATTGCCCACGAAACCACCAACGGTTGGTCGGGTGCAAAAGGTGGTCCGTATGTTTGGGGATTAGTGTTTAAAGAAGAACAAGGCTGTTTAAATAAACCCTGCCCAGTTTACAACACGGGCGGTTTCAGCAAATACCAAGCAGTTGATGGTAAAAATTATTTTGGTCGTGGGCCAATGCAAATTTCGTATGCATATAATTACGGGCTTGCAGGCGATGATTTGCAATTACCATTATTGCAACAACCAGAATTGGTATGTGAAAATGGGGTTATTGCTTTTAAAACAGCCCTTTGGTTTTGGATGAAGACACAAAAGCCAAAGCCAAGTTGCCACGATGTAATGTGTGGTAAATGGCTTCCAAATGCTACAGATTCCATGCAAAAACGGTTACCCGGTTTTGGAATGACGAATTTGATTATTAACGGTGGCTTAGAATGCAACACAACCGATAAAGATTTTATAGCTAATCGCAATGAGCGTATTGGTTTTTATAAATGGTTTGCAAAAATGCTACATATTAGCGTTGAAACCAATTGTGATTGTAAAGGAATGTCAGTTTATTGATGCTGATTATTGCAAAGAAATAATTTAAAATAGATTTAAATAAATTTTGGCTCGTCTGATATCAGCCTCTATATTTGCAGTCCGAAAAACAAGACGGAGCGTTGGTAAATCGGTTAATACACCTCCCTTTCACGGAGGAATGACGGGTTCGATTCCCGTACGCTCTACCAAAGCGGATAAATTGGTCTCAGTACCTGTTTGTCCGCTTTTATTTTTCTCTAAAACCCTTGCTACACTTGACATCCAAGAGAAAACTGTATTCACTCTTTGGGTTAGATAATCACCATCTTTCTTATCATACAATATTCCATCAGGAAACATTAGGTATTGAACCTTTTGTTTGAGTTGATAATTGCCAGAAGTCCATATTTTATTGAGGT
>JAYVNQ010000291.1:0-2931 GCA_043758365.1 Chitinophagales bacterium
TTATTTATTAATACAAAAAAATGATAACTACAATTTTAACTTTCTCAGGGTTATTAGCTTTTGCCCTTTTTTACAAAGCTATTAATTGGTTTGAAAAAATCTAAAACTATGACAGCATTATTCATCATCGCAATTGGAGTATTTGGCTATATGTGCTATGTACTTTTAAAACCTGAAAAATTCTAATTCTTATGAACACAGAAATACTCGGCGTAATCTTAATGTATGTGGCTGTTGTTGCTTTGGCAATTCCACTTGGTCGCTACATTGGAAAGGTTTTTAATTATGAAAATACTTGGCTCGATAAAATTTTAAATCCACTTGATAAACTCTTTTTCAAATTAGGCGGCATTGATCCTTCAAAAGAAATGAACTGGAAACAGCATTTGGTAGCATTGCTTACCATTAATATAGTTTGGTTTGTAATTACTATGCTAGTACTTACCAATATGAGTTGGTTACCACTTAATCCAGATGGCAATTCTTCTATGAGTGGAGATTTGGCTTTTAACACAACGGTAAGTTTTATTACCAATACCAACTTACAACATTATTCAGGCGAAACAGGCTTGTCTTATTTTGGGCAATTACTTTTAATGCTTTGGATGTTTATTAGTGCCAGTACAGGCATTGCGATTTGTGCAGTAGTATTTTTAGCAATGAAGGAACGCACCACACAAACCCTAGGTAATTTTTATTCTTTTTTTGTACGAGGTAGTACTCGCATACTATTTCCATTGGCAATTATTGTTGCAACGCTATTGTTGTTCAACAAAACACCAATGACATTGGATGGAAAAGATAAAATTACTACTCTAGAAGGACAAGAACAACAAATTAGTCGTGGCCCCGTTGCAGCATTTGTAGCTATTAAACAATTAGGAACAAATGGTGGTGGTTTTTATGGTTCTAATTCTGCCAATCCAATGGAGAACTCAAACTATTTTACCAATATAGTAGAAACTATTTCCATCTTTTTAATTCCCATGGCAATGATTTTTGCTTTGGGTTATGTTTTAAAAAGAAAAAAATTAGCACTAATAATTTTTGGGGTAATGACATTAGGGTTTCTTATGTTATTAATTCCTTCTATCTATTTTGAAATGAAAGGAAATACTGCCATTACCCAAATGGGTATTCAACAAAACATGGGAAGTATGGAAGGCAAAGAAGTCCGATTTGGTTCGGCTGCATCTGCCTACTGGGCTATAAATACCACCTGCACAAGTAATGGATCTGTTAATGCCATGCATGATAGTATGACACCTCTTACTGGAATGATGACGTTGTTGGGAATGATGATTAACTGCTTTTTTGGAGGTGTGGGTGTTGGATTTCTAAATTTTTACGTCTTCATTATTTTGGCAGTTTTTATTAGTGGCTTAATGGTAGGAAGAACACCCGAATTTTTAGGTAAAAAAATTGAAGCCAAAGAAATGAAGATTGCAATGGTTATTGCTTTGCTACATCCATTTTTGATATTGGTTGGTACGGCTCTTTCAAGTTTTTTGTACTCTAGCAATCCAGTAAAGTATGCCGGCTGGTTGGCTAATCCAGGCTTCCATGGATTTAGTGAAATGTTGTATGAATTCACTTCATCTAGTGCCAATAACGGTAGCGGCTTTGCAGGCTTAGGCAACAATACACCATTTTGGAATATAGCCTGTGGAATTGTAATGTTATTTGCTCGATATCTGCCAATTATTGGCCCAGTAGCTATCGCTGGTATTTTGGCTAGTAAAAAATTCATTCCTGAAAGCAATGGAACATTAAAAACCGATACAACAACTTTTGGATTAATGGTTTTTGCCGTAATAGTAATTGTAGCAGCACTAGCATTTTTTCCTGCTTTAACACTGGGACCAATTGCAGAATATTTTTCAATGCATAAATAACCAACAAAATGACAAAAAATACATCCTTGTTTCAAAAAGACTTAATGCAAGAAGCTTTAAAGCAGTCTTTTATAAAACTTAACCCTAAAACAATGTTTCGTAATCCTGTAATGTTTACAGTAGAAATAGGAACAGCCGTTATGTTTTTTGTTTGCTTGTGGATATTAGCAGGCGAAAAATCTCAAGGTACTTTTACATACAATTTAGTTGTGTTTCTTGTCTTATTACTTACATTACTTTTTGCCAACTTTGCAGAAGCTATAGCAGAAGCAAGAGGAAAGGCACAAGCTGATAGCTTACGCAAAACAAGGGAAGAAACTCCTGCTAAGAAAATATCTGATATTGGAAAATTTAATTCCAACGAAATACAAATTGTTCCTTCGTCACAATTAAAAAAGGGAGACATATTTTTTTGCGAAGCAGGCGATATAATACCAATGGACGGTGAAATAGTAGATGGACTAGCAACCATTGACGAAAGTGCCATTACTGGCGAAAGTGCACCAGTAATTCGTGAAGCTGGTGGCGATAAAAGTTCCGTAACAGGTGGTACAAAAGTATTATCAGATAGAATAACTGTAAAGGTAAATACAGAACAAGGCGAAAGTTTTTTGGATAAAATGATTGCTTTGGTAGAAGGTGCATCAAGGCAAAAAACACCCAATGAAATTGCTTTAACTATTCTTTTAGCAGGATTTACGTTGGTTTTTATTATTGTTACAATAACACTAAAATCATTTGCCGATTATGCCAATACACCAATTACAATAGCCGCATTTATTTCACTTTTTGTTTGTTTAATTCCCACAACTATAGGTGGTTTGCTTTCTGCAATTGGCATTGCAGGTATGGATAGAGCATTAAGAGCTAATGTAATTACAAAAAGCGGAAAAGCGGTTGAAACAGCAGGGGATATTGATGTTTTGTTACTAGACAAAACTGGCACAATTACCATAGGTAATAGAAAGGCAACTAACTTCTATCCTGCTAATGAAATTGATGAAAAGCATTTTATCAAATCGGTGGTATTAAGTTC
>JAYVNQ010000292.1:0-2931 GCA_043758365.1 Chitinophagales bacterium
TAACTAATTAAAAATGTCTTGGTATGCCTTGTGGTAAAAAGAGAAAGCGTCATAAAATTGCGACGCACAAACGAAAAAAACGTTTAAGAAAAAATCGTCATAAGAAGAAGTAATCTCTTTTTTTGATAAACTTTATAAAAATGGTGCAGCAACTATTGCTGCACCATTTTACACAGTATTGGGCTTGTTACTATTGTATCTTATCTACGCAACTTTACCTTTCCTCTACCTTATCTTCAATAGTAATTAATAAGTTTTAATAGTTGTGTTTTGCGTACCTCAATGTTTGGGGTATTGTTCATTTTTATATATTTTTAAAGTTGCCAATTTTGTGAACAAAGAACTAATTATAAATGCAAGCCCAACGGGTGTTGAAATTGCATTCTTAGAAGAAAAAAAACTAGTAGAACTACACAACGAAAAAGCAGATGCTAACTTTGGTGTTGGTGACTTATATCTTGGTAAAGTAAAAAAATTAATACCTGGTTTAAATGCTGCCTTTATTGATGTTGGCTTTGAAAAAGATGCTTTTTTACACTATACCGATTTATCTCCGTTTGTAAAATCATTATTAAAATTTACCCAGTTTGCAATGACTGATAAGGAGGAGAGTGGGTTTGAGTTTTCTAAGTTTAATATTGAGCCAGAGATAGTTAAAACAGGGAAAATCAATGAGGTTTTAAACGGTAAACCAAACATATTAGTACAAATTTTAAAAGAACCAATTGCTGCAAAAGGCCCAAGGCTAAGTTGCGAATTGAGCTTGCCAGGTCGTTTTATAGTAGTAACACCTTTCAACGAAATTGTGGCCGTATCGAAAAAAATTCACTCCGGCGAAGAAAGGAAAAGGCTACATAAAATTGTAGAATCTATTCGCCCAAAAAACTTTGGAGTTATTGTGCGTACTGCTGCTGAAGGCAAAAGCACCGCTGAACTACACCAAGATTTATTGAGCTTAGTAGACACGTGGAACAACATACAGTTGAACCTTAAAAATGCAGTTGCACCTACTAAAATTTTAAGTGAGCAAAATAGAGCCACCAGCATTTTGCGAGATTTATTAAGTGCCGATTTTAACCGCATCGTGATTAACGATAAAAATATTTACAGCGATACAAAAAGTTATATTGATAAAATAGCACCAGATAAATCTGACATAGTAACGTACCATAATGGGCCATTGCCAATTTTTGATACTTACGGCGTAACAAAGCAAGTAAAAAGTGCTTTTGGCAAAACTGTAAACCTACCAAGTGGGGCCTATTTAATTATTGAACATACTGAGGCTTTACACGTAATTGACGTGAATAGCGGCTACAAAAGTGTTAGCAACAGCCAAGAAGAAAATGCATTGCAAACCAATTTGGAGGCGGCGGAAGAAATTGCCCGTCAACTGCGATTGCGTGATATTGGGGGTATTATTGTGGTTGATTTTATTGATATGAAATTGCCAGATAACCGACGACAACTGCAAGATGCAATGGAAGGTTTTATGCAAACCGATAGAGCCAAACATGCAGTATTGCCAATTTCTAAATTTGGTTTAATGCAGCTTACAAGGCAGCGTATGCGGCCAGAATTAAGCATCAATACATCAGAAGTTTGCCCAGTTTGTAATGGCACGGGTAAAATATCTTCAACATTATTGTTAGAAGATGAAATTGAAAAACGCTTGCATTATTTGGTAACACATTCGCATAAAAATTTAATGCTGATGGTTCATCCTATTGTGTATTCCCATCTTACAAAAGGTATTTTCAATTCTATTTTTAAGAAATGGAAACGCAAGCATAAAACCAAGTTATCTATTCAACAAAACAATAATTTTCATTTAATTGAGTTCAAGTTTTTTGATGACAATGAAGAGGAGATAAAGTTTTAAGCACATGGTATTTAAACCAATGTAATAAAAACAATCGGTAAAATCTTTTGAAAGTTAATACGTATAAAGGTTTCGTAAACGAGCAATGAAAGTAATTTCATTGCTCGTTTAATTTAGTTGACAATGAATTTGTAACCCAAATTTTCTTAAATTGTTTGTAGAGAACTAGCATATAAATACTATCAATCCATTTTTTATCTTAGCCATGGAATTTTATGGGTTTCCGATTTGTAATGTCTAAAAACTAAAGAGAACTCTAAGGTATTAGGTGTTACAGATTGACTTTTTAAATTTGAAGTAGTTACATCGTAAGAGATTCCTAGCTGTACACCATTATAAACATAGCCAACGTAAGGAATAATCGCATCACCCAAACGGTAAAAAAGGCCCAGATTTAATACCCTATCTTGAAACTCGTTCTCAGCATGAGAAAAGCCAATGTTACCCCCAACAGTTGTACTCGAGATCCCATTTTGTGTTTGATAAATGCCACTAACACCAACACTAGTGTAATCATTAATATAAGAATCGAAATCTGCATGAACATTGTACCTAGGAGCATCATATTGTGTATCATCTTTTAGTACAGAGCGTTTTGATTTAATAAATCTGTAACCAGATACGCCTATTGAAGCAGAGGTATATTCATTAGAAAATGTGTACATTAATCCTGCACAAAATGAAGAAAAAGCAGGGATATTTGTGAGGTTAGTCTCTGCAGTTGGTAACGTTCTATTAAATCCTGCTGATGATAATTGTTCGCCAAAATTTAGTTGACTGAAATCAATTATTGTTTTATTATAAATCCAACCCAGTCCTACTGCAAGACCATGATATCCATCTCTATCAAACGTAACATGATATGCAGTATTTAGTGAGAAGTACGTATTTCTATAGGCACCATCCATTGCATCGTCTTGCAAAACCATCCCACCAATTCCAAGATAATTGCCTATTATCGTATTGTACTGTTTATCTTCAAATAACTTACCATCAGCTGATAAGGTTTTTGTTCTAAAAGTACTACCCACTCCCATCCACTGGTTTCT
>JAYVNQ010000293.1:0-9115 GCA_043758365.1 Chitinophagales bacterium
TCCAAAAAAGATGATATGCACTATGGAATTATTAAAACCTATATACAACATAGAAACGCTGCCTAAAAAACAGCATACATTTTGAATCACTACCGAAAATAATTATACCATAATTTGGAACATACCATCACACCTATTACATTTGCACCGAATGAACGAGTAACAGAAGGGAACGCAATCGTTCCCTTCTTCTTTTTTCCTATGGCAGCAGCAGAACAAATACAAATATTACAATCTTTTGTGAACGGCATAATTAGTAGTGAACCAGAAGTGTTTTTGGTATCGCTAAAAATAAAAGCTGGTAACAACATCAAAATATTTTTAGACGCAGATACCGGTTTACCAATTGATAAATGCGTTAAAATAAATAGGCAACTATATAAGTTTATTGAAGATACTGCTATGTATCCGGAAGGTGATTTTAGCTTAGAAGTTTCTAGTCCAGGCATTGAAGAACCATTGAAAATGCACCGCCAGTACCAAAAAAATATTGGTAGAGATGTAGAAGTGATTTTTAAAGATGATACCATTAATGAGGGTAAATTAATGGATGTAGCCGAAGCCGATATTATTATTGAAACAATCGAAGGCAAGGGTAAAAAAGCAATTACAAAACAGGTAGTAATACCTTTTGAAAATATTAAAACAACAACCGTTCAAATAAAATTTTAATAGTGATAATACGGCCAGAAATCGTACATCACACATCGTACATCGTAAATAAAAAAGTATGGCAAGTATCAATTTAATAGATGCCTTTCAGGATTTTAAAGAAGCTGAAAACCTTGATAGGCCGACGCTTATGAAGGTGGTAGAAGATGTTTTTAAAACCTTATTGCGTAAAAAATATGGTAGCGATGAAAATTTTGACGTTATCGTAAACTCTGAGAAAGGTGACCTTGAAATCATCCGCCGTAGAATGATTGTTGATGATGGTGAAGTGATAGATCCTTTGGCTGAAGTGGCTTACACCCAAGCTATTAAAATTGAACCCGATTTTGAAGTTGGTGAGGAATTGTATGAGGAAATGGATATGCTAGACTTTGGTCGCAGAGCTATTTTAGCTGCCAAACAAACATTAGCTAGCCGTATTGGCGATTTGAAAAAGACAGAATTAATAAAAAAATATAACGACAGAATTGGTGAAATTATTTCTGCAGAGGTTTATCAAGTTTGGAAAAAAGAAGTGCTTTTGTTAGATGAAGATGGTAACGAATTAATCTTACCAAAATCAGAACAAATTCCACAAGATTATTTTAAAAAAGGTGAAAATACCCGAGCAGTTATTGAACGTGTTGATACAAAAAATAATAATCCAGTAATTATACTTTCAAGAACAAGTAATTTATTTTTGGCCAAATTACTTGAAATTGAAGTGCCAGAAATTATGGATGGTTTAATTGCCATTAAAAAAATTGTTCGTGACCCAGGTGAAAGGGCAAAAGTGGCCGTTGAAAGTTATGATGACCGTATTGACCCAGTTGGCGCTTGCGTAGGTATGAAGGGCAGTCGTATTCACGGAATTGTTCGTGAGTTAAAGAATGAAAATATTGATATTATTAACTATACAACCAATATTCAACTGCTTATTCAGCGTTCATTAACACCTGCAAAAATCAGTTACATGAAAATTGATGACGAGAAAAAACAAGTAGATGCTTATTTAGAGCAAGATCAAGTATCGTTAGCAATTGGTAGACGAGGGGTAAATATTAAGTTGGCATGTGAATTGACCGGCTACGAAATTGATGTGTTTAGAAAAGATGAGGAAGTAACCAACGAGTTTGATATTGATTTAGATGAATTTAGCGATGAAATTGAAATGTGGATTATTGATGAATTCAAGCGTGTTGGTTGCGATACTGCAAAAAGTGTTTTAAGCCTTACGGCTGAAGAATTGGAACGCCGTACTGATTTAGAAAAAGAAACTATTGCAGATGTATTGCGGATAGTAAGAGAAGAGTTTGAAAGAGAGGAAGAGAAAGCATAGTTTACGATTGATACCCTAAAGTTTAAAACCTTGAAGGTATTGCTGAATAAAGAATAAAATGTACAAGAGTGCGACGCAACTAATGCAACATAAAAGGGCAAAAGTCGGTCTCATAAAAATAAAAATAGCTTTGAAACATAGTTTCAAAAAAAAGCTAAGACAAATTAAAAACACTGAATGTTAGAATTGAAATTACCAAGGTTATTAGCCGCAGCTAAAGAGTTTAACGTGGGTCAAGACACCCTAGTAAATGCTTTGGTAAAACGTGGTTTTAATAAAGATGGCCTTACTGCTACCACTAAGCTTACCGAAGACATGTACTATGCTTTGCAAGCCGAGTTTCAAGGCGATAAGCAAGCAAAAAACAAAGCAAACCAGGTAGAAATACCAAAAAGTCAACAAAACGAAAGGAAGAGAAGGGATGAAGAGGAGATTAGCTTTAGGAAAGATATAAAACCAATAACCTTGGTTATTGTTCCACCAAAAGAAGAGTCTACCCCAGTGGTAGTTGTACCACCACCTGTTGTTGTAATTGCACAAATTGCTGAGGTAAAAGTTGCTGAAGAAAAATCTGCACCAGTAGAAACTAAAGTTGTTGCAGAAGAATCTACTACTGATATTACACGAATTGATGCACCTGAATTAGAAGGCCCTAAAGTATTGGGTACAGTTGATTTGTCTGCTATTGATAACTCTACTAGACCAAAAAAAGGGACTAAGAAAAAAGAAGAACCAGTTGCTGTAGAAACTGCTAAAACAAAAGTTGAAGCAAAACCAACAACAGCTGTAGCTAAAGGAAAATTACCTGCACCAGTTGCAGCACCAATAGTTGTTGAGCAACCCAAAATTGCTGAGCTAGAAACTGTTGATGAGGCGCCGCTAATTGAAAATATAGAAGTTGAAAAATTAACAGGTCCTAAAATTTTAGGTAAAATTGAATTACCTGTTGATAGTGATACTAGACCAAAACCAATGACTGCTGAGGAGCGTAAAATCCGCAAACGCATACCTGTTGATAATAGGCGTGTTGGCGGTGCTCAGCCAGGAGGTCAGCAAGGTGGAGGTAATTTCCAAAACCGTAGTCCACAACAAGGCGGCGGTTTTAACAGAGATAATAGGGGTAATGGTCAGAGTCAAGCACCTGCTGTTCAAGCTCCGGGCACAGGTAATAGTAGGCCGATAGTTGCCGCTAATAATAGAGGTGGCACACCAACTGGTGGTGGCGGTTTTAGTCGTAGTCCACAAGGCGGTGGTGGTTTTAACCGAGATAATCGTAGTGGTGGTGCTGGTGGCAATCGTCCAATTACCCGTAGAGATGATAAAGAAATAGACGCCAAAGAAATTCAAGATAAGATTAAGGAAACACAGGCCAAATTAACAGGCGGTGGTGGTAGAGGCAAAAGCTTGAAGGCAAAATATCGCCGTGCAAAACGTGAAGAGGCAGCTGATGCTATGAGTGATACAGGCAATGAAGATAACAAACTACAAGTAACAGAATTTGTTACGGTTAGCGAGTTGGCTAATTTGATGGATGTAAGCTTTGCCGATGTAATTGGTAAGTGTATGGGGCTTGGTATAATGGTGAGCATTAACCAACGTTTAGATGCTGAAGTAATTGAACTGGTAGCAAGCGAATTTGATTTTGAAGTAGAATTTATTGGAGTTGATGATATTGAAGAAGACGAAGATGACGATGACAATATTGATGTAGTTAATGCAGAAACTCGTCCTCCAATAGTAACCATTATGGGTCACGTTGATCACGGTAAAACATCATTGCTAGATTATATTCGTAATGCAAATGTGGTAGCTGGAGAAGCTGGTGGTATTACCCAACACATTGGTGCTTACGAAGTAACATTACCAAATGGTAAAGCCATTACATTCTTAGATACTCCAGGTCACGAAGCCTTTACAGCTATGCGTGCCAGAGGTGCTAAGGTTACGGATATTGCTGTAATTGTAGTTGCAGCAGATGATGCAGTGATGCCACAAACTAAGGAGGCCATTAGCCATGCTCAAGCAGCAGGCGTACCAATGATTTTTGCGGTAAATAAAATTGATAAAGATGGTGCAAACCCTCAAAAAATATATGAGCAATTAGCTGGTATGAATATTTTGGTGGAAAGCTGGGGTGGTAAATTCCAAAGCCAAGAATTATCTGCTAAGCAAGGTTTAAATGTTGATTTATTATTAGATAAAATTTTGTTTGAAGCTGAATTATTAGATGTAAAAGCCAATGCAGAAAAAGATGCAGTTGGTTCTATCATTGAGGCATCGTTAGATAAAGGTCGTGGTTATGTTGCCACCATTCTTGTACAAAATGGCACACTTCGCCAAGGCGATTTGATGGTTTCTGGTCAGCATTATGGTCGTGTAAAAGCGATGTTTAATGAACGTAACCAACGTGTTACAATTGCACCACCATCTACACCAGTTGTAATTCTAGGTTTAAATGGTGCGCCTCAAGCTGGCGAAAAGTTTAAGGTTTACAAAGAAGAAAGCGAAGCCAAAGAAGTGGCCACAAAACGTTCTCAAATTTCTCGTGAACAAGGGTTACGTGCTAGGAAACATATTACATTGGATGAAATTGGTCGCCGTTTGGCTCTTGGCAACTTTAAAGAATTAAATATTATCATTAAGGGTGATGTGGACGGTTCTGTGGAAGCATTGAGCGATTCGTTGCAAAAATTATCTAGTCAGGAAATTGCTATTCGTGTTGTTCATAAAGCAGTTGGTCAAATTTCTGAAAGTGATATTTTGTTAGCAGCGGCATCCGATGCTATCATCGTAGGCTTTAACGTTCGTCCATCTTCTCAGGCCAATAAACTAGCTGAAAACGAAGGTGTTCAGGTGAAATTATACTCTATCATTTACACGGCTATTGATGAAATTAGAAGTGCGATGGAAGGTATGTTGGAACCCAAAGTTGAAGAGAAAGAGGTTGCTACCGTTGAGATACGTGAAGTTTACAAATTTGACAAGGCAACTGTTGCAGGTTGTTATGTACAAGAAGGTAAAATTAAACGTGACCATAAAATACGTGTATTTAGAGATGGGATTTTGGTTTACCCAAGAATGGAAGGCGGCTTCGCAGAATTAGGCAGTTTAAAACGCTTTAAAGATGACATGAAGGAAGTGAACAATGGTTACGAGTGTGGCTTGACTGTAAAAGGTTTTGCTGACTTAAATGTTAACGATACTGTTGTGGCTTACGAAGAGGAAGAAGTAAAACGTACCTTATAATTTCAATTAAATATCTTAAAGGATGAACTATCATGGTTCATCCTTTTTTTATGTAACACTTATCGCAACAGTTTGTTAAAAACCTTGCCACATCTTACTTTCAGCATCAACAAAGCCTTATTTTTGAAACTTGACAATCATTACAATATGAAACGTACTGTTTTTATTCTTTCCCTATTAACGCTTAGTAACTTTTTATTTGCACAAACCAAAAAAGTGGTGGCAGATAAAATTATTGGCCAAGTGGGTGACAAAATTATTTTAAAATCTGACATTGTAAATGCCATTGCAGATTATAAACGTCAAGGTGCTGAAGCCCAATTGCCCCCTAATCCAGAATGTGCTTTTTTAGAAGGTCAGTTAATACAAAAAGCATTAGTGCTACAAGCAGAAAAAGATTCTTTGCCAGTAACCGAAGATGAAATTGAAGCAGGGCTGGACTTACAGATCCGCCAATTTATTGGTAGTTATGGCTCAAAAGATGCGTTAGAAGAAATTGCGGGCAAAACAATTTACCAAATAAAAGAAGATTTTAGACAGAGTTTTAAAGACAGAAAATTAGCTGATCAAATGCGTGGCAAAATTTTAGATGCCGTTAAAATAACCCCAACCGAAGTAAAATCTTACTACAATAAAATACCAAAAGATAGTTTGCCATACTACGAAAGTGAAATTGAGGTCAGCCAAGTTTTGTTACAGCCAAAAGCCACCAAAGAGGTTGAAGAATACGTGATAAAACAGTTGTATGATTACAAACGTCAGGCCGAGTCTGGTATTAAACCATTTGCACAATTAGCTAAAACATATTCCGATGATAAAGGCACGGAACAACAAGGCGGCACATTGTCTATAAACCGTACTGGTAGAGACTTTGATAAAGATTTTACCAATGCCACTTTTCGTTTAAAAGATGGGCAAATGTCTCCGGCTATCAAATCAAAATTTGGTTACCATATCATCTATATGGTCAGCCGTTCTGGTGATGATGCCATTGTTCGTCACATACTAAAAATTCCGCCAGTTACCGAAGATGAAATAACTGCAAGCATTGCCAAATTAGATTCCATTCGAAGTAATATTTTGGCGAAAAGATTTGATTTTGGCGAAGCCGTAAATAAGTTCAGTGAAGACGAAAACAGCAAATTTAGCGGTGGTTCACTAACCGACCGTTCAGGCTCAACTTTCCTAAGTATTGATCAGTTACCTGATAAAGAAATGGTACTTGCCTTGAGAGATTTAAAACCTGGCGACATCTCTAAACCACAGGCTTACACCAACGATAGAGGTACAAAAATGGTGCGTATTATTTTATTAAAAAACCGCACAGATCCTCACCGCGAAAATTTAAAACAAGATTATAACCGTATTCAAGCGAGAGCTTTGGAAGAAAAAAAGCAAGGCGTTTTAGCGACCTGGTTCAAAGAACATTTGCCAAATTATTACATTACAATTGATAAAGAATATTCAAATTGCAATGCCTTGGCCGATTGGTGGAAATATGCTGCCACCGCTGCCAATTAAAATACAAACAACATATTTAAAACTGCCTTTACAAATCTTGTAAAGGCAGTTTTATTTTTATAGCAAAATAGTTTTTATGTAACCAACTTTGGTAAATCTATTCAACGCCCGTTGTGTCACTCACTTGTACGTTTATAATTTTATTCAACTTTTATCGAAGCGTAAAAAATCGCTCTTCTCATTATTAAAATTTCAATTTTTTTTAAATTAGATGTATATACATATATTTGTACTATACATGAAACTAGAGCAAGCAATACAGAGTACAAAATTTAAGAACGAAGTGCAAAAAGCATCACTTAATGTGCTTTACACAGCTTGGTGGTTAAAAAGTCTTGTGAGTAAAGAACTGAAAGAATTTGGATTAACGCATGAACAATATAATGTGCTACGTATATTAAAAGGCAAGTATCCAGATCAAATGTGTGTAAGAGATATTGCACAACGTATGATTGAACAAAACTCAAACGTACCAAGGATAATAGACCGATTAGAAATTAAAAAACTAGTAAAACGCTCTACGTCTTTAGAAGATAAAAGAGAAACAGTCATTACGTTAACACAAGCTGGCATTGTTATTTTAGATTCTACAACTGTGGTTTTAAATGCTACTTATTCAAATGAAATTACCATTAGCGAAGTAGAAGCCAACACACTAAATACATTACTTGAAAGATTAAGAGAAAAGTAATAAAAAAATTTCACAAAATACATGTACATACATCAATTTTAAAATAAATAAAATGAAAACGATATTACATAAGGCAAATACAAGAGGTATAGCAAACCATGGCTGGTTAAACAGTTACCACACATTCAGTTTTGCAGACTATTATAATCCTGAAAGAATGCACTTTGGCACATTACGTGTTTTAAACGACGATACCGTTGCTGGTGGTATGGGTTTTGGCAAGCATCCACACGATAATATGGAAATAATTTCTATCCCCTTAAGTGGCGATTTAGAACATAATGATACCACTGGGCGACACGAAATTATAAAAGAAGGTGATGTTCAAATAATGAGTGCCGGTAAGGGTATTGCACACAGCGAAAAAAATGCGAATCACAGTAAAGAGGTGAAGTTTTTACAAATTTGGGTAATGCCAAAAGAACTAAACATTTCACCTCGTTATGAACAGAAATCTTTTCCTGTTGCTGATAGGGTGAATAAACTACAAACTGTAGTTGCGCCAAATAATACAGAAGCAGTTTGGATTAATCAAGATGCGTGGTTTGCACTTGGTAATTATGAAGCTGGTAAAGAGGTAACTTATGCTTTAAATAATGTTGCTAATGGTGTGTATTTTTTTATACTAAAAGGCGCTGTAAATGTTAATGGCATTGTATTACAAGAAAGAGATGGTTTAGGTATTACAGATGCTGATATGTTAAATATTAGCGCCGATACCGATACACAATTTTTATTGATGGAAGTACCAATGTGAAATCCCCAGCTCCAAAAGGGGTGAAGGAAAGCACACAAAATGTAAGAAACAATTATTCATAATATCCTCCTTAATAATTCCCTTTAAGGGCTGGAGGCCAAAAATTAAACACAATGCCAACTTACAAAATTGATGAAATGCACAGCGATGTGACATTCAAAGTAAAACACTTAATGATTAGCACTGTAACGGGTAGTTTTGCAGACTTTGATGCAACATTAGAAGCAGAACAAGCTGATTTTAGCGATGCAAAAATTAGCTTCAACGCAGATATAGCAAGCATTACCACTGGTAATGAGCAAAGAGACAGGCACTTAAAAAGCGAAGATTTTTTTGATGTAGCTAAATACCCAACATTAACTTTTGTTTCTACGTCATTTACAAAAGTAGATGGTAGCGATTACGAATTAGCTGGCAATTTGACTATTAAAGATGTTACCAAACCTGTAGTTTTAACGGTAGAATATGGTGGTACTATGACAGACTTTTATGGTCAGTTTAAAGCTGGTTTTGATATTAGTGGTAAAATTACTCGTTCAGAATTTGGACTCACTTGGAGTGCTGTAACTGAGGCTGGTGGCATAGTGGTAAGCGATGATGTGAAATTAAATTTATCTATACAAATGGTGAAACAAGCATAATATTAAATAGCCTTTGCCTACATAAAATGCAGATAGAGGCAGTACATTAAAAATAAAAACTATGATTATAATCAATCAAATACTTGCCTATTGTTCCCATATATCTGCCACTTTAAATACATATACAAAATAAAACATATTGTTTTAAAGCTGAAGGAAAAAATATAAAATATATTGGTTGGCTTAAAGCAATTTCAACTTTAAATTTTATTTTTTGCAAATCCTACACGCAATGGTTTTGGTTTGCTAAAAGTATTTAACGATGATTT
>JAYVNQ010000294.1:0-2923 GCA_043758365.1 Chitinophagales bacterium
AGCATTAGGTTAAACGATGCCGTATTGGCCGCAGGATAAAATAATAACGTACCAATGGCCGAGATAATTAGGCCAGCCACAATACCATTTTTGTAGCCAATTTTATTTAGTAAATCGATGCCAATAATTTTAGAAATACCAAAGTAAATTAATGCACCTACAGTGTAAGCAACATAAAATGCTACTGCTACTAATTGGCTTTGAAATTGTGTAAGTGTAAATGCCTTTTTAAATACCGGAATTAAAATATCGTTGCTGGCAGCAACAAAACCCCAAAAGAAAAACACGGTTACAAGAGTACCAAATTGGCCCCAATTAGTTTTTTGCTTCATCATACAAACAATGGTTTTTTAGTTAGGGGTTGAAAGTAATGAGATTTATTTACATAAATTTTTTTAGGCAAAATTTGTTGTAAAAGATATAAACCCTAATTTGTTTTTAATTTCAAAAAAATACGATTAACTCTATGGAAATAATTCACGTTAGTGCCGAATGTTATCCAATGGCTAAGGCAGGTGGTTTAGGCGATGTAGTTGGTGCGTTACCCAAATACCAATGTAAGGCTGGCCATCACGCCAAAGTAATAATGCCAATGTACCGCACCAAGTTTATGTACGAAAATGAGTGGGTGGTAGATTATAAAGGCACATCAGCATTGGGCAACAATAAATTCGATTTTACAATTATTAAAGAAGCTGCCAACACCTTAGGTTACGATTTATTTTTAGTAGATATAAATGGCCTATTAGACAGAGAAAAAATTTATGGTTATGATGATGATGCCGAACGTTTTATTTCCTTTCAAATTGCAGTACTAACTTGGTTAAATACTTGGCAACATCAGCCAGATATTATTCATGTGCACGATTATCATGCAGGGCTTATTCCGTTTATGTTGAAGAACTGCTTTGCTTTTAAACGTATGGCCTATATTAAAACAATACTCACCATTCATAATGCACAATACCAAGGTTGGATGGGTTGGGATAAAGCCAATTATTTACCAGCTTATGATGGTTATAAATGGGGCGATTTAGACTGGAAAAATAATATCAACCCACTGGCTAGTGCAGTAAAATGTGCTTGGAAAGTAACAACCGTTAGCCATAGTTATATGACAGAATTGCGGTACAATAGCAATGGTTTAGAAGCTTTGTTTGAGTACGAGCAAGGTAAATGTGTTGGTATTTTAAATGGCATAGATAATGAAGTTTGGGATCCTACAACAGATGGATTTTTATATAATAATTTTACGGTAAAAGGTGTAATGGCAGGCAAGAAAAAAAATAAGAAAAAAATATGTGAAGCTTTCGGTTTAAATGAAAACTTACCATTATTTGTATTTATAGGAAGGTTAGTTGGCGAGAAAGCAGCCGATATATTGCCCAATGCTTTTTTAAATGTATTATACCACCAAAAAGGCCGAGCAAGTTACTTTGTATTAGGTAGTGGCGATAAACAAGTTGAGTGGCAATTAAGCAATATTAGCAGTCAATACAGGGGCTTTTACAATACCCTAATTGGCTACGACGAGGCCTTAAGCCATAAGTTATATGCAGCAGCAGATTTTTTGCTAATGCCAAGCCGAGTTGAGCCTTGTGGACTAAACCAAATGTATGCTATGCGTTATGGTACAGTGCCTTTGGTACGCAGCACTGGCGGCTTGCAGGATACTGTAAAAGATATGGGGGAATGGGAAGGCTTTGGCATACGTTTTAACCACGCAACAGTTAGCGATATTGCACACGCAATTTATAGGGGTATTGAAGTGTATAAAGATAAAACTCACCTTGGTTGGATGCGTAAGCACATGATGGAAATTGACCATAGTTGGGAGGCCGTTGTTGCTGAATATATACAGGTTTACAAGTCAGCTTAACGGTACTTATTGAGCAATGTTTTTATAAAAAATTTTCGTTTCTAAAATTTCTTTTTCAACTAATTTAATTAGTCAACAAGTTTCACCATAACTTTCCAAAATATTTTTTAATTGCTTGTTTTTTATACGAAAAAACTTTTAACCCTCAATTATTATGGCATCTTTAAGTAAAAAAATCGTAGCCGTTATTTTAGGTGGCGGTGCTGGCAGTAGATTGTACCCGTTAACTGCATCTCGTTCAAAACCTGCCGTACCAGTTGCGGGTAAATATCGCTTGGTAGATATTCCTATCAGCAACTGTATGAACAGTGGTATCAATCGCATGTTTGTGCTAACCCAGTTCAACTCTGCATCGTTGAATAAACACATAAAAAACACATATCATTTCAGTGCTTTCAGTACAGGTTTTGTAGATATTTTAGCAGCAGAACAAACACCAGATAACCCAGGTTGGTTTCAAGGCACGGCCGATGCTGTAAGGCAGTCGTTACGACATATTTCTAACCTTGAGTTTGAGTATATTTTAATACTAAGTGGCGATCAATTGTACCAAATGGATTTCTTGGAAATGATTACCGATCACCTAGCTCGTGGTGCAGATATTTCTATTGCAACCATTCCTGTACATGCAAACGATGCTACCGAATTTGGTATTTTAAAAACTGATGAAAAAGGGATGATTTCATCTTTTATAGAAAAACCTAAGCAAGATGTTTTAGGCGATTGGTCAAGTACCACAAGTGCCGAAATGCAGAGCCAAGGACGTATCTATTTGGCATCAATGGGTATTTATATTTTCAATAAAGCAGTGCTGAATAACTTGCTGAAAGACCATCATCCTGATGCCACCGATTTTGGTAAAGAAATTATACCAAATGCTATAGAAAATTACAAAGTAGCCAGTTATCAATACGAAGGTTATTGGACAGACATTGGAAACATTGCCTCTTTTTTTGAAGCTAATTTGGCCCTTACGCAAGAAGTGCCTTTGTTTAATTTGTTTGATAACGATAATGTGGTTTACACAAGACCACGTATGTTGCC
>JAYVNQ010000295.1:0-2922 GCA_043758365.1 Chitinophagales bacterium
AAGAAGTGATGCCTTCTACCTCAATAAAATGCTGGATTTCCTTTTTGGTGTCTTCATTAAAATCGGTAACAGCCATATGAAAACTATAATCAGCAACTGCATTATTATCACTTCTACTTTTCCATTCCTGCAAAGCAGATTGTAAACTGCTTCCTTGCTTTTGCAAGATGAAATCAATCACGGTAGTAGTGCCACCATACAGTGCAGCTCTAGTACCTGTTTCATAGTTGTCGCTTGAATAAGTTCCCATAAAAGGCATATCTAAATGTACATGTGGGTCAATACCACCTGGCATTACGAGTTTCCCTGTTGCGTCAATAATTTCATCTGCAATAACGTTTAGGTTTTTGCCAATGGCTGAAATGGTTTCGCCTTCTATAAAAATATCAGCCACATAATTATCTGTTGCAGTGATGATATTTCCGTTTTTAATTAAAATGCTCATTGTAATATTTATTTGAACCACAAAGACACAACGTACACAAAGTTTCACAACGTTGTGATTTCGTATTGACGTTTAGTCGTTGTGGTTATTCGCCCAAATTTATTCTTCAGTACAAGTGTCCGCCACGGAGAAAGGATATTCAACAAAAAAACATCTTGCTACGAAAGATAAAATCCATTTCTATCTATTCTATCTGTGTCATCCGTGTGCCAATTATTTCATTTTTCATCATAGCCCAATATACCAAGCCACTTACCGCAAAACCAATAAACCAAGCATAGCTATACAATCCATTTATCCATGACGGAAACGCACTGGCACCAAACACTTTTATGGTGGTGAAAAAGCCAGGAACATTAGGCAATATACCTAAAACCAACGCAATAATTGCTGCATTATTAAAGCCTGTTTTAAAACTGTAAATGCCTTTGCTGTTATATAAATCATCAACGGCTAAAGTTTGCTTACGGATGAAATAATAATCGGCAATCATGATGCCACCAACAGGACCTAACAAACTTGAATAACCCACTAACCAAGTGAAAATATAGCCAGTAGGATCGGCAATTAATTTCCAAGGAAAAATACAAATACCAATAACGCCAGTGATAAAACCACCAGTGCGAAAATTAATTTTCGAAGGTGCTATATTAGCAAAATCGTTTGCTGGGCTCACAATATTTGCAGCAATATTGGTTGCTAGTGTAGAAATAGCAACTGCAATCATAGCAATGGTTACAAGAATTTTACTATCAAACTTTCCAGCTAAAACCAATGGATCCCAAATAGTTGTGCCGTAAATAATAGTGGTGGCAGAAGTAACTACCACACCTATAAAACTAAAGATTGTCATAGAAGGTGGTAGGCCAATAATTTGACCTTTTACTTGAGCGTTTTGACTAACTGCATAACGTGTGAAATCTGGAATATTTAAAGATAAAGTTGCCCAAAAACCAACCATACCAGTTAATGCTGGAAAGAAGAAATGGAAGAAATCGGCACTTGTTGTAAACTTAGAAGATTGGTGTAAAATGGGTCCTAATCCATGCCCTTCAGAAATAGCCCAAAACAATAGCGCCAAAGCTGCAAGTGGCAGGAAAAATGCTTTAAATACCAAGAGCTTTTTAATACTCTCAACACCTAAGTACACCACATACATATTTAACAACCAAAACAACACAAACGTAATAGCAGGGCCAGTTTGCAGCCCCAAAGATATTGGGAAAATTTGGGTTAACGTTTCTAGAGAAGGTATCCATAAACGCAGCATTTGATAAATAGCAAAACCACCAATCCATGTTTGAATACCAAACCAGCCACAGGCAACAATGGCACGTAACATAGCGGGAATATTAGCGCCGCTTGTGCCAAAACTTGCCCTTGCAAATACTGGAAATGGAATACCATATTTAGCACCGGCATGACCATTTAAAATCATGGGAATTAATACCACAACATTGCCTAAAAAAATGGTGAGAATACTTTGCCACCAATTCATGCCGCCTTCTATTAAGGAGCTTGCGAGCATATAAGTTGGTATGCACAAGCTCATGCTTATCCATAATGCTGCATAGTTCCAGGTATTCCATGTTCGTTTGGATTGTGGCACAGGTGCCAAGTCTTCGGAATACAAAGCCCCCTCAGCCCCCAAAGGAGGAATTTCAAAATGCGAAGTATCGGTTGTAAGTCTGCTCATAGCAATTAGTTAATCAGGCTTTCATCAGCAATTAATAAAGCCTCACTAATAATTGCCAAGCCTTCCTCAATTTGTTCTTTGGTAACAATTAATGGTGGTGCACAAAAAATATAATTCCATCTTACAAACGTGTACATACCCAATGCTTTAATTTTTGCAGCAACTTTATTCATCACTACCATTTCATCGGGCTTGGCGTTAAATGGTGCCATTGGCTCTTTGGTAGTTCTATTCTTCACCAACTCAATACAACCTAATAAACCTGTATTTCTAAAATCGCCTATTGACGGGTGTTTCGCTTTTAATAGTTCAACATGTTCTTCCATGTATTTACCCATTTGTCTCGCATTTTCTATCAGGTCGTCATCTTCATAAACTTTTAACGTTTCTAAAGCCGCTGCACAACAAACTGCATGTGCAGAATATGTTAAGCCTAATGGCAAAATCGCATCATCATATTTTGAGGTAATTTTTTCGCTCACTTGCAAGCAACCAAATGGTAAATAACCACAGGTAAGTCCCTTAGCCATGGCAATCATATCAGGCACAATACCATGATTTTGAAAACCAAACCATTGACCCGTTCTACCAAAGCCACTCATCACTTCATCCATAATCATCAATATGCCATGCTTATTGGTTATCTCACGAACGGCTTTTAAATAACCCTTTGGATATTGCAAACAACCAGATGTACCACTTTCACCTTCCAATAAAATGGCTGCAATATTGTTTGGCCCTTCATAGGCTATAACCCTTTCTAGGCTTGCGATAGACTCTT
>JAYVNQ010000296.1:0-9103 GCA_043758365.1 Chitinophagales bacterium
TGCTACCTCAATTGTACATGGCATTAAACGTAGAAAACGTTCCAGAAAGTTGGCTAATAACGAGAATGTAAACAAATCGTTTTTAGGTAGTTGGTTTTAATAAGGTTATTTTCTTAACAAAAACCCACCGTTTTAACCGTGGGTTTTTGTTTTATATTTACCATTATTAAAACACCTCATGAGCGACAGATCTAAAACCTATTTGTTTATAAAATCTGATTATAAGCTGATAAAGATTAACCTCCACGAAGTCTTGTACTTATCCGGCTTAAAAGATTACACCCAAATATATTTGAAGGGAAAAGCATCTCCATTAACCACATTGCAAAACTTAAAAGAATTTGAAACCAAGCTACCACAAGATGATTTTGTACGAGTACACCGATCATACATTGTAGCAATGGCTCAAATAGATTATATCAGCCGTAACGAGATTACTATTGGTACAAATCATATACCCATTGGCAATTCATTTAGGCCCGCATTAGATGTCGTGATAAAAAAAAACTCTTAGCATTTGCTAAGAGTTTTTTTTATCGTATAATTTTTAAACTGTCCAGTTCATGAAGGGTAATATTCGGCATTAAGCCTTGTTCCATTTTGTATATTACTAATTGCCCAGTTTGCTTGGCTTGAGTTTCATTTATAAAAACCTTTTCGCCATCAATAGCTGGAATAACGGTTTGCTTTATTGTAAGTATTTGATTATTATAAATCTCGTAGCCAAAACCAGCATTCACCCGTATCACTTTTAGTGCTAAAGATAATTTTTGCGATTTGGGTTCGTTGGTACTTCTTTTTAGTAATTTCTTTGTTACAAATATCATAACTGCAACTACAAAAAGAATATATACCCAATTTTTTTTAATCATTATCTACTTTAGCTACAGTTGGGTCAAATTCGTAAAAAGTATTAAATGGTAAACCACTGCTTCTGCCAAGTCCTAAAAAACTTCTGCCATTAACGGTAAAGCCTACTGCACCAGTTGGTACTGAAAATTCAAAAGCTGTTTTACGGGTCCAGGTATCATTTACAAAATCATATTCCCAAGTTTTTGCGTTTAGGCTGCCATTCTCACCGGCACTTAAGTAACCCTTTGGCGTTCCATTTACATCGTTGCGAACAAATGCTACGGCATTGCTTCTTACAATATCAGTATAGTCGTCATCATAGCTTTCTGTGCTACTATTAATTATTTTTCTTTTAGGAGACCAGTTTGTGCCATCAAAAACCCAAAGGTCATCCATTGCTTTACTACCATTTGTGCCAGTAACAAAATAAGCTAAATTATTATTTACAAAAGCTACAGCAGAATATCTACCATCGCCTGGAAAACTAGTTTCTACTTTCCATGTTGTGCCATCATAAGAAATCACATCAACAGTAGGTGCACCATTATTACCACAAACAACATATCCTTTTGTAGCACCACCAACAGTTAGTGTAAAAGCGGTGGCATCAAACCTACCATCTTTGCTTGAACCACCCGTAGAACCAGTATTACCTGGTTCAGGATAATCTGTTTTTTGAAGCCAAGTACCACCCGTTGCATTTGGTGTGTACTCCCAAGTATCTTTAAGTCTTTTACCATTTAAATCAACTCCAGTAGTTATATAGCCCTTGCCATTAACCACAAATGCCACAGCTGAATTGCGACCAAGTGCTACTGGTGGCAATGTCATTAGAGACCATGAACCAAATTTGTTATTGGCATCAGGAGAAAAAGCCCTTAGGTCATAGTATCTATCAGTACCGTCGTAACCAGTACCAACATAGGCTGTATTGCCAATTACAAACGATACGGCTTCGGAACGAGCAGCTCCGCCTAGTGAAGCACGGGTTATCCAGTTACCAACAAGGTCGGTAGTGCCAGAATCTTTACTACAAGAAATTGCCAATAAAATTACACTGGCTGGTAAAAAGAAAAAGTACTTTAATTGCTTCATAATCAGTTAAAATTTTGCTGAAATTATCGGTAGGGTTATCTATCAAATAGTTAAAATGGATTTTTAGATATTTTTCATAGATGAATAGTTTTATTTTGTCTATCAATACTTAAAAATCTTATCTCCTATATTTGCAAACGCGGTGTAAAGTAAGGGAATTATTTATTTAGTCATGATGTTGCTTTTTACAGACAAATAAAGCCATCCTATCGGTTAAAATAAATTATTTATCCATACTAACAATTTTGTAACAACGGCACAACCTAACATTGTATATTATATCATCATCAGTTTTGATAGTTTTAAAAGAACAATAAACCAAGATGCAGCAAAAATTTTCCATTCTTCTTTTATTATCGGTAATTATTGGTGCTTTTGCCTGCAAAAAGGTAGACGTTCAATTTGGGAGCGATTTTATTGATAACAGCAATACCCAAATTATTAAAATAGATACGTTTAGTGCGGATTTATCTACGGCTTATGTAGATTCTTTTGGCACATCAAACCAAGGCACTACTTTGATTGGCGGTTTTTCCGACCCAATTTTTGGTCGCATTAATACTCAAACATATTTTCAGGTAGCCCCACCAAGTTTTGAAGATATTTACGACAATGTACTCTTTGACTCGCTGACTTTAATATTGAAATTGAACAAAAGCTATTACGGCGATACCACCAAGCCTGTACGTATAAATGTATCTCGGTTAGCTGACAAAATACAGCCTTTTGATAATGGTATTACCTTATACAATGTAGATTCTTTTAATGTAGATCCTGTAATTTTAGGTTCAAAAGATGTGATAGTTAGTCCAACCCGAGGTGATACTATTTCTATAAAATTAAATGCTACTCTAGGGCAAGAATTATTGAACAAGTTTATAGCTAAAAGCGATACTATAAAAATAAGTGATGTATTTTTAAAATACTTTAAAGGCTTACGCATTAGTAGCGATGGTAATAGTAATTTAATATTTGGTTGTAAAGACAGTGCCACTTTGCGTATTCAATACAAAAAGAAAGATTTGTATCTAATCAATAAAAACATTGATTTTACTTTATTTAATAACTCGCTTCATTTTACAAATATTAAGGTTGATAGGAGTAAAGGAAGACCAGATATTGCCAATCTGCCAACTTTAAAAGAAATTGATAGCCGACTTACGGGTAACGCAGCTTATGGAAATTCAGCAGCAGGAACTATCATAAAAATTAGATTTACATCTTTACGTGAACTTTTAAAAGCACCAAATTTTGCAAAAATTTTAAGTGCCAGATTAATTATTAGACCAGTAGCTGGTACCTACGATAGAAATTATTTTCTGCCGCCGCAACTACGCTTATCTACTACTACTGCGTTAAACCAAATTGGTGTCGATTTAACCACTCTTGCGGCTAACGGTACCCCAATTACCCAACTTGGTAATTTGTTTGTCGATTATGGTTTTGGTGTAAATACAGCGTATAGTTACGATGTTACCAACTATATAAAATTTGCAATTACTGATGCTGTTAATAATAAAAATGGCTTGTTGTTAACGCCTCCTTTTGGTGCTTATCAAACTAGCTTTAGTAGGGTAGCTGTTGGTAGTAGATTAAATAATATACCAAATAGCAAAATTGAATTACAGATATATTATGCAGCCGTGCAATAAAACGCAAACAAGATGAAAATAAAAATACTTTACTGTTTAATGGGTTCTGTTTTCGCTGTTGGTTTTTTATCGGCACAAAATAATGCCTCGCCATATTCAATTGTGGGTATTGGCGATATTGAGAGAAGTAATTTTGATAGAACAAGCAGTATGGGTCACACAGGCATTGCTTTAGCATCTGACGGTACCAATAGGTTTTTATACCATACCAATCCAGCCTCTTATAGCGGTTTGCAGGATAAGTTTTTCAATTTTGAAATGACAGCTCGTTACAAAGGGGTTAGTTATGCAGGTTCGCCCATAGGTAATGCTTCTGCAAGTCAATCGTCCGATTTACAGTTTAAAAAATTGGTAGTAGCTATTAAAATAAAACCAAGATGGGGTACTGCTATAGGGCTTTTACCTTTTAGCACATCAAATTATTCCTTTTACAGTACAAAAAACGTACAAGGGTCGCCGCTGAATGTACCAACTTATAACGAAGGCACAGGTAGTACTAACCAATTTTTTATTGCCAATAGTTATAAAATAAATAAGCACCTGTCTGTTGGGTTGCATACAGCTTATATTTTTGGTCAAATTGATCAAAAAGAAAGATTATTGGCTAGTGTTAGCGACAGCGTATTATCAACTGATAGAAATATTTTATTGGGTAATTTTTATTTTAAAGGCGGTATCCAATTTCAAACAAAAGTTAGTAAAAACTTGCAACTATTAGCTGGTGCCACAGGCTCTTTAAAAACACCACTAAAAGCTAATTATCAATTAAAAATTACTGATGGTACTACGGCCTTAATCGACAACAAACAATATAAAAATACCTATTTCAACTTGCCTTTAATGTATGCTGGTGGTTTGGCTGCAAGGCTAAGAGATAAATATACATTTGCGGCTGATTATAGCTTTCAAAGCTGGACAAATTCTAACCCAAATGCTTTTAATTATCAGTTAGTTAATAGTAGCAAATACTCTGTGGGTTTTGAATATTCTAAAAAAATAAATTTCAGAGATTATCAAGGAAATATTTTAAGTGCCGAGAAATATTTTCTGCAAACAGGCTTATTTTACACAGACTCTTACTTGCGAATTTATGGCAAACAATTAACCGATTATGGTTTTACAGTGGGTGGCGGGTTTAACTCTTTAAAAAGCAATTTAGGGTTACAAATTGGGTTAGAAGTTGGTCGTAGGGGCACTAAAGATGTTGGCTTAATAAGGGAAACCTATACCCAAATTCATGCAACATTTGTTTACAGAGATTTTTGGCGTGTTAAGGTTAAGCGTTATAATTAACCATTCATCATTTACAATAAAATAGTTAAAAGAAGTAACCCATTTGTTACTTCTTTTTTTATACCTTAACCTAATGAAAAGTATTATTTTTTTTGTAATGATTACTTGCTCTTCGCAAGTATTTTCTCAAGACACAACCAAACATTTTTGGCTAGGTAAAACCGTAGGTAAGCTGCCAGCATTGAGTTACGGCTTAGGCGATGATAGACTTGGCGGTGCCAAGCTTGGATATATTGATACCAACGTAGTGCTTAAAATAATTGATTCTACTAAAGAATTATTCTTAGTTCAACTATCAAAAAACCACTCAGCTTATATAGCTAAAGAATTTGTAAAACCAGATTCTGTAACCAAGCTCAAGCCCTTTTATTTAACAGAAAGTTGGTTTGTAAAAAGCACCGATAGTTGCTACGATATTGCAGCGATAAGTGTTGGTGAGCATTTACCGTATAAAAGTTGGATGGAAGTATCGCCAAGTAAAATAATGGTGGACATTTATGGTGTACAAAGCAATACCAATTGGATAACGCAGCTACAAAATCTAAAAGAAATAAAAAATATTTACTACAACCAAATTGAAGATGATGTAATAAGAGTAACCATTGAACTCTTACATCAACAACATTGGGGTTACAGTATTGGCTACAACAAAAAAGCATTGGTAATTAAAGTAAAACGTCAGCCAGATTTAGCATCACTTAAAACGCTTAAGATAGCTATTGATGCTGGTCATGGTGGAACTAATAGCGGTACTGGCGGCACTAATACTAATGCGATAGAAAAAGAATTAACGCTATTATTCGCCAAAGCTTTTGAAAAGCAATTACGAACAGTGGGCTTTAAAAATATTGTTCAAACACGTACTTTTGATACCACGTTAAACAATAGTGACAGAGTAGTTTTTCTGCAACAACAAAACCCCGATTTGCTAATCAGCTTTCACTTAAATTCTTCTTCAAAAGCCGACGTTAGCGGTACCAGCACTTACTACAAACATATTGGGTTTAGACCATTAACAACTGCTGTTTTAAAACGCATGTTGGCAATTAAAATGAACGAGTACGGCAATATTGGTAGTTTTAATTTTGCGCTAAATGCTCCAACCGATTTTGTTAATTGTTTATTAGAAATTGGGTTTTTAAGTAACGTTGCCGATGAGAAAAAAATTATCACAAAAGCCTTTCAAACGCAAGTAGCCAAACAAGTTTATCTTGGTATTACAGATTGGGTACAACAATGTAAAAAACAATAACGATGAATAATGTAAGCCGTAGAAAATTTTTAGGTACTGCAAGCCTTGCAACACTTGCTACCACTGCATTTGGTTGTATTGCAACACAAAAAAAAGTACTAACGAGGTAGCTAAACAAAAGCTGATGCACCAAGTATATTATTGGCTTAAAAACCCTGATAATGAGGCGGACAAACAGAAGCTAATTACTGGTTTGCATGAATTGGTTACAGTTAAGCAAATTAAGTATTCTCATATTGGCGTGCCACAAGTTTTTAAGGCAGATGATCCACTAAAAAGCTATCATGTTTCGTTGTTAATGGTATTTGATGAACCAACTGGTATTGATGAGTATCACAAAGATGATATCCATCAAAAATTCGTAAAAGAGTGTGGTGGTTTGTGGTCTAAAACCATCAAGTTTGATGCGTTGGCTGTGTAATAATTTATTGTAGTTGATGTAAGCTTTCCAGCCGTACATTTTCATTTTCATTTTTAGTTGCTCATTTGCAAAATCACTTTCCCGTGTAACATCAGTTTATTTATATTCGCCCCAAATCAACATAACTAATGGATGATATTGTAGCAGGCATTTCAGAACTCTATCAATCACTTAAAAACGAAGTAGCTAGCCGTATAGAAAAGCTGCCTCAAAGCGGTAGCGACAGGGTTTATTTTCGTATTTATACCAACACTTCTCAAACCTATATCGCCACTTATAATCTTAATGTAAAGGAGAATACTACATTCATTTACTTCAGTAATCATTTTAAAAATATTGGCCTACCGGTACCAAAAGTTTTTTGTGCAAACGATGCTAATACCATTTATATCCAAGAAGATTTAGGGGCCGAAAGCTTATTGAATAAACTTGAGATAAATGGCCATACAGACTATACTTACAACCTATTTAAAAAAAGCCTGAAAGCCTTAGCCAGCATACAAATTAAAGGTGATGATGGATTAGATTATGACTATTGTTTAACTGCAAAAGAATTTGGCAAGCAAGCAATTTTAAGCGACTTATTGTACTTTAAATACTACTTTTTAGATACCCTACAATTGCCTTATGATAAGCAAGCAATGTTAGATGATTTTGATGCCTTAAGCACCTATCTTACCAAAACTGAAAGTAAATATTTCATGTTCCGTGACTTCCAAAGTCGTAATATTTTAGTGGAGAATGATGACGTTTTTTTTATAGATTTCCAAGGTGGTATGAAGGGTGCTTTGCAATATGATGTGGCCAGTTTGTTATGGCAAGCAAAAGCACAATTAAGCGAAGATTGGAAAGATAATTTGCTGAGCTTTTATATAGATGAAGTGGATAGTTTATTAGACAACCAAATAGACCGAAACACGTTTGTGAGTCAGTACAACGGTTATGTATTAATACGTTTATTGCAAGTGCTAGGTGCTTATGGATTTAGAGGTTTATTTGAAAGGAAAGCACATTTTTTATCTAGCATTCCATTAGCACTAAATAACCTTAAATTTTTTACTGAAAATAAGCGGGTGGGTATTATTACGCCGGAGTTTGATAGGATGTTGAAACTAATTGGTAGCGATGAAATTATTGAAAGATTTACAGCCGTGCAAGCCAGCCCTGAAACGCCTTTACAAATAACTATCAATAGTTTTAGCTATAAAAAAGGTATTCCTAAAGATGTAAGCGAAAATGGTGGTGGCTACGTATTTGATATGCGTGGCATTTTAAATCCTGGGCGTTTTGATGATTATAAATATTTAAGTGGTCAAGATAAATTGGTGCAAGATTTTTTAGAACAGCGTACAAAAATGAATACATTTTTAAACAGTGTTTGGGATTTGTTAGACATTACAGTGGAAGACTATATTAAACGTGGCTTTGGCAATTTGATGATAAATTTTGGATGCACTGGTGGTCAACACAGAAGCGTGTATGCAGCTGAGCAAACTGCCCGTCATTTGCGAAATAAATTCAAGGTAAATATTCAATTAACACACACCAATACTGCTAATTGGTTGACCTCTAACCCCTAAAAGGTAATTAAGCCCTAACTCTAAAGGGAATATTAAAACGTCTGAACCGAACCTTAAAAATGGATATTACTTTAAACATTAATAGTTCTTCTAACCGCCCTTCAGGGACTGGGGGCATTGCAATGATTTTTGCAGCAGGCCTTGGCACAAGACTAAAACCCTTTACTGATAAGCATCCCAAGGCACTAGTAAAAGTAAATGGCAAGTCACTGTTACAACATAATATTGAATATTTACAGCAACATGGCATAACTGATGTGATTGTTAATGTACATCATTTTGCAGACCAAATAATTGAGGCGGTTGAAAAAAATAGTGGTTGGGGTAGTAATGTATCAATCAGCGATGAAGCTGATGAAGTGCTTGAAACGGGTGGCGGTTTAAAACGTGCCGCTTGGTATTTTAAACATGTAGAAAATTTTGTGGTAATGAACGCAGATATTTTAACCGACCTTGATTTATCTGCCATGCTTTTACAGCACCAACAACACCAACCATTGGCAACTTTAGCAATTAGCAATCGTCAATCTTCTCGCTATTTTTTGTTTAACAATGATAACAGTTTATGCGGCTGGATAAACAATAAAACTGGGGAAGAACGTATCTCAAAACCAGCGCCTTCAATGCACAAAAAAGCGTTTAGCGGCATCCAAATTATTAATCAAAAGCTATTGCCGTTAATTACACAAGAAGGTAAATTTTCAATAGTGGATGTATATTTAGAAATAGCTAAAACCCATACTATACAAGGCTTTGACCATTCGAGTTCTAAATTTATAGATGTTGGTAAACCTGAGAATATTGTATTGGCAGAAACCATGTTTGATTGATAGGAACACTGATAATACGGATTGGAAAAGATAGGTATAATACTGAAAAATAGTTGGTAAAATCTTCTGTAATATAATACAGCATTGAATTAGAAAGAAGTTTAGTGAAAGTCGTTTCACTAAACTTT
>JAYVNQ010000297.1:0-25421 GCA_043758365.1 Chitinophagales bacterium
TTTGATAAAAGTCATGTTAAAACCATTTTTAAGTAGATAGTAAAATTACTCTTTTAAAATTCTCCACTCTTGCGGATAGTAGTTATTGATGCGGTTGGGTAAAACTTTTATCCATCCGAGCCGTAATCCACAATAGGTAACTGCTGCCCAGCCTTTATCGGCTTCAATGGAAATGTCTTTTCTACGTAAGTATTGACGGGCTTGCATTTCAGACAATTGAATGGTAGTAACTGCAGGTAAGTTTAAAATGCTAACAGCCAGTTCGTGGTGTGGAATTACATCTTTACCCTTAATTGTTCCAACTTCAATACCTGCTTTTTTTATATAAAGATGCTTCGCTAAAATTTGAACATCTTGCCACCATTGTTGTGGTAATAATCTAATTGCTTCTTTTTGTTTGAAAAATATATGGGCATTAATTAAGCCAATAAAATCACTTGCCATTTGGGCTTCAATTTTGGACAGAATTATGAGTTGCTGCTCTTTATAATTACCTATTAAACTACCATCTTTTTTGGTAAAAGCACTTATAAAAAAGCCTTCGCCTTTTATTAAGTAAGGGTAAAAACGGTAACCATAAGCCTGATGTTTGTCAGACTGTGTTTCTATAATTGATGTGCCCTCTACCATCAACTTACAGCTTTCAAGTTGCTGTTCCTCAACCAACCAATCCAATATATCTTCATCCTCTTGTTTACTGTAACTACAAGTACTATAAATTAACAAACCACCTTGCTTTAAACTTGGTAACACGTCGGCTGTAATCCTTTGTTGACGGTAATTGCAGAGTGCTACATTGTTTTCACTCCACTCATTAATTGCTTCCTTATCCTTTCTAAACAAACCACTACCGCTACATGGTGCATCCACAACAATCACATCAAAATAGTTTTCTAAAACTTTAAAATGCGATGAATCATTATTTGTTACAACCACATTGTCGTAACCCCATTTTGTAATATTTTCTACCAAAGTATTTGCTCGAGATTTGATAACATCATTACTAACTACCAAGCCATCTTTAAAATATGATGCCAGTAAAGTGCTTTTACCGCCAGGGGCTGCACAAAGATCTAATACTTTCAAGCCTTCTGTTTTAGCACCAATTGTTTGTTCTAAAACTTGCCATAAAAACATACTGCTTGCTTCTTGTACGTAATATGCGCCTGCATGAAATGTTGGGTCGAATGTGAAAAATGGCCGTTCTGGTAAATAGTAACCGTAAGGACACCAAGGTATTTTTTCGTTGCTTGTTGCTGGTTGCTGGTTATTGGTTTTTAATGGGTTAAGCCTAATACTTGTAATCTGTTCGCCAGAAGTATGAACATCAATGAAATCCGCTTCATTAAAGCCTTTTACGCCATTTAAAGATGTTAAGAATACTGGTGGTAGTTGCAAGAAAATAGTATTTAAAATCTGATAGTGAAATGTTGCGGCACTTTGTTTTCTTGCCTAAAAAATACAAATCCAATATGGAACAAATCTATTGTTAAAGTTGCAGTTGACTGATGTTTAATATTAGCCCAGATTGCTTCTATTGCTGCACTTTCGTGAATATTTTTAATGATAATATATGAGCTTGCTTGAAGGCTAGATATTAGTGCTTCCAAATGATTTTGTAATTGGGTTGAGACTGGTTCATTTATTATCAACATATCCCAATTTTGGTTTATTAAATCTGTGTTTTTATTAATGGAGTGTAGTTCAGTAATTATAGCTTTTTCATTGGCAGCAGATAGGTAGGATGAAGTAATATCACCATTTTGGCTTATTAATAATATTTTTTTTGGTTGATAGTAATTGACGATTTTAAATAATAATCGATTATATTTTCTAAGGCTACTTTTTAGTTTATTTGGGGTTGCTTCTAGGGTTTCAAAAGCATAAAAAAAGCGGTCATCATTCAATATATCCACCACAAATTGAAATACAAAAGGCGAATGGATACCATGCCCCTTGCTATTGGCTGAGGTAAGCCAATACTTTGCATACTTAACAAACATTTGTAGCGATGAGTACATAGTTTATTTTGCTTGGTGCGGTAATCTTTTCAACAAAAAAAGTAGTGAGTAGATAGCTATAAATAAGCAGCCATAGTTAAGTATATCAAACCAAGAATAATTAGTTGTGTAAGTTGGCTTTGTTATATTTGGATAAACTATTTTTTCATAAATAGTCTGAATAAAATCCCACTTTATTAATGCTAACATGCAAAGGGTTAAAACAATATTTGTGGATAGTTTTTTGAATAAAAATAGAAACGGGATTATTAAAACGGCAATGTTTTTAATTGCCTCTAGTTTGTTGGTACACATCAATTTTAATAAGCCCTCAAACGAAATACTTACACCGAACATTTCAGCCATACGGCATAATTGGTAATAATCGTAGCACTTATAAATAACAAAAAAAATAAGTGTGGTATTAAGTGTTGCAATCACACTTTTTTCATAAACTTTAATACTGTTTTTACTAAATAAAAAAAATAATAAAAACCCAGAAGCCAAATAACTATAAGCAACATCTATAAAAGGCATAATCGGTTTTATTTAAGCAATTAGTTAAATTCCTCGTTCCTCTGAATGATGTTTTAGACTACTATTTTCTTATCCAAGTTTGAAAATTATAAGCATAAGCATGTTTCTCATCTGCTGAATGTTTATTTTCAAATGCAAGCTGCCATTGGTTTGTATCCAGTTCAGGATAATAAGTATCGCCTTCAAACATGGCATCAACCCTTGTTAAAAAAATTTTGTTGCAGTAAGGTAAACTCTGTTTATAAATTTCACCACCACCAATAATCATTACCTCGCTATAAGATTGTTGTTTGCAAAATTCAATGGCAGCTTCAATCGTATTTACAACAGTTATACCATCAGCTTTAAAGTCTGGTTGTCTAGTAATTACCACATTAATTCTGCCATTCATTGGCTTATTACCAAGGCTTTTAAATGTCTTTCGGCCCATCACAACTGGCAATGCCCAAGTCTTATTTTTAAACCATTTCATATCGTTTGGCAAGCTCCATAAAAGACTATAATCTTTACCAATTACGTTGTTAGTAGATGCGGCAACTATTTGGGTAATTAACATAGTGAAAGGTAAATAGGTAATGGTGAGTGTGGAAAACCTTGAACTGTTACACGTTAAACTCTATACATAAAATTCCTAGCTAAACCGCTACTACCGCTTTTATTGGTTTGTGGTGCTGATAATTTTCAAGTGTAAAATCCTCGAATTTAAAATCAAAAATATTTTTTATGCTAGGATTAATGAGCATTGTTGGCAATGGATATGGCATACGACTCAACAACAGTTCACATTGCTCGATGTGATTGTTATATAAATGCACATCGCCAAAACTGTGAACAAAATCGCCATATTGCAAATCGCAAACTTGTGCCACCATCATGGTTAATAAAGCATACGAAGCAATATTAAAAGGCACACCCAAAAATACATCGGCACTGCGTTGGTACAATTGGCAACTTAGTTTTCCATCGGCTACATAAAACTGAAATAAGGTATGGCAAGGCTGCAAAGCCATATCAGGTAAGTCTGCAACATTCCAAGCACTTACAATTAAGCGTCGGCTGTCGGGGGTATTTTTTATTTGATTGATAACCTCTGTAATTTGGTCTATCACTTTGCCATCAGCACCTTGCCAGCTACGCCATTGTTTGCCATAAACAGGACCAAGGTCACCAGTTTCGTTGGCCCATTCGTTCCAAATACTTACTCCATTATCGGTTAAGTACTTTGTATTGGTACTGCCTTGCAAAAACCAAAGTAGCTCATGAACAATGCTTTTTAAATGCAGCTTTTTAGTAGTTACCATCGGGAAACCTTCTTGTAAATTGAACCTCATTTGATAACCAAAACAACTGATGGTACCTGTGCCTGTACGATCGGTTTTTTGTGACCCTGTATCTAAAATATGTTGTAATAATTGTTGGTACTGTAGCATGGCTGCAAAGTAGTTAAATAGCCAACTGCAAACATTATTTCAAATTTTTATGGGGATTAACTGTTAATTGAATTCATTCTATTTCAAAAATCTAATCAATATTTATACTTTTTAATAAAAAATTAATTGGTGGTAAAAAAAATTACTTAATTTGTATTTGAATAGACGTAAAAAGTACACAAACAATGTAGTTTTCTGTCTGTTATCTATGAATAACCATTTAAAATCCAAATTCATGCGGCTAACTGCATTGAAAATTCCGTTGCTTTATACACTTTTAGTGCTTACTTTTTTTGGTAGCATTGCAACAATATCTTACAAACAATCTACAAGTATAAAAAGTACAATTTTTTGGATAAAACATACCCAAGATGTTTTGTATAATTCTGAGAAGATTTTAACACTTTTAAGCAATTATGAACAGGAGGCTATTGACTTTGGAATTACTGATACAAAAACCTCAACCAACGAACTTTTATCTTTAAAAAATGAAATAAATAGTAAACTACAACTAGTAAAAAAATTAACCATTGACAATAACGTTCAACAGCAAAATGTAAAACTGTTAACTGCTGCTATTAATAAAAAAATCCTAACATCCGACTCTATTTTTAATTTAAAAAATACGGACGCATTAAATAAAACCCAAACCCAAATTTTAAATATTAACCGCTTGAATATGCCTGAAATAAAGCAAATTGTTGTTGCAATACAAGGCGAAGAAGATAGGCTTTTGCAGATACGAAGTGCGAATAACGAAGAGGCTTTTTCTACATTGAAATTTGTACTTTTTGCATTGGGGTGTATTATATTTTTATTGCTAGCGGCTATTGTAAGGCGTGTGCAGCAATCTGTTTTTGAGAAACAAAAAATGGCATTGTTGCACGAACATTCTGCCTTGATTGATTTGAGTAATGAAGCTATAATAAGTACCGACGAACACTTTAATATTTTGCAATGGAGTATGGGTGCGGAGAAGATATATGGCTATACTAAAAATGAAGTTTTGGGCAAAGGTATTATACAATATGTTGCTTCTAAAGTTGATGCAGCTGTACGCATTGATATGATAAACGACCTACAAAAAAATGGCAGATGGCAGGGGGAATTAGTGCAGTTTGATAAGCATGGGAATGAACGCCATGTTCTTATTTCGTACTCGCGGATTTTAAATACCGATGGTAGTGTAAAAGGCTACACTAGCACAAGGGCGGACATATCAGCAAGAAAAAATTTAGAGAAAAAGTTGAAAGATTTGAATGCTAGTTTAGAACTTGATGTAAATACTAAAACCGCCGAAATAAAGGAAGTGTTTGAACGTATGGCAAAGGCTTTTTTAGCCTTTGATAGTAACTGGAAATGCACCTATTTAAATGAACCCATACTGCAATATTTAAAAGCCAACAAAGAAGATGTTATTGGTAAAAAGTTAGGTAATTTAATAGAAGGGATTACTGCCACCCAATTTTATAAAGCTTGTTTAAAAGCAATGGAAACTCAACAGGTACAAGAGTTACAGGAATTTATTCCTTTCTTTAATGCTTGGTTCGAGAGTAGTATTTATCCATCTCCACAAGGAGTTTCAATTTATATTTCCGATATTACAAAAGAGAAAACTGTTGAAAAAGAATTGATGGCTAAAAAGAGCCAACTACGTAGCTTAACAAACCACATCCAAAATCTACGAGAAGAAGAAAGAAAAATTATTGCAAGAGAGCTACATGATGATCTTGGCCAAGTGGCAACAGTTTTAAAAATTGATATTAAATCGATAAAAAATGGATTACTAAACGGTAGTACAGATGTTGAAACCAAAATAAATAATACACTAGTAACCATAGATGAACTAATAAAAAAAATAAGAAAAATTTCTCACGGATTACGCCCAGATTTATTAGATAACATGGGCTTGCAGGCAGCCTTAAAAAGCCATTGTTTAGAGTTTGAAAAAAAGACTAGCATCAGTTGTTTTTTTTATAATGAAACAAATAACGAAAGGTTGCCACAAGATTTTGAAACGGCATTATTTAGAATTTGCCAAGAGTCGCTTACGAATATTTTAAGGCATGCAGAGGCAACTGAAGTTATTGTAACACTTAGTAAAAATAATGATGAGCTGCAATTACAAATTTCTGATAATGGTAACGGGTTTGATGTTGCTAATGATGGTAATACATTGGGTTTGATAGGTATAAAAGAAAGGGCAGTTGGCATAAAATTCAACCTAACAATTGCTAGTGAACTTGGTAATGGCACTACCATTACGGTTAGTGGTATTTTGCAAGAAGATTGTATAGTTAGTGAAAGCATTTATATTTAAATAATTAGTTATTATAAAAAAATTGTATGAAAATATTAATTGCGGACGATCATACTTTGGTGCGAAAGGCTTTAAAATTTATTTTAAAAGAAGCGTTTGCCAATGCAGAAATTGATGAAGCAACAGATGGCAGTGAGTTGTTGATGAAGGCGACAAAAAATAAATGGGATATGATTATTTCGGATATTTCTTTTCCCGGATTATCAGGGTTAGATATTTTGAAACAACTTAAAATTTATGCTCCGCAAATACCAGTGTTAATGCTTACAATGTACACTGCGGAAGAGTATGCAATACGTTGCATCCGATCTGGTGCAGCTGGTTTTTTATCGAAAGATAATATTTCTGATGAATTGATAAAAGCAGTAAATCAAATATTATCGGGCAAAAAATATATCAATTCCGATGTGGCAATGGTACTAGCAACTGCTTATGAAGAGAATGTAAAATCTACTTTGCACGAAACATTAACTGATAGAGAATTTGCTATTTTCAAGCAATTATTACTTGGTAAAAATATGCAAATCATAGGCGACGAATTGTGCATTAGTGTTACAACAGTGCGGGCTCATAAAGTGCATATTTTAAAGAAAATGCACATGCACTCAGATGCTGAAATGATTAAGTATGGTTTGCAACATCAAATTATTTAATTAAAGGAACCTTATGAAAATATTATTAGCCGATGATCATAGCATGATTCGCCAGGGCATAAAAATTTTACTAAAAGAGGCGTATCCTTCATCAGAAATATTGGAAGTAAACGATGCCACAAAACTGCAAGAAACTATTAACGACCCTACTTTAGATATTGTAATTACTGACTTGCAAATGCCAGGGCCACTGGTAATAGATGTGATAAAAAAAATACGATCTGAGGGTAATAAACTACCAGTTATTGTTTTAACAATGTCTGCCATAAAGCAAAGTGCCGTACGTGTTATAAGGGCTGGTGCCAATGCATACATTACAAAAGATAATGCCCCAGACGAGTTGATAAAAGCAATAGAATATGTGATTCAAAAAAAGCGGTATATCACACCAGAAATGGCTGAACTTCTAGCAGATGCTTACGTTGGTAACAACGATAAATTACCACATGAAAATTTTTCAGAAAGAGAATTTCAAGTATTTCAATTATTCGCAAAAGGCAAAAATATTTCGGAAATAAGTAACGATTTAGCGTTAAGCATTAACACAGTAAGCACCTACAAAAGTCGTATTATGACTAAGCTTGATGTTAAAAGTAATACTGATATTGTTAAGTATGCCTACGCCAATGGGTTGGTGTAAAAATTGTTTACCTCGTTTATTTTACAAAGCCTCTTTTCATAATGAAAGGAGGCTTTTTTAATTTTTATAATAATCTTCAAGCTTATAAAACTGTAAGTATTAGCTATAAATAATGTTCCCATAACAAAGCTGAATTGTTTTTTTAAAATTGTTCAATTAAATTAAACGCTACTTAGTTTAAATACCCGTAGTCACATTACTACAAGCCTATTAAAAATGCGTAGTTAAACGCTACACCTACTACTATCATTATACTTTTTAAAGGGTTGCATCTTTGGGTTGTTTAAGACCAATATCCAAATATCCAAATATCCTATCCTATGAAAAGCTTTTATTTAGCTGCCGTGATGGTATGCCTATCAGTAAGCACTATTTTTTCTCAAAACAGCATTTTACCATTTGGAGTATCACTATGTGGTGCTGAATTTGGAACCGAAAATTTACCAGGTATGTACAACAAAAATTATATCTACCCACAAAAATCTGAGGTAGAATATTTTGCCAAAAAAGGAGTGTCTTTAATGCAACTACCTTTTAGATGGGAGCGTATTCAACACCAATTATTTGGCACATTAGATGGTCAAGAATTAGGCCGCATAAAAAGGTTTTTAAACGATTGTGCTAATACTGGTGTGATGGTAGTTTTGAACATGCACAATTTTGCCCGTTATAAAATAAATGGTGCAGAATATATAATTGGTTCACAACAAGTACCAGTTACTGCCTTTAAAGATGTTTGGAAAAAAATTGCTTTTGAGCTAAGGGGTTTCACAAATATTTATGGCTTGGATATTATGAACGAACCACACGATATGGGTGACTTTTCGTGGTTTGCAGCTGCACAGGAAACTATTAAAACTATTAGGCAAGTTAATGCCGATGTGGCTATTATGATTGAAGGTGAAAGCTATTCTAACGCCGCAACTTGGAGCAGATTTAACGACTATTTAAAAAATTTAGTTGACCCTTCAGACAACTTGGTTTATAACGCTCATTGCTATTTTGATAATGACCAATCTGGTCGTTACGAGTTGGGTTATGATGCTTCAAACATTAACGAACAAACAGGTGTACAAAAAGTAAAACCTTTTATTGATTGGTTAAAAGCAAATGGTAAAAGAGGCTTTGTAGGCGAGTTTGGTATACCAAAAACTGATAAACGTTGGTTGACTGTTTTAGATAATTTCTTAAACTATTTAACTGCCAATAATATCAGCGGTTCTTATTGGGCAGCTGGTCAATGGTGGAAGAGTTACCCATTGTCTTTACATCCAGTTGCAGGTAACGATCAACCCCAAATGATGGTGTATGCTAAATATCTGCAAAATCCTTCAAACCCTGCTATGGCTGCTAACAGAACTGTTGCATCAAGGTAATAAAACAAGAATTAAGAGGCTGTCAACTATCAACCCGTAAAAACATCCTACTATGAAAACCTTAAATCGCATCTTTACAAACATGTTTGTAGTCTACTTATTTATTTGTTTATTTGGGTGTAAAAAAGAAGCTTTCTTAAAAGATAGTATTAACGAAAAAGTTAACACGCAACAAGTTATTTTACCTAACGCTGAAAACCTTGGTAAACCTTTTACAACTACTAATATAAATTATAGAATTGATCCCCTAAATCCTAATAATGCTTCTCTGTTTGTACACCATGCTAACAGTAATAATGGCTACGAATTGGTAATGATTGATAACGGTAAAACAAATGGTCAAACACCACTTAAAGCGTTTCGTTTTATAACTGTAAACCTTGATAATAATACCTACAAAACAGTTGTTATAAAAGATAAAAATACTGGTATGGAAATAATAAATTCTGTTGGTAGGATTGTGCGTTATGTGTTTGGCAGTAACAAAAAATTATACATTGCTACGGAAGGTAGTTTTGGTGGTGGTGGGCATATTATTGAGTACGATTGTTATACCCAAACCGCTATTGATTTGGGCAAACCTTTTAAGAATAGTAATAGATATTTAGACATCTATTCTTTAAACGTTGCCACCGATGGAACGCTTTGCGGTGGCTCGTTTGGCGGCAGTGGCGATGTAATGACATTTCGCTATAACTATGATTTTAAATTTGATGTTGATGTGGTAACGTTAGACAATAGTTCAAGGTATGTGGCTTATATTTCAGGGGATGAAAAATATACCTATGCATCTTGCGGCGAGAATAATTGGAACCTATATGCGATTGATAAAATTACTAAACAAAAAAAAGTATTACTGCAAAGAAATGGTACAGATAATCGTATTGAATTAATGACTAGGATGGATGCAGCTTATGCTAAATTAATTGATACACATTACCTACTTCAAAATAATATAATCCAATCGTTAGGTGCTTACAATAGACCAGAAACTGAGCAACTAGTTTATAGCATTTGTCAATCAGCAAATACTAGTTTGCCACAAGTAAATTTTAATAATACTAATAAAACTTTAACCTACACTTTGCCGAACGGTAAAACTGCCTCATTGATTATTAATTCTGCCGAAACTGATAGCTACCCAACGGGTGCTGCATTGTGGGCAAACAATCAATTATTTGTTGCATCAGCTAGTCATAGCTTGTTGAGTAGTTACAATAATGGTTGGCAGGTTTTAGGTACAACTGGTATAGACATTAATAGTATTACCACTAATCCAAATGGGACTAGTATTTTAATTGGTGGCTATCCAAAAGGTAAGTTATTAGCATACAATTATACCCAATCTTGGACATTGAATTTAACCAATAATAATGACCCTTTTATAGGTAATAAAGTGCTAACAAATCCACAACCAATGGCTATGTTACAAGATGCTGATAATGCAGGTAATCATGGTCCAATAGCACTAACACAAATGGTGACAACAAAAACTGGATTTGTAGTAGCTGCTGGCGATAATGATAGGATTACAAGTACATCTGGTAGGCAGTTAGCAATAAGTAGTTATAAAGCTGGAATAGTTCTAAACAGTGACTTTGCAGGATTAAGTAACTATCAGTTTTCAAGTATGTGTTTAAGTAATGATAGCATGGTAGTTTACATTTCGGCTTATGCAATTAATGGAGGTTCGGCTGTGATTTTTGTATATAATCCTTCTAATAATAATATAGTAAAAAGTATAGTATTTAAGGGTGTAAATGCAGGTAAAATTATTTCATTAAATGCTACTACCATTGCTGGTTGTTATGATGATGTTTTGTACTTGTTTGATTTAGTAACTGGTAACATTATTTGGCAGCAAAGTTTAGGTGGTGGTCAACGCATTTATGGTATTGTAAAAGCAAGTAACAATAGTGTTTGTATTAATCATTTATACCTACAAGCAACTCACTTTAAAGTAGCAACGTTTAGTTTTAATACCACCACAAATATTACAGCTACAAATAAATTTATTGCCGAGTTTGATGATGCCGATTTTGATGAAACCACTAAGCCAACAAATTTATTGCTTACTTCAAATTCAGACTTGTATATCACGGGGTTAAAGGCTTTGTACAGGATAAAAGCAGTGAATAGTCTGTAAGAATTGTTTTTTAATAACTAAAAAATTAAATTGTAGAATCATTAAAATAAGTAAAAAAATGTTATCCTTTGGTAAGTGATGATGGTTACTAATCAACAGTAGATTATTACAAACCTATCTGTGAAAGTTTAGGTACTGAATATTTTTTATTGATAAATTAACGAGTTTGAAATGATACCAGAAATTGTAGAAAATGTGTGCCGAGATATTAATAAGTAGCCTAAACTTTCTCTCTTTCTTTTCGTCTTTTCAATTCCTTTTTTATCAAGTTTAATTCACGGCCAGTTTGCCCACTTACGCTACTATTTTCTTGGGCTCTGCGCATTAAATAAGGTATCACATCTCTTATCGGGCCGAATGGCAAATATTTGCTAACACTACAACCCGCCTTGGCAAGGTTAAATGTAATATTATCACTCATGCCATATAGCTGTGAAAAATGTATATGTGGGTGATTAAGAGATAAGCCCTTTACCTCCATTAATCGACTGGCTAATAAGTTACTTTCTTCGTTGTGAGATGCTACTATAAAAGCGATATTTTCAATATGATCAACACAAAATTTTATGGCTGCATCATAGTCATAGTCTGTAGCTTGTTTGCTAGCATGTATTGGTGATGGGTAACCCTTGTCAGATGAGCATTTCCGCTCTTTTTCCATATAGGCTCCACGTACCAGTTTTGCCCCCAAAATAAAGCCTCGTTGCAATGCAATTTTATGAGATAATTCTAAAAAATTCAATCTATCATGCCGATACAGTTGTATGGTATTGTAAACAATGGCTTTAGTTTTATTAAACTCTTCCATCATCTCTATGGTAAGTCTATCAACAGGGTCTTGTATCCAACTTTCTTCCGCATCTACCAATACACCAACATTTAGTTCTGCTGCTACCTCGCAAATGCGGTACATACGGTCACAAACTCTATCCCATTCATCTTGTTCATCTTCATGATCGTGAATGCCACTGCGTAGCCGTGGGGCTTTGTTAAGGGTTTGTAGTAAATCGTGCCTTGCAAAACCGCTAACTTTTATACTAATAAATGGAATGTTTTTTTGCGAGGCGGCATATTTTATTACCCTAATAAATTCTTCGGTGGCATGCTCAAAATTGGTTTCACCGTCTTTGCCTTCCACACCATAATCTAAAATTACATCTACCCCATATTTACCAAGCGTGTTGGCAACTGTGGCGGTTTCTGCTAATGTTTCGCCACCGACAAATTGTTTAAAAATGGTACTACGTATTACACCGTTTATCGGCAAACCGGTTTTCATTAAAAATGGTGTAAGCCTTGTGCCAATAGGTACAAACAACGGGTAATCCATTGTATTGAATAGAAATCGTGATTGCTTTAACTCTTTGTCGCTTTTGTAGGCAAAAGCATTTTCCGTATTGTCAAAAGAAATATTGGTCATACTAACAACTGTTCGTTCCACAAATATCGGTGTAGGTATTGTAACAAAAAAGTTTAGTAAAAAGAGTTGCTAAACCAATGATATGCTGCATAGTTTTAATTAATATTTTAAAGTATTTTCCACACTTTCATAAAGTATTAAAAAAGTTGTAGTGTGCTGCAACAGTTACAGCTTAGTTGGGCTTTTATTGTAGCGTATAAAACCCTTTGCTGCTTTGCCTAACTTTGTTACTTTACGTGAACAAAGTTTATGAAGTATTACATCATTTCAGGCGAAGCTAGTGGCGATTTACATGGCAGTAATTTAATAAGGCAATTGCATTTGTTAGATGCGAAAGCCAATATACAAAGTTGGGGCGGCAATTTAATGCAGGCCGCAGGAAGCAATCTGGTAAAGCATTACAAAGAATTGGCCTTTATGGGTTTTGCCGAAGTAATAGCAAATCTACCAACCATTTTACGTAATATCAAGTTTTGCAAACAAGATATTTTAAACTTTCAGCCCGATATTTTAATATTAATAGATTACCCTGGTTTTAACCTTCGCATTGCAGAATGGGGCAAAAAACAAGGCTTTAAAATTGTGTACTATATATCTCCACAAGTTTGGGCGTGGAAGGCCAATAGAGTAAAAAAAATGAAGACTTGCATTGATAAAATGTTGGTGATTTTACCATTTGAAAAAACTTACTTTAAAGATGTTTGGGATTGGGATGTAGAATATGTTGGTCACCCTTTGGTTGAAGTGGTCACTAGTTATCAGTTACAAGTTGCAAGTTGCAAGCAACCAGCAACCAGCAACCAGCAACCTCTAACCAACCATAAACCCATAATTGCCCTTTTGCCTGGCAGTCGCCAACAAGAAATAAACAAAAAACTACCCGTAATGCTAGCAGTTGCTAAACATTTTCCAGCGTACCAATTTGTAGTTGCGGAAGCTCCAGGATTGGACTATGATTTTTATGAACCATTTTATAAAAACTCAGCTTCAGGAGTTACAGGTGTTAAAGGCAGCACATATAATTTACTCTCAAAAGCAACAGCAGCCTTGGTTACAAGTGGAACTGCTACTTTGGAAACTGCTTTGTTTAAAGTGCCAGAAGTGGTATGCTACAAAGGCGGCAACATTAGCTATCAAATTGGTAAACGACTAATAAAAATAAAGTTCATAAGCTTGGTTAATTTAATAATGGACAAGCTAGTTGTTACCGAACTGATACAAGACCAGATGACTACTGACAACTTAGTTATTGAACTTACAAAATTGCTAACAAACCAAGAACATCTAATACAGTTACAAAAAGATTATAGCAACTTGAGAGCCTTGCTATCATTGGGTGGGAATGCTTCTGAGAAAGCTGCGAAAAGTATTTATGAATTCATATTAGAGGTTTCACACAAAGCAACAAAAAATACAAAGGGCACAGAGCAATAGAACGTAATTTATCAACCAATTGATTTTGACAAATGTCTTCGTGTACTTTGCTCACTGTTGTTTCTTTGCGTGAAACATTTTCTACTTTACCAAGTTAAAATATGGTGTTAAAAAGTGTTTTGGGTAATCTGCAAAATCGACAGCGAATACAAAATCTTCTGCCAAATTATCGAAGGTTATTTTAGGAAAAACCTTCTTGATATTATCGTAAATAGGTGTTTTAATTTCAATGTTACCAGAAAGTTCGATAGTGGTTTCTTCGGTGCGTAAATTATGCTGCTGCAATACATTTAAAAGATAGTAAAGGGCATCTTCTGGTGTGTTCTGTTCGTAGGTTTGAACTAGCATTAGTTTCTCATTATGCACCAATGCCAACGTCATCTCTTTATTATAAAAAAGCACTTTTAATAGGCTGTGGTTATAAGCCCTCCGTGGCGATAAAACATCCTCTATTAAACCCGTGAAACTATGGCGAATAGTAATCATCATCAAGTTGCTGTTAACTGTATCACTCAGCACTCTTTTTATTTTATAAGCTACCACCAACGATGGGTTTACTTTGGCTTCATCGTACTTTATAATGTGATTAGTAGTATCGCCATGAACTAGTTTTAAAAAGCCTTCGGCAGCATCGGCAGTAAATTTTTGAAACGGTATCAACACAACTTCGGGTAGGTTGTAGAACACTCGTGTATCAATAAAACCTCTATCTAAAATACGTGACTTTGAACGTATGGTTTGAAAGATGTCGTACCATGTTTCATCGTGGCTATCAAAATGAAATATTTCTATAGCTCCAAAAGTATTTTTGGCGCTCATTTTTACAATGCAAGCCACGTGGTGCGCACTTACTTCAATAAACAATTGATCGCTGCTAAAAGGGCTTTGCGATGCAATATCACCATATAGACCAACGACTTTTTTTGCCATAATAATTCTAACGATTATTTGCAATGATAAAAAAAAAATAACAGTTTGCCGAAAGCAATTGCAGCATTTGTAAACCATAGCTTTGTTGCCACTTATGAGTTCGGTAGCTGCACCATTAAATTTACAGGTAAACATTAGTTACAAGCAAATATTGCAGATTGCTTTGCCAATTTCCGCATCTATTGTGGTGCCGCAAATAAATTTTATAACCAATAATATTTTTTTAGGTGGCATTAGTACACAAGCCCTTGCTGTTGCTGGTATTACAGGGGTTTATTACTTAGTTTTTGCCGTAATTGGCAATGGATTTAATAGTGGTTTACAGTCTTTAATAGCTAGGCGTGCAGGCGAAAGTAAGTTTGATGAAATTGGCAGTTTATTTTCGCAAGGAGTAAGGATTGCTGTTGTGATGAGTATAGTTGGCATGTTGCTTACTTGGTTTGTAGCACCCACAATTTTAAGTTGGGCAATGAAAGATAAAGTGAACGTAAAAATGTCAATTAGTTTTTTAAATATTAGAGTAATTGGCTTACCATTTTTATACCTATACCAGTTACGGAATGCTTTGTTGGTTGGCACTAATCAAAGTAAGTTTTTGGTGATAGGAACAGCTACTGAAGCACTAACAAATATCATCTTTGATTATGGCTTTATTTATGGCAAATTTGGTTTGCCAACATTGGGTTTTAACGGTGCTGCTTACGCATCCATCATTGCAGAAATAGCTGGCTTGGTAAGCATATTTTTTGTAGTAAAAAATAATCAGATTATTAACCAATTACACTTGTTTAAAACCTTTGTTTACAACCACACCCATACCAGATTAATATTAAAACAATCGTTGCCTTTGGTACTGCAATTTGCCATTAGTATTATTAGCTGGGAATTTTTTTATATTTTGATAGAACACCATGGCAGCAGGGATTTGGCAATATCTAATACTATGCGAAACATATTTGGTTTTTTTGGCTGTTTTACTTGGGCTTTTGCTGCAACCACCACCACTATGGTCAGCAATATTATTGGACAAGGCTTACAGGAAAGGGTGATGGAACTACTTCACAAAATCATTCATTTATCGGTAGGATTTGCAGTATCGGTTTGTATATTTCTCAATCTTTTTCCCACATTATTTTTATCAATTTATGGTCAAGGAAATGAATTTATACAAGCTGCCATTCCAGTGTTACGGGTAGTATCCACAGCATTAGTTTTTATGAGTTTTTCAGTGGTTTGGTTAAACGCTGTTGTAGGCACTGGCAACACAAAAATGAACCTTTTGATTGAAACAATTGCCATCGTGCTTTACTGCACTTATGTATATCTAATTTTAGAGAAATTTAACCTCTCTATCATTTACGGTTGGGGCAGCGAATGGCTGTATTGGATAAGCATGTTTGCGCCAGCTTATTGGTATATGAAGAGTGGGCGGTGGAAAGGTAAAATACTTTAGGAAAGTTGATGGTTGTTTGTAAATAATAGATGATGGTTGTCGAGTATTAGAGGATTGAACTTGGGGAATTGCTAGTATTCTAACAATTATCAACCATTTCTGGTACCAAATAGTAAACTACCAATGCGTATCATATTACTGCCTTGTGCAATGGCAAATTTATAATCTCCACTCATGCCCATGCTTAGAGTTGATAGCTGGCAGTTGGCAGTTGATAGAGCAGCGTATTTATCAAATAATAATTTCAATTTAGAGAATTCGTTAGCCACTTTTTCAAAATCATCGCTAAAACTTGCCATACCCATTAAGCCCACAATATTTATATTGTTCAATCCTTGTAATTGGTGCATTGCACCATCTAATTCGTGTTCATCAAAACCAAATTTTGTTGCTTCATCTGCAATATGCACTTGCAATAAACAATTGATGGTGCGGTTATTTTTAAGTGCTTGCTTATTTATTTCTTGTAACAATTTAAAGCTATCTACACCATGTACCAAGTATACAAAAGGGGCAATATATTTTACTTTATTGGTTTGCAAATGGCCGATAAAATGCCAATTGATATCAGCTGGTAATTGCGGTACTTTTTCAACAAATTCTTGAACATAATTTTCGCCAAAATCTCGCTGACCTAAGTTATACAAGGCTTCAATATCGCTTACAGGTTTGGTTTTACTAACAGCAACTAGGGTTACGTTTTGTGGTTGTAGTTCTGCAATGATGGATTGGTATATGGTTTGATTGATGGGCATTTCTTATAAAATATTTTTATTAATTAACAGCCAAAAGTTCAGCCATACATTTTTTTAAACTTACTTGCCAATCAATCATCTCAACACTAAAATCTGCCACGATGGAATTTTTGTCTAACACAGAATAAGCTGGCCTTTTTGCTGGTGTAGGATAAGCCGTAGTTGCAACAGGCGAAACGCTACAAGTTAATGCTGCATTACTTTTTATCTGTTCAGCAAAATCAAACCAAGAGATAACACCATTGTTACTATAATGGTAATAGCCATAGTGTTCGTTACCTTTTTCTAGTTCCAAAACAATATGCAATATGGCATTTGCAAGGTCGGCCGCAAAGGTTGGCGAACCTACTTGATCGCACACAACATTTAAGCTATCCCTATCCTTCATTAACCGCATCATGGTTTTTACAAAGTTGGCTCCGTGAACACTATATACCCAGGATGTGCGGATAACAATAGTTTTTGGGTTATTAGCAAGTGCTAAATCTTCGCCTACTGCTTTGCTATAACCATAATAATTAAGTGGGTCTTTTGGTTGGTTTGGTAAGTAAGGCGAAGTGCCATTGCCATCAAACACATAATCGGTAGAAATGGTAATGAGTTTACAGTTAATAGCTGCACATTCAGATGCAATAACACCCACACTTTCAGCATTTATTTTGTAACACAAATCCTTATCTGTTTCGGCTTTATCAACTGTTGTATAAGCACCGCAATTAATAAAATATTTTGGTTGGTATTGCTTAAAAAAATGTGGTATTGATTGAGGATTACTCAAGTCTAGTTCAGATTTATCTACAATTACAAATTCGTAGGTATCAGCATAAAAGTGTTGCAGTTTCGACAACTCCCAACCAAGTTGCCCATTTTTACCTGTGATGACTATGAGTGGTCGCATATGAGTAATACGTTGTAAGTGATACGTTGTAAGTGATAAGTTATTTGATGAAAGATCAACTCATAATTCATCATTTATAACTCATAACTATTCTAAAGACTCCAATAATTTCTTGTAGTTATTTTATGTCTGTAAATACCTTTTAAATCAGCAATTAGCGCCTCAGGCTTGGTGATCGAAGCAAAGTAGGCATCATCCAAATCTTTATATTGTTTATGTGGCACAATTACAATCACGGCATCATAATCGTTACTAATATTTTCGGTCAATGCAAAGCCGTATTCGTGGTGCAATTCCTTGCTATCAGCATACGCATCTGTAACATCAACATTCAAATGATAAGTCTTTAAAGCCTTTACTACATCGGCTACTTTGCTATTGCGAATGTCGGTTACATTTTCTTTAAAAGTAGCACCCATTACCAATACTTTAGCAGCCCTAACGTTGCCAGAATGTAGTATGATATGTTGTAAAACTTTTTTAGCAACGTAGCTGCCCATACTATCGTTGATAAACCTACCAGCAGTAATTATTCTTGATGTATACCCTAATTTAGCTGCTTTATAAGTAAGGTAATAGGGGTCAACACCAATGCAGTGGCCACCAACCAAACCAGGCTGAAATTTTAAGAAATTCCACTTGGTGCCAGCAGCTTCTAAGACCTCGTAAGTATTAATATTCATCTTATCAAAAATGATAGATAATTCGTTCATTAACGCAATGTTTAAATCACGTTGTGTGTTTTCAATAATTTTGGCTGCTTCTGCAACTTTTATGGTAGAAGCTTTGTGTACACCAGCTTTCACAACTAATTCGTACACACCAGCAACTACTTCTAATGCTTCAGCATCGCTACCAGACACAACTTTTACAATCGTTTCTAATGTATGTTCTTTATCGCCTGGATTAATGCGTTCTGGCGAGTAGCCCAACTTAAAATCAATACCGAGTTTCAAGCCACTTAACTGTTCGATAATTGGCAAACAATCTTCCTCTGTACAACCAGGGTAAACTGTTGATTCAAATACTACATAATCACCTTTCTTAATTACTTTACCAACTGTTTCCGACGCTTTTTTTACTGCAGTTAAATCTGGTACATTATGGTCATCAACAGGGGTTGGAACAGCTACAATAAAGAACTTTGCTTTACGCAATTCATCCAACGAATTTGTGAAAATAATATCACAATTATCAAACGCTTCTTTAGTTAATTCATTACTTGGATCAATACAGTTTTGCATCATCTCTACCCTATCAGCATTAATATCAAAGCCAATAACAGCAAGCTTTTTAGCAAAAGCCAAAGCAATTGGTAAGCCTACATAGCCTAGACCAATAACGGCAATTTTTTCCTGTTTATTTACTAGCGATGATACTTGCATAACTATTTATTGCTTATAAATTCTTTGGGTAGTTTTTGCCATTCAGATGGCGGTAAACTTTTAAAATATTCATAGGTTTTTTTCAAGCCTTCTGCCCTATTTACTTTTGGTTCCCAACCTAAAATTTCTCTTGCTTTTGTAATATCTGGCTGGCGTTGTTTGGGATCATCTTTTGGCAAAGGTTTGTAAGAAATTTTTACAGATGAACCTGTCAATTTTAAAACTTCTTCAGCAAAATCAAGCAACGAAATTTCGTTGGGGTTACCGATGTTGACTGGCATTGCATAATCGCTTAGCAACAACCTATAAATACCTTCTACCAAATCATCAACATAACAAAAAGAACGGGTTTGACTACCGTCACCAAAAACGGTTAAATCCTCGCCACGTAAGGCTTGCCCAATAAAAGCGGGCAAAGCTCTACCATCGTTTAAACGCATTTTAGGACCATAAGTATTAAAGATGCGGACAATCCTAGTTTCCACCCCATGAAACGTGTGGTAAGCCATTGTAATTGCTTCTTGAAAACGTTTAGCTTCATCATAAACACCACGAGGGCCAATTGGGTTTACATTACCCCAGTATTCTTCTGTTTGTGGATGCACCAATGGATCCCCATAAATTTCGCTGGTTGATGCTATTAAAATTCTTGCACCTTTTGCCTTCGCTAAACCTAAACAATTATGCGTACCCAAAGACCCAACTTTTAGTGTTTGAATCGGGATTTTTAAATAATCAATTGGGCTGGCAGGCGATGCAAAATGCATGATATAATCTAACTGGCCAGGTATATGAATGAACTTAGAAACATCATGGTTATAAAACTCAAATTCAGCCAAAGGAAACAAGTGTTCAATGTTTGCCAAATCACCTGTAATCAAGTTATCCATGCCAATTACATGATAGCCTTCTTTTATAAAACGGTCGCATAGATGAGATCCTAAAAAACCTGCTGCACCAGTTACTAAAACTCTACCCCTAACGCCTGAAGGGGAATTGGCAACGTTTGCTATATTTTCTTTACTCATTTTAGTTATTTTATTATTTGATTTTTCCTTGCTCCCATTCAGGAGTAGGGGGTTCAAGGTCTGCCAATACTTTCGTAATGATAACCTAGTTCTTTCATTTGGTTTTTATCGAATAAATTACGACCATCAAATACGGCTTTGTTTGATAATTTGGCTTCAATTACTTCAAAATCTGGTGTTCTAAACTCAGCCCACTCTGTAGCAATAATTAAAGCGTCTGCATTATCCAAAGCAGCATAATGGTTATCAACATAAGTAATTTTATCGCCAATTACACCTTTTACATTTGGCATTGCTTCAGGATCGTAAGCTGTAATTCTAGCACCTGCTTCAGTTAAGGCATCAATTAAATATAAGGCTGGTGCTTCACGAATATCATCTGTATTGGGCTTAAAAGCTAAGCCCCATAATGCAAAATGTTTACCTACCAAATCATTATTAAAGTAGGCTTTTATTTTTGGAATAAGGTGTAATTTTTGGGCTTCATTTACTTCTTCAACCGCCTTTAAAATTTGAAAATTGTAGTCAACTTCTTCGGCAGACATAATTAATGCCTGAACATCTTTGGGGAAGCAACTACCACCATAACCAATACCTGGAAATAAAAAGCGTCTACCAATTCTATCATCACTACCAATACCACGGCGAACCATATCAACATCTGCACCCAAACGCTCACACAATTGGGCAATTTCGTTCATAAAAGAAATTTTTGTTGCTAGGAAAGAGTTAGCAGCATATTTAGTTAACTCAGCACTTTTTTCATCCATAAAAATTACTGGATTACCTTGACGAACATACGGTGCATACAAGTCGCTCATTAGTTTTCTTGCACGTTCGCTATTAACACCAACTACTACACGGTCAGGCTTCATAAAATCATCAACAGCAACACCTTCACGCAAAAATTCGGGGTTACTTACTACATCAAATTCACCTTTATAGTTAGCAGCAATTGCGGCATGAACTTTGGCCGCAGTACCAACAGGCACGGTACTTTTATCAACAATCACTTTATAGTCAGTCATTATTTTACCAAGATCGTTGGCAACGCCTAAAACATATTTCAAATCGGCACTGCCATCTGCACCAGGCGGGGTTGGCAATGCTAAAAATATAATAGCAGCATCTTTAACACCTTCGGCTAAATCGGTTGTAAATTTTAAACGCCCTTCGTGCAGATTACGCAAAAAAATCTTCTCAAGGCCAGGCTCGTAAATAGTTATTTCACCATTAGATAGCTTAGTTACTTTGCGTTGATCAATGTCAATACAAGTTACTTTATTACCTGTTTCGGCAAAACAAGTACCCGATACTAAGCCCACATAACCTGTGCCTACAACTGCAATTTTCATTTGATAAATTTTAATTATTGTTGATATAATTTAATACTTCGGTTGTTATAAATTCTAATTGTTCTTTATCCAACTCGGTGTGCATTGGTAACGAAATTACTCGTTCGGTTAACCAATCTGTAATTGGTAAATCCATGTTTTGTAACCCGAATGAAGCGAACATTTTTTGCTTGTGTCCTGGTACTGGGTAGTAAATCATTGATGGAATTTTTTTATCTGCCAGATACGCATTTAAACCATCCCTATTTACGCCATTTAATACCAACGTGTATTGATGAAATACGTGATTTGAATAAGTTGAAATTGTTGGTATACTAATCTTATCATTACCAGCAAACGCTTTACTGTAAAAGCTTGCGGCAGTATTGCGAGCAGTAATATAATTATCTAACTCACCCAATTTAATGTTTAAAACGGCGGCTTGAATAGCATCTAATCGGGAATTACAACCTACAACATCGTGGTAATAACGAACACTTTGCCCATGATTTGCAATCATCTTCATTTTATCAGCCAAAGCATCATCATTTGTAAAAATTGCTCCACCATCGCCAAAGGCACCAAGGTTTTTACTTGGGTAAAATGAGGTGCACCCAATATGCCCAATGCTACCCGTTTTTTTAATCGAACCATCGCTAAAAGTATAGTTGCAGCCAATAGCTTGGGCATTGTCTTCAATTACAAATAAATTATGCTCTTTCGCTATTGTCATAATAGCTTCCATTGGTGCTGCATGGCCGTACAAATGAACCGGCACAATGGCTTTTGTTTTTGGGGTAATGATTTTACGTACTGATTCTGGATCAATACAAAAAGTAGTTTTATCTACCTCAACAAAAACTGGAGTTAATTTTAATAAGGCCACCACTTCGGTAGTAGCAATGTAGGTAAACGAGGGTGTAATTACTTCATCACCAGGCTGCAAACCCAATGCCATCATGGCTATTTGCAAGGCATCTGTACCGTTGGCACAAGGTATTGTGTGCTTGCTGCCGATATAATTATTGAGAGAATTTGTAAATGTTGCTACGGCTTTTCCACCAATATAGGCTGCACTATCCAACACATCGTGAATGGCTAAATCAATCTCGGTTTTTATTTTTAAATACTGGTTTTTAGTATCTACCATTTGGATTGGCGTCATATATTTTTTTAGGTGAGCAAATCTAAGGAAAAATGGTTTAGAGATGAAGGCTGTTTACAATATGATTTATCGGCTTATAATGCGTTTATTTGTAGTTAATAATTTATTGCGATTGAAATTTTTATACAACATATTTATTAAAATTTACCCCGCCATTGCAAAATTGATAAGTTTTAAAAATGAAAAAGCGAATTTTTGGGTAGCTGGCAGAAATGATATTTTTGAAAAACTCTCAACTGCATTTAATGACAATAACTCAAAAGTTATTTGGATGCATTGCTCGTCATTAGGAGAGTTTGAGCAGGGACGACCGATAATTGAAGAACTAAAAAAGAGAAATGAAAAATTAAATGTCTTAATAACCTTTTTTTCACCATCAGGCTACGAAGTAAGAAAAAATTATGCAGGTGCAGATTGGGTATTTTATTTACCCATGGATTCGCAAAAAAATGCTTTTCAATTTTTTGATATTGTTAAGCCGTCGTTGATATTATTTGTGAAATATGAATTTTGGTTTTATTACTTAACCGAAGCAAAAAAAAGGCAAATACCATTACTACTGGTTTCGGGAATTTTTAGGGCAGACCAAGCTTTTTTTAAATGGTATGGTAGTTTTTACAGGGAAATGTTGGGTTGCTTCACACACTTATTTCTTCAAAACCAAGCATCAGCTAAAATACTTGCTACCATTGGTTTTAAAGAAAATATAAGCATTAGTGGCGATACGCGTTTTGATAGGGTTTTAACGATTGCCAACAACTTTTCTGCCATCGCTACAATAGAAAATTTTATTGGCAATAGCAAAGTAATTGTTGCTGGTAGTACCTGGTTAGAAGATGATAAAGAGCTACAGCATTATGCCAAAAATCATCCTGAAATAAAATTCATTATTGCTCCACACGATGTGCAACAAAGCAGGATTGATGAATGCGTGGGCTTGTATAAAAATGTGGTGCTGTTTTCTAAGTTGGCCATTGGTCATAGGTCATTGGTAATAGATAAAACCACAGAACCTAAAGTAAAAAACACAGCACTTGAAACTGGCAACCAGCAACCAACAACAATCAACATCCTTATTGTTGATAACATCGGTTTACTTAGCCAACTATATCATTATGCCACTATTTGTTATGTTGGTGGTGGTTTTGGTGATGATGGTGTGCACAATGTTTTGGAAGCTGCCGTTTATAATAAACCTGTAGTTTTTGGGCCTGTTTACGAAAAGTTTATTGAGGCAACAGAACTACTTGATAATGGTGGTGCTTTTAGTGTTGATAATGCCTTGGAACTTGAGCAGCAACTTGACAATTTACTATCAGAAGATATTGCCTATAAAAAAGCCAGCAATAACGCTGGCAATTATGTAAGAAGCAAGATTGGGGCTACAAAACAAGTGATTGATTTTATCTACGAAAACCGTCTATTAACCAATTGATCAAACAATTTTACTGCTTGGCTTTCTTCGCTCCAACCTAATTTTAGTTTTAATTCTCTTTGTATCCAAAAAGTGGCTTCTGGTAAAATACTAAAGCCTTGAATTGTTTTTAAACTGCGTTCGTACATGGCTTCATCGCCACGAAAAAGCTCATTAATAAACAAATAACGGTCGTTAATATTGATTGCTTTTTTAAAATCTTTTATAGGCGTCCTTTCTAACACTGCTGCTACTTCTACCTTATTTTCGTTCCATCTTGTGTTATTGTTTTCGGCTTCTAAAACCATGGTATCATTTAACTCAAACAACTCCTTTTTTTCCCATTGAGGTAATGTTGGTATTGCGATAAAGCCATCGCTAAAAAAATGTGTTTGTTTAAATACTTTATCTTCTTCTTTACCAATAATTTCTTCCTCTGCAATAAAGTTGTCCGTTTCCATTGGTTCAGGCACAGCAAGATTTACTTTTTCAACAAAAGGCTCTAAAACTACTTCAGTAGCTAGTTCTTGGTAACTATATTGTTGGGTAGAAGGCATAGTGATAGCCACTTTGCTTTTAATTGTTGGCTGATGTTGGTGTTGTAATTCTGCAACCAACATTTGTGCAGTCATCAATAAATTCTCTTTTGCAACTTGTTCATCCAATTGCTCTTTTAACCTGTTAATAAGAACATTTACTCTTTCCATTAGATATAATATTTTTGGCGTTAAAAGCTTCGTTAAAACTACTAACGTTTTTTTCAATAATATATTTTACATGTTTATAGAACCAAATTTAAGCGGCGAAAGAAGAGGCTGGATAGAAGTGATTTGTGGTAGTATGTTTAGCGGCAAGACTGAAGAATTGATACGTAGATTGAAACGCGTAAAAATTGCCAATTTAAAAGTTGAAATTTTTAAACCAGCCATCGATATTAGGTACGATGAAAATAATGTGGTGAGTCACGATTCTAACACTATCCAATCTACGCCAATAGATAATTCGCAAACCATTTTATTGTTGGCAGATGATGCCGATGTAGTGGGTATTGATGAGGCTCAATTTTTTGATGATGAGATTATGAACGTTTGCCGTACACTTGC
>JAYVNQ010000298.1:0-2909 GCA_043758365.1 Chitinophagales bacterium
CTGCTACAGAAAATGATATAAGAACAGATGCGTATTGGTTGGGTGAGGCACAAGGTAGAATTGTTGTAAGTACAAATCCTACGCAAGTTGCCACAATAAAAGAGCAAGCTGCATTTAACAATATTGCCATTACAGAATTAGGTGTTGTAACAGATGGTGGCATTGAGGTAAATGGTAGTGCATGGGGCAGCATTAACAACTGGAAAGAAAAATACGATACAGCTATTGAAAAATACTTAGCATAGTACTTTATCAAAAACTAATAATTGTTTATGTCTGAGATTTTATTGATTAAAAAAGAAGAAGGGCTTACCAAACAACAAATAGCATTCAATAAATTGGTTAAAAGCATCGAAACAAAAAGTCAACAACTGACTTTGTTAGAAAGCAATATAAGAAAATACAACACACAAAAAGATGGTGCCTTAGCAGATTTGCAGCAACAATATGTAGATATAAAGTTGGCTTATGCTACAATATTGGATAATGCTTATGAAAACAATAAGTTTTCTAAAAAAGATGCTCAAAAATTAATACAGATTATTATTAATATATGTTCTTGTACTATTGAAGATTTTTCAGGAACATTTGATAATACAGAGTTGACATCCATCGTTGAAAAATACCAAAAACTACAGACTCAAGCATTGTCAAGCCAAGACCAAGCTTTTAGTAAAGATTTAATGCAAATAATGATGAAAGAGCAATATGGTTTTGATATTGATCTTTCTGACCTTGATAGTTTTGACTTTGATAAAATAAAAGACAGGTTTACAACAGCATTTGAGCAGTCGGAAGCTAAAAGTAGAGATGCATCGTCGACTAATAGAAAAAATAAACATACAACAAATAGCGGTTCGGAAAAAGATAAAGTAGCAGCCGATAAAATGAATAAATCTTGGAAAAGTATTTATTTAAATTTGGTAAAAAAATTTCACCCAGATACAGAACAAGACGAGCTTAAAAAAGCCGAGATGGATAGTGTGCTTAAAGAGATAACAACTGCTTATGATGCTAATAATTTTTATAAATTATTAGAGTTAGATATAAAATATGCTTCGCAAGCTGGCATTGAAACCAAAGATGAGAACATTGTTAGTGAATATATTAAAATATTAAAAAAGCAAGAAATAGATATAAAAGATAAGTTGGCACAACTAAACTATTATATAAGCTCTTCAAGGTTAACCTTTTTAAAAAACAAGCAAGCTGATGGGTATATCCACGCCAAGCTGATACAGTTGGCAATAGAAATGCAAAATGAAATTGAACTATTAAAACACGAAAGCAATAAATTTTCAGATATTAATTATTTAAAAACGGAAATAAAAAAAATAAAATTAGAAGACATACAACACGATTTTTCTGATGATTTTGATTTCTAAATACATATCACAAAATGAAAAATTTTAAATCAACTATCGTCGTTACTGGTGCTGCTGGTTTTATTGGTTCTTGCATGGTGCAGTATTTAAACGAAAACGGCTACGAGAATTTGATTTTGGTTGATGATTTCGGTGTAGAAGCAAAACGTATAAATTGGGAAAATAAACAGTTTGCAGAAGCTATTGAAAGGCAAAGCTTTTTCGAGTGGTTGGCAACAAATGAACCTAAAATAGATTGCATTATTCACCTTGGTGCAAGAACCGATACTACTGAATTTAATTATGCTGTTCACCAAGAACTTAACGTAGAATATTCGCAACATATTTGGCAATATTGTACCAAAAATAATATCCCATTAATCTATGCGTCATCGGCTGCAACCTATGGCAATGGTGAGTTTGGCTATAATGACGACCATGAAGTTCCGTTTAATCTTGAGCCATTAAATGCTTATGGCATCAGCAAAAATGAGTTTGATAAATGGGCAATAAAACAATCTGAAATCCCTCATCAAGAAGGCATGTTTGCGACGCAGCCACCTTTTTGGGCTGGTTTAAAGTTCTTTAATATTTACGGGCCTAATGAATATCATAAAGGCAGAATGGCAAGTGTTATTTGGCATTCGTTTAATCAAATAAAAGCCAATGGCTTGGTAAAATTATTTAAAAGTCACAACCCTAATTATAAAGATGGAGAGCAATTGCGTGACTTTGTGTATGTAAAGGACTTAGTGAAAGTAATGTTGTGGATGATGGAAACGTCAATTTTCAATTGTCAATTGTCAATTGATACACCGCCACTTATTTCTGGTCTTTATAACCTTGGCACAGGTACTGCTCGTAGTTTTCATGCCTTGGCATCTGCAACTTTTAAAGGGCTGAATTTAGAGCTAAATATTGAATTTGTAGATATGCCAATTGATATTAGAGATAAGTACCAATATTTCACCGAAGCCAATATGCAAAAACTACACGAAGTTGGCTACACAGAACCATTCTACACTTTAGAAGCTGGTGTGGATGATTATGTTCGTAATTATCTCTCTACCAATAAAATTTATTAAATTTGGTTAAAAAGTTGAGTTATGAGCGTATTAGAAATGAAAAAAAAGGAAGTTGTTCAATTACTTGAAGCAACTGATAACGAAAAATTATTAGAAGAAGTACTGTTATTACTTAAAAGAGAAAAGCAGCGTTTAACCCCAGAAGAAATATTTGAAAAAGTAGTTGCCCGATACGATAATACTTTAAGACGTTTAGCACAATGATTTATAAAAATGAAGTGCTATTCTATCATAATATTTCAATTGAACAATATGGTGGTAGTAAAGGGGTAAGAGACGAAGGTTCGTTAGAAAGTGCTATTGAAAGACCTTATGCAAGTTTCGCTGGCGAAGAGTTATATACTTCACTTTTTCAGAAAGCCGCTGCCATACTAGAAAGCATTGTCAAGAATCATCCATTTGTAGATGGTAACAAGCGCACAGGTTTTTTAGTTGCTGCTGCTTTATTGATTCATGATGA
>JAYVNQ010000299.1:0-2890 GCA_043758365.1 Chitinophagales bacterium
TAACTTATAAAATGCCCAAACATTTTAGTATATAAATTCAGTGTATTTGATGATTTCTGCGGTCAGAATTAGTATAAGATAATTATGACAGACTACTTACTAGTAATTGGCATATTCAATCGCCAGACCTTTACAATACAATAATGCCATTATCCAATATCTATATCCTAACCAAAAATGAAAAGTTATCCTGTAAAAAACCCGTTATTAGCATCCAATTATTTTCTATGAAAAACCTAAAGTATCAGTAAAATCCATTTGACGTACAACTTTTCATTAACCGCGGTAATAGCTACTGCGGTTTTTTTATTTTTAAGATTTACTGGTAACTTTATACCAAATACTGGATTTATATGGATGATCTATCTGCAAACAATATTGTTGAGCAAATTGGCGTTACAAAATATTGGTGTAAAATTATTTGGCGTAATGGAACGCTAATTATGGATGAACCCACAGAGATTAATGGCGGCTTTGGCTAGTTGCACACTATCTACTTTGCGGATGTACATTGATAGAAAAGGTTGGGATATTCCTGAAATATCGGTACAGCTAAATAGGGCTCACCAAAAAGACCCTGAGCTCATTACCAACATTAAACGAGATATTACTTTTGCCATGAACATTACTGATGAACAACGTGAAAGGCTGTTGGTGATTGCTGGTAAATGCCCCGTATCTAAAATACTAGAAAGCAAAATCATCATACGCACAACTACTTAATTTATAGCACCCAAAGCGTTAAAAAAGAATATTCCTATGGCTATATAACCATTCTCTGGCAATCTGCATTGTGCCAACATTCTGGTATTTGTGTAAAAAATCTACACAGTGTATTTTAGCCACAAACGTAACCATGGATGCAAATGGAAAATGCTTCGTCAGACGAGATTGTTGCTAGTGTAAAAAAATGCCCATCGGGTGCATTAAGTATTGTTGAAAAAGTAGGCTTGGTATTTGCAAATAGCGTGGCAAATAATGTTTTATTGTATGCAACGTAGACCACCGCTTTTATTTTGTATTGTGATGGACCTTTTAGGTTGTGCCACTTATATATTACCAGTTTTGGGCGAAAGTTTTGATATTGCATTTGCACCTATTTCGGCCATTATTTATTTTATTGCTTTTAGGGGTATGCGTGGCATTATTGGCGGTAGCATCAATTTTATTGAAGAGTTATTGCCTGGTACAGACATCATTCCAACATTTACAATTACTTGGCTATTAATTCATTATAAATCAAAGAGTATTGTTCCGTAGAAACGATTGGAACACCAAGTTATCCCGATTAACGAATTACGGAGTGTCTTGTCAACCTCATTATCCCCCATCAATAATACCCATTTAAACTTTCGTAGATTTGCGCAAATGCAAAACACAAATTATTCCATCGAAAACATCTTATCTAATTTAAAAATAGATGCCTTAAACGAGATGCAAGAAGCATCGCTAACTGCCAATAAGCAGCATGATAATACTGTGTTATTGTCTGCCACAGGGTCTGGTAAAACGCTAGCATTTATGCTACCTATTTTGCCATTATTAGATCCAGCTAATAAAAACACACAAGCCTTAATAATTGTACCTTCAAGAGAGTTGGCACAGCAAATAGAAGACGTATTTAAGCAGATGGGTACAGGCTTAAAAATAACCAGTTGTTATGGCGGCCACAAACGTGAAACTGAAGAGAATAACTTAATTGAACCGCCAGCATTGGTAGTTGGAACTCCTGGTAGATTATCTGACCATATTCGTAGAGGCAACATTACTATAGATACTATTACCACATTGGTTTTGGACGAATTTGATAAATCGTTAGAACTTGGCTTTCAAGATGAAGTATCTTTTATTATTGGCAGCTTGCCATCTATAAAAAAACGCATCCTTACTTCTGCTACCGAAGCTGTTCTAATTCCAGATTTTTTAGGTTTGAAAAATGCAGAGCGGCTGAACTTTTTGCCCCTAGAAAAAGATACTTCTAACAAATTGGTGGTACAAAAAGTAAATGCTGCAGATAAAGATAAAATTGAAACGCTATTTAAGTTGATTTGCTACTTAGGCAACCGCTCTACCATTGTATTTTGTAACCATCGGGAATCAGTTAACCGCACAAGCGATTTACTGGCAAAAAAAGGTGTTACCAACGAGTTTTATCATGGTGCTTTAGAGCAACAAGAGCGTGATAGTGCTTTGTGTAAATTTAGAAATGGTAGCACAAATGTGCTGGTAACTACCGATTTGGCTGCCCGTGGTTTAGATATTCCTGGCATACGTTATATCATCCATTACCATTTGCCTGGTTCGGAAGATATTTTTGTGCATCGCAATGGCAGAACTGCCCGTATGGAAGCAAGTGGTACAGCTATTTTACTACTTTCTGCTAGCGAAACTTTACCCGATTTTATTGACCCGAATATTGAGGAATTGATTGTGCCAGACTACAGTCCATTACCCGAAAAACCAAAATGGACTACACTTTTTATTGCCGCAGGGAAAAAAGACAAAGTGAACAAAATAGATATTGTAGGCTTTTTAGGCAACAAAGGCGAGTTGAAAAAAGACGATATTGGATTGATAGAAGTGAAAGACTTTTTTAGTTTCGTGGCAGTACGCAAAACCAAGGTGGGTGCAGCTTTGCAGCTAATTAGAGATGAGAGGATAAAGAATAAAAAAGTGAAGATAGAGGTGGCGAAATAGTAGAGAAAATTACGACATAGGCACACTAGACACATAGGTTATAGAAACGAACGCTTCTTACTACAAACGCTATGTGGGTATGTATCTATGTGGTAAAATAAGGTAATGTACTGAAAAATAGTTGGTGATATTTTAGATTAAAACACTTTAATTGCCTTTATCAGCTAAAAGAGGAAGCAAGCTCTGCTGGAGA
>JAYVNQ010000300.1:0-2885 GCA_043758365.1 Chitinophagales bacterium
CAGGCACCAGACAAAGGATTGTATTTTCCAGAAAGTATCCCTACGCTACCAGCCGATTTTATAAAAAATATTAAGCAGTACACCAAGGAAGAAATTGGCTTTACTGTAATGAAACCATACGTTGGTGATAGCTTGCCCGATGATGTGTTGCAATACATTGTTAACCAAACCATCAACTTCGATTTCCCTCTTATAGATATTTCCGAGAACATTGCTTCATTAGAATTATTTCATGGACCAACTTTGGCATTTAAAGATGTGGGCGCAAGGTTCATGAGCCGTTGTTTGGGCTATTTCAATCGCAACGCTTATCACCACACAACCGTGTTGGTAGCTACTTCAGGCGATACTGGCGGAGCTGTTGCCAATGGATTTTTAGGAGTTGATGGCATTGATGTGGTGATACTTTACCCTTCGGGCAAGGTAAGTAATATTCAAGAATTGCAATTGACTACGTTGGGTAAAAACATTAAAGCCATTGAAGTAAACGGCACGTTCGATGATTGTCAGGCCATGGTAAAACAAGTATTTGCCGATGCGCAATTGAACAATAAATTATCGTTGACTTCTGCCAATTCAATCAACGTTGCAAGATGGCTACCACAACAGTTATATTATTTTTTTGCATACCAGCAATGGCGGCAGGAACAAGCTCCAGTTTTCTGTGTACCAAGTGGTAATTTCGGAAATATTTGTGCAGGTGTATTGGCACATATATCTGGCTTGCCAGTACAACATTTTATTGCAGCCTGCAACGCCAATGATGTGGTGCCGAATTATATGACAACACAAGTTTACGAACCAAAACCATCCGTAGCAACCATTTCAAATGCGATGGATGTTGGTAACCCCAGTAATTTTATTCGTATTTTAGAAATGTTCCATCAGCAATATGGCGAGTTGAAAAATGTGTTTAGTAGCGTGAGTGTTAGCGATGCAATTACTGCCAAAACTATTAAAGATGTTTATCAAAAATTCAACTACACACTAGACCCTCATGGTGCAGTTGCCTACCATGCTTTGGAGCAATATTTACAGGAACACTCTTCGCAAAAAGGCATGATTTTGGAAACTGCCCACCCCATTAAATTCCCGGATACTGTGGAAGCTGCAACTGGCATTGCACCGGCTTATCCCGAGCAAGTAAAGCACTTATTAAACCAACAAAAACAAAGCATTATAATGAATGCTGAGTTTGAAGATTTGAAAGCTTGGTTAATGGGTAGGTAAATATGTGACTATGCAGATTTATAAGAATGCAAACTGTGAGATTCGGGAATGACATACACGCTTTATAAAAGCTAAATTAATAAACAAACCGATGCAGTGTGCGGCGCAACGATGCCAAATTGAAAAACAAAAGCTGGTGACAAAAAAGAAATATTTTTTTAGATACTTTACAAATTTAAACAGCATATTAGGACATTAGAAAACATCATATCGAAATTGGAAAGCGAGGGAAGCGAGGTGTGAAAAAAAATATTTTAAAGCGCCTTTTTTAGAGTGAAGGTTGCTTATTAAAAAAATTATTCACAAGAAGATTTAGAAAATTTTGGGTAAAAGGGGAAGAAGGCAAAATGCTAAAAATCAAAATTAGTTGGGGATGCTATCCTTTATCAGCAATAGTTTAGGCGGCAAAACAACTTCCTCTTTTTTAGCAAATAATTTATCAAAATCGTGCTTGTAAGATATGCTGGCTCCTTGCCTGTTTCGGCGGCCTAAAATACCTCCAGTAGCATCTAAATTATTTTTCACAAAAAATATTAACCTGAGTTGTTTGTCGTTAGAAAGTAACCACTCAACATTTACATCGGGCAAAAATTGCAGGTTACCATTTACCAAGGCGGAAGTGGCTCCAACGTTGAAATCTAAATCTGCACCAGCAGTAAAAATAAGCCTCTCGTTAAAAAAACTCTTGCCAAATTTAAAATTAAAATTGCTTCTATCTAACCCGTTATTACCCTGGGAAATACCACCTGTGGAAGACGTAACCAAGCTGCTACTGCTGTAAAGTGACGTACCAACATCTACCTTAATACTTTTATCTTTAGTGATTTTGTAGACCAGATTCGACACCACTTTATTAAGCTGTTTACTAATGGCTTGCGACAAAGTATTTACGCCGAAATTATTGATAGTACCGCTTCCCCCAGCCAATAAACCCTGGCCATAAGGAGCAAACGAGCCGAACACAATTAAAGACGTTACCTGCGATAGCATTTCGCTTTGATTAGACTCTACCCTGGTAATAAATTCGCTAAAATAACTATCGCTTTTGATGGGGCTGTTTGATGGAAAATCTAAGCTGAATGTAATGGTTGGTTTAGTAAGTTTATCTTTTAAATGGGCTATTACATAAACATCGCCACGGTAAGATTTTGTACTGCTACTAACGTTGGTTACCTGCTGGTTTGAGAGCAAGTCGGAAACGCTTACACGCTCTGCTTTATACACTGCATCTATATGTACATCGGCATTGTATGGATCGCCGTTCCATTCAATATAATTATCCGCATCTAACATATCAAATGGCTTGCGAATAAAGGATTGAAAATTAAAATCATAACGCCCAAAGTCAATATTGTAGCGGCCTTTCATAGTTAGTGGTACTGTTGTACCAGCCAAAATACGTAGCCTGCCATTGCCTCTTGCCTGAACAACATCACCGGTTAATTCATCTACAATCACATCAATGTCAACCTTGGTATTTGCAGTTATATCAAGGTCAACTGTAAGGTCGAAATTACTTTTTTTCGCTTCGGTTTCTAACTCTGTACCATACTGCTTAAACACAATAAAATCGGCTTCGCCACTTTGCTTACTAACAGTGCTTGGTATATAAATATGCGAGCTATCGTTAGCCTCAGCAACTATGGTCATTCTGG
>JAYVNQ010000301.1:0-2885 GCA_043758365.1 Chitinophagales bacterium
TCACCCAAAGGTAGTTTTAGCATTTCTACAAAAGCACCAATAATTGCTACCACTAATGTGCTTGAAGTACCCAAACCACTACCAGCAGGGGCATCTACAAAAGTGCTTAGTTTAAAACTAGTAAGTGGCAAACCATAATCTTTTTGAATGCGATTATATACGCCTTTCAATAAATCTAATTGGCCGTTAATAGGTAATGCATTCGACCATTCAAAGCGTTGTTCTTCTTTTCTATCAAGTGCTTGGATAATGATATTATCACCCTCGATTGGTTCAATAGACGCATGCGCATATAACGATAAAGTTGCGTTTAAAATAGCTCCACCAAACTCATCGCTATATGGACTAACATCGGTGCCACCACCTGCCAAACCTATACGTAACGGTGCTTTACTGCGATATATCATTATTTAATTTTTGTCTGAACTATGATTTTCGAGATTAAATTGATTTTTATCATTGAAAAAATCTGCTTAATTCGTATGAATCAGTATCATCAGTATCCCTATTTTTCTGCAAGTTTAACAATTGTATTGGCCAAAATTTGCCAACTATATTTTTGCTTCTCGCTGCGAAGGTGCGGTAAAAAATAGTCTTCTCCTAACGTATACAATTCTTGAATTTTGTCTGCAATTGATTGTGGTTCTGGTTCTGCAATTAATCCAACTTTTCCATCTGGTACAAGGCTTGGCAAACCGCCCACATTGGTTACTAACATTGGTTTTTCAAAATGATAGGCTAGAGGTGTAACGCCACTTTGCGTGGCATTTCGATAAGGCTGAATAACAAAGTCAGCAGCACTTAAATAAAACCGCACTTCACTGTCATTTATAAAATCTGTTCGCAATATTAATTGGTCTGCAATACCTAACTCAGCAATCAAATTATCGTATTGTTTTCTATCTTCATAAAATTCGCCGGCAATAAGCAATTTAGTAGTTAAGAGTTGGGAGTTGGGAGTTGAAGATTTTAAAATTTTCATTGCCCGTAGCAAAATATCCAAGCCTTTGTAGTTGCGTATAAAACCAAAGAATAGAATGATGTTTTCATGTTCATTTAAACCTAGTTTTCGTCTTGCCTCTTTTTTATCAATAGCTTCGCCAAAATTATCATATAAAGGATGTACAATTTGTTGAGAAGGCTTACTGGTAAAGGTTTTCAAGTCAAGTAATACTTTTTCGCTCATGGTTACAAACGCATCAATTAGCCTAAAAAAGTATTGGGTAAATGGCTTGTCGCCAAAGCGTTTTTCGTGCGGAATAACATTGTCTGCAATACAAATTATTTTTGTAAATTGATTACGTTTTACCAACCGCAAAATTGTTCCCAAACAAGGTCCCATTATTGGCAACCAATAACGAACAACAATAATGTCAGGTTTTAAATGCTTTAATTCACTACCAATTTTCAACCAATTTATTGGATTGATTGAGTTGATGCAGACCTTGATTTTAATATCTGTGGGAGCTGGCTCAGATGAATATTGCGTAGTACCAGGAAACAAGAAATTAGGATATTGTAAAGAAAATGTATAGATGCTTGTATCAAAACCTTGATTTTGAAACTGCCTTGCCAAACGCTCGTCAAACGATGCCAAACCGCCACGCAATGGGTGTGCTGGGCCAATAATGATTACTTTTTGCATTTTGATAGGAACGCTGATGACGCTGATTAGTACTGATTTAAACTGATTTATTTATTAAAATTGCTAAACACTTTTCTTTTAAACTCGGGTTTCGTGCCAAAATTTAATAATAAGCCAACTTCAAAATTTGTAGCTTTTAGATAGTTAAGTAGTTGTGCTTCATGCTCTTGGGTAATAGATTCACAAGCTTTTAACTCAATAATTATTTTATTGTTTACTAATATATCTGCAAAATAATTGCCTACTTGTTTTTCGTGATAATAAACTGGAATTGGTAATTGCTGTTGTGTAAATAACCCATTTTCATTTAACTCAATCAATAAAGAATTTTCGTACACTTTTTCTAGAAAACCAACTCCCAATGTATTATAAACATTATAAAATGACTTTAAGATTTTATCCGTTATTTCCTGATATAGTAACATTAGTAATAAATATTGGTAGTTTGAGGCATGAGAAAATCTGCTTCTAATCAGCCAAAATCCGTGTCATCAGCGTTTCAATCAATCAACTATTCCCAGCTTTTCTTCAATTAAATATACATTTCTTTCGGCGGCATTACGGGTTACTAACTCTGCAATAAAACCCGTTACAAACAACTGCACACCTATAATCATAAAAGTTAATGCGATGTAGAAAAAAGGGCGATTGGTTAATGAAAACTCTTTGTCAATCAACTTTGAAACTATTAAATATAAACTGGTTGCAAAGCCAAATAAAAATGCTAAGGTGCCGTACAAACCAAAAAAGTGCATGGGACGTTTACCAAATTTATTAAGGAAAGTGATGGTCATTAAATCGAGAAAACCATTAATAAAACGCTCCCAACCAAACTTGGTAATACCATATTTTCTTGCTCTGTGTTCTACTACTTTTTCGCCAATTTTTTTAAACCCTGCCCATTTTGCCAATACAGGAATATAGCGGTGCATTTCACCAAAAACCTCAATGCTTTTTACTACTTTTTTACGGTAGGCTTTTAGTCCACAATTAAAATCGTGCAGATAAATACCTGAACTATTTCTTGCAGCAGCGTTAAATAACTTAGAAGGTAAATTTTTAGTGAAGGTATTATCAAAACGTTTCTGCTTCCAGCCACTTACTATATCGTATTTATCCTCAATTATCATGCGACGTAGTTCTGGAATTTCATCAGGACTATCCTGCATATCAGCATCCATAGTAATTACCACTTCACCTTTTACGGCTTTAAAACCTTCGTTTAAAGCAGCACTTTTGC
>JAYVNQ010000302.1:0-2879 GCA_043758365.1 Chitinophagales bacterium
AATTCCTCAAAAAAACAAAAGTCAAAATCAGCTATTTGAGTTTGAAAGCCAATTGTATTTATTGCAATAATCATAAGTTTACCATCTGTTTAATCAGCTTTCGTTTTCTGCAAATATTTCCAATAATTAATACCATACCGCAGTTCAGAAAATGAAAAATTGTCACCTAATTGTATTTTTAAACCACTAACCACATCAGATTTATTGGCTTCAATAGCATCTAAAATAGCGTTAATTTTTTTGGCATCAACAAGCTTAAAAACATTTACCTCATTAACTGTAACCAATTGTGCTAAATGGCTGTCAATAGTGCTTGGGGCTAAATTGCGTTGTGCTGCAATTTCAGCAACTGTGAAGCCTTGTTTGTAAAGGTTAAATGTTTGTGTGCTGGTGCTTTCTTTGGTTATATCGATCACCTTTTCTTTCTTCTCTTTTTTAGTTTTTTGATTTACGAGCGATGGTAATTTTTTTGCTCTTGCATACGCAGAAATAATGCTTAGAAATTTTTGCCCAAACTTTTCAATTTTAGCTTCACCAAAACCTGTAATTTGTTTTAAATCTTTTTCATCTTGTGGCAAATATTTAGCCAATTCTTCAAGTGTAGCACTGCTGGCCACATAGTAAATGGGCATATTTTCTTCGGTACATATTTCATCTCGTAAATCGCGTAATTGTTTGTACAAAATTGGGTGCGGACTACCAACCTTTTTATACTCCGCACCAGCATAAGCATTGATGTTTAGTGGTGGTATTTGTAAAGTAATTTTTTGCTGTTGATAAGCTTGCATATTAAAGCCTTCGTTGCAAGTTGTTATCAGTTGAAACTTGGTATAAACTTCTGCAAAAAGAGTTTTTAAATTGGCATAATATTCTTGTGCATAATTGCGACTGTCTGTAACTGTTGTCGATTGTGGAATAGTTTGCACCAAGTAATGCAAATGCTCTAAAAAATAATCAGTTGCTTTAATAACCCGTTCGTTTATAGCCAATGTATCATTACCCAAAAACAATTTGTTTAATTGCACCTGAAAGCTATTAGCAACTTTTTGTAAGCTTTTTAATCTTACGGCAATTTCTGTAATCCAAGGCATTGCATCCTCGTTAAACGATCCGCCGTGCTCTTCAAGCAACTTTAAAATATCTTCAATATGACTGACTGCTTTATCAAAATTAAATAGCTCAGAAATAGTCTTTTCTTGGTACAGTTGTTTGCTTAATAATAAATTGTTTTGCAATGCTGCGGCATTACTTTTTGTATTGCTAAAATTAAGTATCCGTTCATCCGTAAACAGACTATTTTTGGTAATAAGACTCTGCAACACCAAGCCATCTAAACAGGTGCATCTACTTAAAGCCACATACACTTGACCAGGTGCAAATGCAGACCCAGCATCAATTACAGCTTTTTCAAACGTTAACCCTTGGCTTTTATGAATGGTAATTGCCCAAGCCAAACGCAAAGGATATTGTGTAAATGTGCCAATTACTTCTTCCTCAATTTGTTGACTAGTTTGATTAAGCGTGTAGCGGATATTTTCCCACTTTTCTTTCATCACTTTTATCGGTTCCAATTCATTTTTGCACTGTACATAAATGGCTTCATCATCTATCTTTTCAATCACCCCAATTTTACCATTAAAATATCGGCGAACTTTCTCTTTATCATTTTTGATAAACATTACTTGGGCACCAATTTTTAGTTGTAAATTCTCTTCGGCTGGAAACGATTTATCACTAAAATCATTTTCAATAGTTGCTTTAAAAGTCATTAACTTATTAGGTACATTTTGCAAGCCAACTTGGTTAATATCAACTGCTTTTTTATTATGTGTTGTTAGAGTAATATAACCATCGTTATCAGCAGTTTTAAATGTGGGATTGTAGCGTGTGTGCAATACTTCCATCGCTTCAGCATCCATACGATGATTGCGAACTTTATTCAACACATCTATAAATAATGGGTCGCTTTGGCGGTAAATTTTTTCTAATTCAATATATACTGGTGGTTGCTGTTCGGTCACACGGCTGCTAAAAAAATAAGGACTATTGTAAAACTGGTTTAGCATCGTCCATTCCTCATTAGGAATTACGGGCGGCAGTTGGTGCATATCGCCAATTAACAAAATTTGTACGCCACCAAACGCATCGTATTGCCGCCCACGAATATGCTTCATTACGGTATCAATTGCATCCAATGTATCGCAACGCACCATACTAATTTCATCTATAATCAGCAACTCTAATTGGCGTATAATATCTCGTTTTTCACGGTTAATTTTTATGCGTCCAAGTAGGTGGTGTTTATCAACCACAGTCTCTCTTTGTTGCTGTGGTTTTGCATCAAAATTCAGGTTGAAATTACCACGCATTGGGCCTGGTACAAACGGCGTAAATGGTAACTGAAAAAACGAATGAATGGTTGTACCACCAGCATTAATGGCCGCTACACCAGTTGGTGCAACCACAGCACATTGCTTACCACTATTTTTTTTAATATATTTTAAAAAAGTGGTTTTACCTGTACCAGCTTTACCCGTTAAAAAAATCGGTTCGTTGGTAAACTGTACATAGTCTGCAGCTAATTGAAATAATTGGTTGATTTCGGTTACCATATCTGCGTGAAAATACATTAAAAATAAAAAGTTACAAACCTTTTACAACCAACTCAAAAATTTTACTCAATGTATCATCGGCTTTACCAGCAACGGCAATAATTTCTGCAATATTTACAGGTTGCAAATCATCTGGGTTACACTCATCTGTAATTACACTAATGGCAGCACAAGCCAAGCCTATATGATTGGCCACAATTACCTCTGGTACAGTACTCATACCAACTAAATCTGCACCAATATTTTTGAGATACCGATACTCCCCAC
>JAYVNQ010000303.1:0-2874 GCA_043758365.1 Chitinophagales bacterium
GTACATAAAAAACTTTCAATAGATTACAAGAAATATTTAATATATCTAATAATGTTTTATTTTTCCGGCACTATTAGAGAATAACCCACTAAAATTAAAAAATGCAATCACTAAAAACCGCCTTTAAAGGAGCCATTATTTGTTTCACATTTATTTTACTACACCAACCATTACAAGCACAAGGCTGCTGGAAAATATTAGCCAAAGGTTCTTCTGCTACTCATTCAGCTGCCATAGCACAAGATGGTACTTTATGGGCTTGGGGATTAAATGCTAACGGACAATTGGGAGATGGCACAACAACCAATAGAAATAGCCCTTTAAAAGTAGGCTCTGCTAACAATTGGCTTACAGTAGTAATAGGTGGTGATTATACCATTGCAATCAAGACCGATGGTACTCTATGGGCTTGTGGATTGAATAGCAATGGGCAATTAGGCGATGGAACAACAATTCAAAGGCTAAACTTTGTGCAAATAGGCACTGCTACAAACTGGCTTAAAGTATCAGCTGGTCGTTATCATACTGTTGCTACCAAAACCGATGGTACGCTATGGACTTGGGGATTGAATAGCAATGGGCAATTAGGCGATGGAACAATAACACAACGAAGTAGTCCTCTGCAGATTGGTACCGCTACTAATTGGCTTACAATAGCATCAGGCGGAAGTCATACTATTGCCACTAAAACCGATAGTACGCTTTGGGCTTGGGGCAGTAATAATAGTGGTCAATTAGGTGATGGTACAAATACCCAAAGAACTAGTCCGATTCAAATAGGCAACGCCACAAACTGGCAGATGCTTACAGTAGGTAACGACCATAGTATTGCCACTAAAACCAATGGTACATTGTGGGGATGGGGGAATAATGTTTATGGACAATTAGGGGATGGAACAAGCGGGATTAATGCTAGCAAAAATAGCCCAGCACAAATAGGAAGAGATGCCAATTGGTTAACAATAGCCGCAGGCGATGTTCATACAATTGCTATAAAAACTGACGGCACATTATGGGCTTGGGGTCGTAATATTTATTCGGAGCTTGGCGATTTTAGTACTGAACAACGAAATTATCCTATACAAATAGGTAGTGCTGCAAATTGGCTTTCTGTAACCGCAGGAGACTCACACACTATTGCCACTAAAACGGATGGCAGTTTCTGGAGTTGGGGATATAATGGTGTTGGAGAATTGGGTGATGGTACTAACACTAATAGAACCAGCCCTACAAATATAGCTTGTCCTTATGGTACTATTGTGCGTGTAGAACCCTGTTGGAAAGTAATATCTGGTTCGGTTGGTATTGCCCTCGACGGTAGTTTATGGACTTGGGGAGGTAATGAATATGGTCAAATTGGTGACGGTACTACAAGCAGAAAAGCTGTAACGAGCCCAGTAAGAATAGGTACAGCCACCAACTGGAAAACAGTAGCGGCTGGTGGTAGTTTTAAAATTGCTACCAGAACAGATAGTACCATGTGGAGTTGGGGTTATAATTATAATGGGCAATTAGGCGACAGCTCAAGGACAGATAAAACAGTTCCCGTTTTAGCAAACAAAGCTACTAATTGGCAAACAATATCTGCTGGTGGAAGTCATACCATAGCAACTAAAACCGATGGTACTTTGTGGGCGTGGGGCTTTAATCAATATGGGGAGTTAGGCGATGGAACTACTACCTTTAAAATTAGCCCTGTGCAAATAGGCACAGATACAAACTGGCTTATAGTAGTTGCAGGTAATCAAATATCAATTGCTATTAAAACCGATGGTACTTTATGGGCTTGGGGCTATAATAGTTCAGGGCAATTTGGCAATGGAACAATCGGAACAAATTCAAAAATCCCGATTCAAATAGGTGTTGATAGAAATTGGAAAACGATATCAATAGGAGATGACCATACCATTGCCATAAAAACCGACGGTACTTTGTGGGCTTGGGGAACTGGTTATTATGGTCAAATAGGCGATGGCAATAACTTTCGTAACTATAGCCCTATGCAAATAGGTGTAGCCACCAACTGGCAGTCAGCAGGTGCTGGACTCTATTACACCATAGCTACTAAAACCGATGGTAGTTTATGGGGTTGGGGAATTAATGAATATGGGCAGTTGGGTGATGGCACTACTTACAGTAAAAGTATCCCAGTGCAAATAGGTACTGCCACAAACTGGTTAAAGGCTTCTGCTGTTGGTTTTACTTTAGCAACCAAAATTGATGGTAGTTTTTGGGGTTGGGGCCCCAATGGTGGTGGACAATTAGGCGACGGTACAACCATAGAAAAATATATTCCTACAGCTCTAGTTTGTCCTTCTAATTTTTCTTTACCAGTAACCTATACCAGCTTTACTGCTACCAAACAAGGCAGTACTGTGTTACTTAACTGGCAAACTGCTACTGAGGTAAACAATGCCTATTTTATTGTGCAGCATAGCACTAACGGCAGCAATTGGGCAAATATTGGTAAGATAAATGCTGGCAATGGTAACTATCGTTTTGTGCATACTACACCTACTACTGGCACAAATTATTACCGCCTGCAACAAGTGGATAAAGATGGTAAAAGCAATTATAGTAATGTAGTTAATTGCCAGTTGCTAGAGGCTGGTAAAACTTTATCTATTTATCCTAACCCAACAGTAGGTACTACTATTGTAATAGATGTAGCAAAAGCTATTACCAAACCCTTTAGTTACAATATATACAATGTTTTAGGTGGGCTGGTACAGCAAGGAACTATTAGTCAAATGCAGCAAACAATTAGCATTAGTACGCTCTCAAAAGGGTTATACCTGCTAAGATTATCAAATGGACAAACGGCTAGTTTTATTAAACAATAGGTGCAATTTCAATAGACCTTGAAGGTTTTTT
>JAYVNQ010000304.1:0-25130 GCA_043758365.1 Chitinophagales bacterium
ATCTTATACTAATTCTGACCGCAGAAATCACCAAATACACTGAATTTATATACTAAAATGTTTGGGCATTTTATAAGTTAATTATGACAGACTACTTAATACGAATGATTTGTTTTTGGATAACGTATTAAAACTAGAACAAGAGAAACTATATTATTTTATAATTGTTTTGCCTCAGAGAATCGTATTGGTTAAAACAGGCGAAAAAGCAGATGAAAAAGAATTTTTAGGTTATGAGTTTAGTGAAAGAGAGAAAAAGGAAGGTATTCATCCAATTAAAAAAGGGAAAAATATTGATGGTTCCGAAATTAGTATAGACGATTGTACAAAATTGTTTGATAGTGAAGTTTATAATAACCCCCAAAAAGCAAGCACCTATATCTACGAGGCTTTTAAAGGAAATTACAATTTAGCGATTCATCCTTCATTAAATGAGAATGTTGAGTATTTTGATTTGATAAACCTAATTGATTTTGCAAATGCAGATTTTGATAAGAAAATAATAAAAACAAGTAAATCTAGTGTAAACTATGATGCTATTTGGGAAACGAAAAGATTGCAAACACTCGTTTCTGTAGCAACAATTCAAAAAGGTAAATCTATTACAAAAGCTAAAACAATCAAGGGGGATATTCCAGTTATTGCAGGTGGTCAAAGCCCTGCGTATTATCATAATAAATCTAATAGGGCAGGTAATATTATTACAGTTAGTGCATCTGGTGCTTATGCAGGCTTTTTAAATTATTTTGATGTACCCATTTTCGCATCAGATTGTAACACTATTACATCTCTCAATGAAGAGACCATACCAACTAAATTACTTTACTATATCTTAAAGGTGATTCAAGCTCAGTTTTATGAATTACAGCGAGGGCAAGCACAGCCACATGTTTATGGCAACGATATTGAAAGAGTAAAAATACCAGTATTTGATAAACCGAAAGAGCTTTTCAATGCTCTTGAAGCATTGGAAGAAAAATCAAAATCTATCGTTATACACGATATAGAAACTCAAAGAAAAATAATTATCCAAAAATTCCTTTAACGATGAACGACTTAGAAAATAAAATTAGAAAAGCCGTTAGTAGTAAAAAAATCAATCTCAAAAAGCTGGGTGAAAGAAGCTGGTATCAATATTTCATCAAAATAACTGAGCTTGTTTGGACACGTAATAACTATGATGGCTATAAAGTAGAAGTATATTCAGAAAAATATGGTACCCACTTGGGTACAATTACATTTTAATAACCCCAAATTGTATTAATCCTACTTCCAAAATCCCACTTCCCTCTCTCGAACCACAACAAAAATCGTTGTGCAAATCACAGCTATTGAAACACAAATAGCCAATTTAGAAGCAGGTTTGGCAAATATTCCCCAACAGAAGGAAAGCATATTGAAAAAGTATTTATAACCATCTACCGCAATACCATTTGCCTATCAGCATCAAGCCGTAGCATTATGAAAATAAGCACCGTAAAGCCGAGTAAAGACGAGCCGCCATAACTCATTAACGGCAGTGGAATACCAATGATAGGGAAGAGGCCAATAGTCATACAAACATTTACCGCAATATGGAAAAAGATGATACTGGCAACGCTGTAAGCATACACCCTGCTAAAAGTACTGCGTTGCCTTTCGGCAATGCGGATAATGCGGAACAGCAGGAACAGATAAATACCTAAAAAAGTGGCACAACCCGCTAGACCAAAGGCTTCGCCGAGACTAGTAAAAATAAAATCGGTATGTTGTTCGGGTACATATTTACCCCTTGTTTGTGTACCTTTTAAAAAACCTTTACCAAATAAACCGCCCGACCCAATGGCAATTTTACTTTGACGAACATTATAATCATCTGGTTTTTTGGCTGCCTTTTCTTTCTCGTTAATACGTTTTTTGGCACTGCGGTTTTGGCTGCAATCGTACTCTTTACCCACCATACTATAAATACGAGTGCTTTGGTAACATTGAAACACATTATTAAAAATATAAGGCACGGCAAAACGCTGAACACCCACACAAATAATCCATACAGATACAATTAGTACCAATAGGGTTTTGTTGCGTTTTATTTGCCACCTCATGAAATAAATAATTAGTGCAGCGATAGCTGTTAATGACAACGCCAATACGTTTGGATTGAGCAATAAAGTTGCCACTACCAACACGCCAAATGAGAAGCCGATAATCAACAACGCTGGTGGTAAACCTTCACGATACATTACAATAAAAAATGAAAAATAAACTAATGCCAAACCAGTTTCATTTTGCCCAATTGAAAGTATAGCCGGCGTTAAAGCAATGGCAGCACCAATTAGCTGCGATTTTATTTTGGTGAAATCCGTCTCTTGCCGTGAGAGGAATTTAGCAAGAGCCAAAGCAGCAAAAATTTTGCATAATTCGGCTGGTTGTAAGTTAAAGCCGCCACCTAAAGGTATCCAGCTTTTAGAGCCGTTGATGTTTTTACCAATTACAAATGTGGCTAGCATTAGCAGGATACCAAAGGCATAAAATAAGTTGGCAAATGCGGTGAATAATTTACTATCAGCCAGTAAAGTAAAGGTGGCGATAACCAAACAAAAACCAAAGAAAATAAACTGTTTACTATAGTTGGCTTTACCACTAATAAATGATTGCAATACGTTTACTCCAGGCTTATACTCAACCATAAAAATGCAGAGTATACCAATGCCAACCAACAAGGCATACAGCCAAACAATTACCCAATCTACACCCTTGGAAACTTCTGTGTTATACTTCTTAGCCATAAGGGTTATGCCTTTGTATTTTTCTTTGAATAATTTTTACGTTCGTCATTTAAAATAGCAGCATTTGCGGTTAAAGTTTTTTTGCTACTATCCTTTGCAGGCTTTGGTTTTATTGGCTTTGGCATATTATTGTTAAGTGTATCTGTAAATTCATCATCGTTGATTGAATCGGCTGGTTCCTTTTCTTTTTGAAGGATTAATAATTCAGCTTCATGTGCTTGTTTTACGGAATCCATTTTTGCTAATTCTGCCTTCATTCTAGCAGGTATTAAATTGGTTTTTACCAGTGCTTCAACTTTGTCTTGACGTTCCTTACCAGCTATGGAATCATTCAAATATTTTTCAATCATTAAGCTAGCAATTGGTGCAGATGACTGTGCACCGAAACCTGCATTTTCACACATTACTGCAATGGCAATACGAGGGTTGTTACGTGGTGCAAAACCACCAAAAAAAGCATGGTCTTTTTGAGGCTTCATTACGCCATCAATCTTGGCAGAGTTTTGTACCGTACCTGTTTTGCCACATACAATTACACCAGGCACTTTTGCCGCTGCACCAGTGCCATATTCCATCACACCTTGCATACCATCTTGCACCGCATCAAAAATACTATCGGGGATATTACTTGCTGTGTGGTGTTTTATTTTAAAAGTGTCTAGCAAACTATAATTATCGCCACCTTCTATTGAGTCGATTAAATGTGGTGTGTAGTACCAGCCTTTATTAGCAATTGTTGCCATTACGTTTGCCAACTGTACCAAGGTTGTTTGTACCTCACCTTGACCAATAGCATTGGAAATAACATTGCAAGAAAACCATTTTTTACCAAATATTTTTTGGTAGTAAGATGAGACAGGAATGTTGCCTCTTTTCTCCGAAGGCAAATCCACACCCAACGGATGCCCAAGACCAAAACTGTAAGCGTACTCATTAAACACTTTTAAGGCGCTATCGGCACCCCCATATTTTTGTTGGTCTAAAATGCGTTTATAAACTGTGGCAAAATACGTGTTATCGCTATGTGCAATGGCACTAACCAAGTTGAAAGTTCCTTTATCTAAACACTTAGGTTTGCCAGTGCCACAACCATAAAAAGCACCACTACAATTAATGCTGAATTTTTCATCAATTACCCCCTCGGTAAGCCCTACAATACCTACCACCGTTTTAAAGGTTGAGCCGGGTGAATATTTGGTACCTAAAGCCCTATTGTTAAAAGGTAAACGAGGGTCAAGCAACATCTCATTAATATGCTTTTTACGTTGGTTACCCGTTAAATAATTTGGGTTATAAGTTGGGGCAGAAATCATGCATAAAATACCACCCGTTCTAGGGTCAATTGCTACTATGCTACCCACTTTATTAGTCATTAATTTTTCGCCTAATTGTTGCAATTCTACATCAATGCTCGAGTGCAAATTTTTACCTGCAATTGCTATTGTATCAAACTCACCATTTTCAAACGACCCTTGTAAACGACCTTTGTTATCACGTATCAATCGTTTGACCCCACGGTTGCCCATCAATACTTTTTCGTAAGTGCGTTCAAGACCCGTAAGGCCAATGTAGTCGCCACTTTCATAGCCTTCGTCTCTATGTTTACGTAAAAAGCTCGTATCTACTTCAGATGTATAACCAAGCAGGTTTGCGGCTGTATTGTAAGGGTAGCTTCTTACCGATCTATCGTTTAAAACAAAGCCTGGAAATTTGTACATATTCTCGTTCAACTTGGCATACATTTCTGGGGTTAACAAGCCTTCAAAAACACTTGGTCTAACGCTGCCATTTTTAAAAATAATGTCCCGCATACGCTTACGATAAATGGCGGTATCAATACCCAATAAGTTGCAAAGACTTGGGGTATCTGTTGCCTTACTTTCACTAGGTGTAACCACTAAATCGTAGGTAATATTATTTTCTAAAATACCACGCTTTTTTCTATCGTAAATGATGCCCCTATCTGGATATATAATCTTGCGGTAAATAGCATTGTTATCTGCCATTATTTTATATTTTTTTGAGAAGACTTGTAGATTGACCAACTGACCGATGATAACTAAGAAAACAACCCCAAAAATGATTTGTATAACACTACTGCGACTTTGATTAAATACCGACATAACTTGTTAATGTGAGATGCTAAAAGTAAGCGATTTGAAGATGTACTAATTTGACAATTTAAGAATATTGAAATTGGTAGTTATGCGGATGTTAGAATTTAAAAACGGACTAATCATATTGGTGTAATTAGTGGAATTGTTTTTTAATTATTACAATGATTTATGTATTTGTGCGGTATTTTCCTTTCCTGAACAATAACATTTCTGTAATAAATATCAATAGTAAACTTATAGCAGTAGTGCCAAGTACTTTGCCAAAAAAATAAAGTATATCGCCAAAATTTAGCCACTCTATCAGCACCAAATAAGTATGGTGCATAACTGTGAAAAGCACTACATACAAGGCATACGGGGCAAAACCCATACTTTTAATACTTGGCTCAATATAGCTCTGTTCAATGGTTTCTTGTGGTATTAAAAGGTTTAAAATAAATGGTCGTAGGTAGGCAATTAATGCACAAGGTGCTGCGTGTAGGCCCATAGTACCTGTAAAATAATCAAGCGTTAACCCAAAGGCAAAACCTGTTGCCAATAATAAGAACCTATTGATATTAAATGGTAGCCATAAAATGAACAGAAAGTATAAATAAGGCACTACAAATTGGTGCAACGGAGGTACACGATTTAAAACATAAATCTGCACGAGCAAAAACAGCACAAAACGCAATATATTTTTTAATAAACTACTCATTTATTTTTAGTTTATTTTCAAGTGCGGCTTGTTCCGTAAAGCGAACGTTTAATACTAAATCTACAAAACCAATACTATAAAAATTGGTAGCTGTTTTTACTTTAATGGTGTAATAATTACTCGATGGATCTGATGAAATAGCTGCTACCGTGCCAATCATAATATGTGATGGAAATTTAGCAGAATAATTGCTTGTAACCACACTATCACCCTTCATAACTTTAGCACTTTTTGAGATATTTTTTAGTGTTACATACGATGGGTCTTTCCCATCCCAATCAATACTGCCCGCAATATTATCCTTCTTCAACATGGCACTAACGCTGCTTTTGCGGTTAAGGATGCTCATTACACGGCAATAGTTTTCGCTTACATCAACCACGGTTCCTACAACGCCTTGTGGCCCAATAACGCTCATATCTTTTTTAACCCCTTGCAACGCACCTCGCTCTAAAGTGAGGAAATTATTTTCTAGTGTAACTGTATTTGCAACAGCTTCTGCAGGTAAAAAAATAAACTTTCTATATCGGTTTAGCGTATCCTTTACTGTGGTATCAATTACTTGTTTACGAGAACTATCTGGGGCTATAAAATTTGTTTTTAGCTTGTTTCTAAGCATTGCATTTTCATTAGCCAATTGCCTATTCACTTCTCGTAAACTAAAGTAGCTGTACACGCCATTATACTGCTTGTTAAGTTTACCAGTAGCCTCGCTTATATTTTCTGAGAAGAAGGCGTCGTGAGTTTTACTACTCTTCATCAACATCACCACACAAAAAATCTGCAACCCTATGAAGCAGATAAATGTGAAAGAATTACGGATTAAGATGAAGATATTTTTCACTAAAAAAAGTCAATAGTAAATAGTCAATAGTCAATGGTAATAGCCTTAAAACTTCACTATTCACCTCTCACCATTCACTACTTCATTATAAAAGGAAAACGTTGGTAGTTTTTTAATGCCAAACCTGTACCACGTACTACGCTTTTCAACGGGTCGTCAGCAATGTGTACAGGAAGTTTTATTTTGGCACTTAAACGCTTGTCCAAACCACGCAATAGCGATCCACCACCGGTTAGGTATAAACCACGCTTGTAAATATCAGATGCTAATTCTGGTGGTGTAGTTTCCAAGGCTTTTAAAATAGCCTCTTCAATTTTAAAGATACTTTTATCTAAAGCCTCAGCAATTTCTTGATAGCTCACCATAATTTGTTTAGGAATACCCGTTACCAAATCTCTACCATTTACTGGCAAATCATCTGGAGGATTATCCAAATCTTTCATGGCAGCACCAATCAATATCTTAATTTGTTCAGCAGTACGTTCACCAATTAATAAACTATGATAACGGCGTAATGCCTCCATAATATCAGCCGTAAATTCATCACCAGCAATACGAATACTCTGGTCGCAAACTATACCAGCCAAAGCAATTACAGTAATACCAGTTGTACCGCCTCCAATATCAATAATCATGTTGCCAACGGGTTCTTCCACATCAATACCAATACCCAGAGCCGCAGCCATCGGTTCGTGAATCATATACACTTCTTTGGCACCAGCCTGTTCAGCACTATCTCTTACGGCACGTTTTTCAACTTCGGTAATGCTTGAGGGGATACAAATCAACATCCTCCAACTTGGCGGAAACAATGGTTTTTTGGGGTATACCAATTTTATCAACTCACGTATCATTAGTTCGGCAGCATTAAAATCTGCAATTACCCCATCTTTTAAAGGCCTAACCGTGCGGATACTTTCGTGGGTTTTTTCGTGCATCAGCAAGGCTCTTTTACCAACTGCCAATACCTCTTTTGGATTGTTTCTGTTTAGTGCAATAATTGAAGGCTCGTTCACCACAATTTCATCGTTGTGGATAATTAGCGTATTAGCTGTACCAAGGTCAATTGCTATCTCCTGAGTGAAAAAATTAAATAATCCCATTATATAAAATATATTTTAGTAAAGTTTGTTTAACGATAGCTGCAAATGTGGTAGAATTAACTGAAATTAACAACGTAAACAAGAAGCGATTATCAACAAGCTGTGTAATATTAGCAACAAGCTTTTAAAACTGGTCGAAAAAGTCAGAATAGTCAGTAAGTCCGAGAGTCAGTTAGAAAGTTTACTAGAAAGAGTTTTTAGCTTTGAACTCTCCGACTTCCCGACTTTCTGACTTTCCCAAAACTCTAAAATTCAAAGCCAATATCATGCCTAAAATTCATGCCTTCAAAACTAATTTGCGCTAATACCTTTTTTGATTTTTCAACTGCTTCTTTTATGCTATTACCAATGGCTGTTACTGCCAAAACCCTTCCTCCATTTGTAACCACACCAACTTCTGTTTCTTTGGTACCTGCATGGAAAACCATACTGCCATTTTCTAACTGTAAATCGTCTAATCCGCTAATTGGTACATTGGTTTTATACTCACCAGGATAACCACCACTTACAGCCATTACCGTAGCAAAAAAGTGGTCATCAAAATTGATGTTTGCATCGGCTAAAGTACCATTATCCATAGCTGCAAAAAGGCTCAATAAATCAGTCTCCAAACGTGGTAATACAACTTCAGTTTCAGGGTCACCCATACGACAATTATACTCAATTACTTTTGGCACACCATCACAGTTCATTAGGCCGAAAAATATAAAGCCATTATACACCAAACCCTCTGTTTGCAAGCCTTTCACGGTTGGTAGAATAATTGTTACTTCTACTTTTTGCATAAATAAATCATCCATAAAAGGTATTGGGGTTACACAGCCCATGCCACCAGTATTTAGCCCCGAATCACCTACGCCAATTCGCTTATAATCTTTTGCATGGCCAATAATTTGATAGTCGATTCCATTGGTTAAAACAAACACACTTACCTCAATACCATTTAAGAATTCCTCTATCACAACTTTGCTACTTGCTTCACCAAATTGCTGGTTAATAATCATGTTTTCAAAGGCTTCCAAAGCATCATTATGGGTAGTACTAATTACCACACCTTTTCCTGCTGCCAAGCCATCTGCTTTAAGCACAATTGGCAAAGCATGATTTGTAATATATTTTTTACCTTCTTCGAAATTTGTTTGGGTAAATTCTGCATAAGCTGCCGTAGGAATATTATGCCTCTGCATAAATTTTTTTGAAAAAGCTTTGCTACCCTCTAACTGTGCAGCAGCTGCAGATGGACCAACTACAAAACCTTTCCAAACATCCTTTGCAGCTTCCATAAAATCGTAAATGCCTTTTACCAAAGGTTCTTCTGGGCCAACTACTAACACGTCAATTTTATTATCAACGCAAAATGTCTTGATGGATTTAAAGTCAGTAATAGCAAGGCTTACATTGGTGCCAAATTGTTGTGTGCCAGCATTACCAGGGGCAATAAATAGTTTATCGCAATGGTGGCTTTGAAAAATTTTCCAAGCTAACGCATGTTCACGGCCGCCATTGCCAAGTATTAAAATATTCATGTTAGTGGGTTAATTGGGTGCGAAAGTAGTTGTAGCTTTTGAGAAGAAGATTTGTTGTTAGGATTTTGTTTGGAATTAATTGCTATTTTGAGGCAGTAATTTCTAACTAACTTAAAAAAGATTTATGAACGATTCTGTTGTGAAAAAAGGACACCCCAAAGGTTTATATGTTTTGTTTGCTACAGAAATGTGGGAGCGTTTTAACTACTATGGTATGCGTGCCATTTTAGTTTTATTTATGACCAAAGCCTTGTTGTTTGATAAAGCTTTTGCATCTAATTTATACGGTAGTTATACGGGTCTTATTTATTTAACGCCTTTGCTTGGTGGTTATATTGCCGATAGATATTGGGGTAATCATCGCTCTATTATTACGGGCGGTTTGGTGATGGCGTTAGGAGAATTTGTATTGTTTTTTTGTAGTAGCTTTTACAAGAGTGCACCACAATTATCATCAATACTTTTCTTTACTGGCTTGGGTTTAATGATTGCTGGCAATGGTTTTTTTAAACCAAATATCTCGTCATTGGTTGGGCAATTGTACCCAGATAAAGACAATAGAAAGGATGCGGCTTATACCATTTTTTACATGGGTATAAATGTTGGTGGTGCTTTAGGTCCATTTATTTGCGGCTTAGTTGGCGATACTGGTAATCCTGCAGATTTTAAATGGTCTTTTTTAGCAGGTGGTATTGGTATGTTATTAAGTGTTGTAGTGCAGTTGGCATTTCATCACAAATATGTTACAGGACCAAATAATCAAGTATTAGGGTTGGTTCCAAAAACGGCTCCAAAAAATGCAACTAATCCTGTAATTGTTTTTGTTGGGTTACTAATTTTATCAATGATCACAATCGCATTGATATATATTGATGCTAAAGTTTTCAATTACCTTTTCTATCTACTAATTGCATGTATTTTGCTGATTGCTTTTATCATTTTTGATGATAAGGGTTTGTCAAGAATTGATAAAACAAAAGTATCGGTCATTTTTATCGTATCCTTTTTTGTGATTTTCTTTTGGAGTGCATTTGAACAAGCAGGCGCTTCATTAACCTTTTTTGCAGACGAACAAACTAATAGAAGCTTGGGCTCATATACCGTACCAGCAAGTTTTTTCTCATCGCTAAACTCAGTTTTTGTGGTAGCATTTGCGCCACTATTTGCGTGGCTTTGGTTAAAAATGGGTAAAAAAGAGCCATCATCGCCAACCAAAATGGCATTGGGTTTATTTTTACTGGCATTGGGCTATTTGTGGATAGCTTTTGGGGTAAACAACTTGGCACCAGGCATTAAAGTAAGTATGATTTGGTTAACTGGTATGTATGCTTTGCACACTTGTGGTGAGTTATGTTTGTCGCCAATTGGCATGTCCTTAGTAAATCAATTAGCGCCATTAAAATTTGCCTCAATGTTAATGGCAGTATGGTTTACAGCCAATGCATTTGCAAATAAATTTGCAGGTGTTCTAAGTAGTTTATATCCAGATAAAACACCAACTTCCTTTCTTGGTATTTATCAAATGAATAACCTGTACGACTTCTTTATGCTATTTGTAGTAATGGCAGGCATAGCATCGTTAATATTATTTTTGCTTACTAAAAAATTACAAAAGATGATGAAAGCTTAAGACTATCATCATCTTTTAAATAAAAAAGCGAAGCATTAAGCTTCGCTTTTTTATTTAAATATTCTATTACTTTTAAAATACTTCAACCCGCCAGCTTCTTTCAAAAAATTCGCTCTTGTCAATAACATTGATGCCTTCCTTTTCTTCTAATTTACCAGTTGTGTTTATGCTGTCTGCAATACCACACCAAGGTTCAATGCAAACAAAATCAGCATCTTTAAAACTCCAAATACCCATGAAAGGGAAGCCGTTATAACTAACGGTTAATCCATTTTTATTGTTATTGTTTAAGATAGAAATTGCTGTTGATTTTAGTTCTTTAAATACCAACGCATCCTTGTAAAACAACGCTTTTGTAAGTGGTAGTTGGTTAGTATTATTCAATAGTGGCAAAGCTTGCAGCTCAGGTAACCCTTCTGTTGATAATGGATAAACACCAGCATTTTCAGTAGTATCAAACTGTAAATAATAATGGCTAAAATTATCAGTATTGTGGAATGGTACTTTAAAAGCAGGGTGAGCACCTACTGAAAAGTACAGCTTTTCTTCACCTTTATTTTCAACTAAATAGGTAACGGTTAATTGATTATTACTGATTGCGTATTTTACTGAAAACTTAAACTTAAAAGGATAAACTTTCAATGTTTCTTCGGTAGATTGGATAAAAAAACCAACACTTGTAGCAGATTCATTTTCTGTTTCAAAAACCATCTCTCTTGCAAAACCATGACGGCTTAATTTGTACATATTGCTACCAAACGAGTAGCTATTATTTTTTAATCCACCAACGATAGGAAACAACACAGGGCTCTTCTTAGGCCAGGCAATACCTGCATCCCACATGTAATTTAAATCTGTTTGCTTGCTGTAAATGCTTTGCAGCTCTGCACCTTTTGCAGCTATTGTAACTTCTAAAATATCGTTACTAATTGTTATCATTATTTACAAAATTTACGCCTCTGTTTCTTCCAATTTCTCATCTACACTATTGGCAAAAAACCTGGCACTTATTTTCTTCAAAGGATTTTGCCTTGCTTCGGCATAACCATTTCTGCGGCGATAAATGTCAATGGCTTCAAAGGTTGCAGCCAAAAACGAACTTGGATCTGCCTTATCTTTTCCTGCAATATCAAAAGCAGTTCCATGGTCAGGACTTGTACGCACACCAGTTAAACCTGCTGTAAAATTTACACCTTCACCATAAGCCAATGATTTAAAAGGTATCAAACCTTGGTCGTGGTACATTGCTAAAACCCCATCAAATTTTTCGTGTAATCCTCTTGCAAAAAAAGCATCTGCACTGTAAGGTCCAAAAGCCATCATACTATGTTTAGCATCTTTAATGGCAAACTTTATAATCGTTTCTTCTTCATTGCCAATCAATCCTTCATCACCGGCGTGTGGGTTTAAACCAAGCACGGCAATTTTAGGTTTTTCAATACCAAAATCTTTCAATAAGCTGTTGTTCATCAACTTTAACTTACTTAAAATGGCTTCTCGTGTTATATTTTTTGCAATCTCTAAAACTGGTACATGTTCTGTAACTAAACCAACTTTCATATTATCTGCTACCATAAACATCAATACGTCATTAACCCCAAATATTTCTTTTAAATAAGGCGTGTGGCCACTATGTTTAAATGCTTCTGATTGTATATTTTTTTTGTGAATAGGCGCAGTTACCAACGCATGTATTTGCCCGTCTTTTAACGATTTCACGGCTTGCTCTAAAGATAGTAAGGCATATTTACCCCCAATATCATTCAACTGTCCGGGCGTGATTGCCACTTCTTCTTCCCAACAGTTAAAAACGTTCGGTTGCTTAAAACTTAGTTTGTTAAGCTCTTTGGTATTATTGTAGCTAAAGTTAATTTCGGGTAAGCTTTTTCTATAAAAATTAATGCTTTTGCTGCTGGCAAATACCAGAGGAGTGCATATGTCCATAATGCGAACATCACTCAGTGCTTTAATAATTAGTTCAATGCCTATACCGTTTAAATCGCCACAGGTAAATCCAATAATTGGCTTCTGCAAATCGTTGTTCATACACAAAAAATTGAGATGTAAATGTAAGGAAGAAAGGTGAGTGGATTGGAGTTGCTTGTAAATGGGCTCGCATAGTAAAAAGATGTATGATGCCAGCTTCATCTTTCAATTTGGCTTCAGAAGCGTCGCACCCTGCATCGCTTAAAACTTTAGTCGGCGCTAGTTTTCAATTTACAAACACTAACAACGTGCAGATATCATTATAAATCAAACATCCAAAATCAGCAATCATTTAAGCACCTATTTTTGCTACAATGCAGTACATACTAAAAAAATCGCTGGGGCAACATTTTTTAAAAGATGAAAATATTTGTAAACAAATTATTGCTGCCTTGCAACAACATCCCTTTACTAATTTAGTAGAAGTTGGACCAGGTGCAGGCGCTTTAACCAAATATATACTGCCACTGCAAAACATCAATTTTAAAGCCGTTGAATTAGATGATGAAAAAGTAGTTTACCTAAACAAAACTTACCCTGCTATTCAAGGCAAAATCATTAACGACGACTTTTTGAATATTGCCGCTCCTTTCGATGAATCCTTCACCGTTATTGGTAACTTTCCCTACAATATCTCCTCTCAAATTTTGTTTAAAGTTCTCGATTGGAAAGACCAAGTGCCAGTAGTAATTGGTATGTTCCAAAAAGAAGTTGCCCAACGTGTAGCTGCAAAAGAAGGTAGTAAAGTGTATGGCATCATCAGCATTTTAATACAGGCTTTTTATAATGTTGAGTATTTATTTGATGTGCCGCCAGAAAGTTTTAACCCGCCACCAAAAGTAATGAGTGGTGTAATTAGGCTTACGCGTAAATCAGAAACGCTGATTGTAAAAAGCCAAAAAGAATTTAAACAGTTGGTTAAAATGGCATTTAATCAACGGCGCAAAATGTTACGCAATGCAGTAAAAGGCTTGTTTGATGCCGAGGTTTTAAAGGATACTTTTTTTAACCAACGTGCCGAACAAATAAGTATTGAAAAATTTGCAGCCTTGACCTTTAAAATGAACACAGGTGTGAAGATAGATAGCAACACGGATGACACGGATTTAATGGATTAGAATAGATTTTTTATGCTACCAGTATGCTGCAAAGCGAACAGAACGTACAAGTGTGCGACGCAACAAAAGCATCATAGCATCAATACAGTTGGTAAACAAAAAATAAGATAGTTATTAAAAATCATTCAGTTCATTCCAATCATTCCCAATCATAAATTAGAAATTACAAATCATAGATTATGAAAGCAATTATTACAGCAAAAGTACATCCATACTTACAAGAAACGCTAGAGAAAAATGGCTATGAAGTAACGTATTTACCAACCATTACGTATGCTGAATTAGGCGAATTGATTGGTGATATGACAGGGTTAATTATCACTACCAGATTACAAATTGATGCACCAATGCTTGATAAAGCCCCCAACCTAAAATGGATTGGCAGATTGGGTAGTGGTATGGAATTAATAGATGTGCCTTATGCCGAAGCAAAAGGTATTACCTGTGTTAGCAGTCCCGAAGGAAACCGAAACGCAGTAGCTGAACATAACCTGGGTTTTTTATTAAATTTAATGAATAAAATTAGTAGCAGTTATAGCGAAGTAAAACAAGGGTTTTGGATAAGGGATGAAAACCGAGCCGATGAATTATTGAACAGAACCGTTGGTATTATTGGATTTGGCAATACAGGCAGCCAATTTGCAAAACTGTTAGCCCCGTTTGAAGTAACTGTTTTAGCGAATGATAAATATAAAACTGGCTTTGATAACAGTTATGTTAAACAAGCTGGTTTAGAGCAGATTTTTGAACAAGCAGATGTGGTAAGTATGCACTTGCCTTTAACCTCAGAAACACACCATATAGCCAATAATACTTTCTTCAATTCATTTAAAAAGAAGCCATATTTTTTAACGGCCTGCCGTGGTAAAGTAACCGATACTGAGGCTTTGATTACTGCTCTAAAAAGTGGTAAAATAAAAGCTGCGGCTTTAGATGTTTTAGAGAACGAAAAGCTTTCATCGTACAACGAAAAAGAGAACGAGCAATTGCAATGGTTATTGGCACAAACGAACGTAATAGTTACGCCACACATTGCCGGTTACAGCCACGAAGCATTTTTTAAAATGGCAAAAGTTGTACTGGATAAATTGGGTATTATTTAGTGTTAAAATTCTTAGTGTGTAAGGCTACTTTAAAATTTTAGTTGGCTGAACAGGTATTACATCTTATGTTTGCAACTTAATAACAATTCACAAATTTTACACAATGGACACAAAAATCACAGGAACTGTAAAGTTCTTCAACGAAGAAAAAGGATTTGGTTTCATCAAACATGATGATTCAAACAAAGAAACTTTTGTACATGCAAACGGTTTGGTTGACCAAATCGAAGCAAATGACAAAGTACAATTTGACGTGCAAGAAGGCCGTAAAGGTTTGAACGCCGTTAACGTTAAGCGTATCGCATAGTAGTAATACTTTTAATACCTTTTCTATTAAGGCCGTGATTAATCACGGCCTTTTTTTGCATTAAATCAGTTGCTTAATCATAAAAGACCTCAATCTTTTTGTCAATAAGATCATTTAATCCCCAATAAAATTTAATCAGTCATTTATATTTGTTAACTAAACTATAACTATGGGTCTTCTTTTACAACAATTACACGAAACGGTTACTTATATAAAATCTCAGTTTACAGGCGAAGCTAAAATTGGTATTATACTTGGTAGCGGCTTAGGCAACTTTTCAGCTGAAATTAAGGCTGACAAAGAGATTGCTTATAGCGATATTCCACATTTCCCGGTAAGTACGGTGCAAGGCCATAGTGGTAAACTAATGTTTGGCGAACTAAGTGGTAAAAAGGTTTTGGTAATGAGTGGGCGTTTTCATTTTTACGAAGGCTATAATCCGCAACAAGTAGCGTATCCTGTTCAGGTAATGAAGTTATTGGGCATCGAAACTTTATTGCTATCAAATGCAGCAGGTGGTGTAAACCCAGTTTTTAACGTTGGTGATTTGATGATTATCAACGATCATATCAGCTTTTTTACAACAAACCCTTTGCTTGGGCCAAACGTAGAAGAACTAGGGCCGCGTTTTCCTGATATGAGCGAACCTTACAGTAAAATTTTAATAAATAAAGTGTTGGCAATTGCCAAGGTAAATAATATTCATGTTCATCAGGGTGTTTATACAGGCGTAACTGGGCCAACATTTGAAACGAGAGCAGAATATAAATTAATTAAAGCTATTGGTGGCGATGCAGTTGGTATGAGCACTGTGCAAGAAACCATTGTGGCCATACACTGTGGAATGCAGGTTTTTGCCATGAGTGTTATTACCGATTTGGGTATTAGAGAAGAAGAAAATACCATTACGCACCAAGAAGTTTTAGAAGCTGCAAACAACGCAGAACCTAAGCTAACCTTGTTGTTTAAAGAATTGGTGCAACAATTGTAAGTGGTTAATGGTAAATGGTGAAAGTAAATGGAAGTTTATATTAGTTCTTCGCTCCAGTAAAGACTGTTGCCTATATACCATCCCCATTCCTAACTCATAATTTCTAACTCGGTCATTAACCTTTCTTTTACCAACATTCCATTTACTTTGCAGCATGTTATTGAAAGGATTTCGACTGATATTGGCACTGGTTTTTTTGGCTTCTGTTCAATTGGTGCAAGCACAAACCATTCAGCCTAACAGACCATTGACAACACAATATAGTAATGGTGTAGATCCAAATGCTCAGCAATATGATAGCCAAGGTAGGCCATTACCAAAAAAAGCAAAAGGTGGCGATTCCTTACAACATCGTGATAGGTTTGCAGATTCTATTACAATTTATTACCGCTATTACGACTCTACCCGAACACGGAGTATCGATTCATCTGTAAATGATTTTTATTCTCGTTTTCATGTTCCTTTTACCAATACTTCTATCAGTAATTTGGGATCTGCCTCAAAATCATTATTATTTAATCCTTTGTTGAAACCTGGTTGGGATGCTGGATTTCATCAATTTGATACCTATAAATTTACCATAGAAAATACTAAGTTTTATCAAACCACAAGACCATATACCGAACTAGGATATTTATTAGGTAGTAAGGCTGAGCAGCTAATTAGTTTCATTCATACCCAAAATAAAAAAAGTAAATTTAATTTCTCTTTTGAATACCGATTTAGCAATGCACCAGGTTTGTATCGGTTGCAAAATGCTAGTCATAACAATTTGCGATTTACATCGCATTATCAAAGTGATAATAAACGCTATGAGGCTTTTTTTGTGTTGCTATCAAACAAGCATGCAGTATCTGAAAATGGTGGGTTAGATACGGTTAATAAATTACAACGCTTGTCATTAGGTGATCCTTATGAAGTGCCAACACGTTTGGGGTTTGCTACACAAGCCTCACGAAACCCATTTAACACAACTGTAAACACTGGTAATACGTATAAAGAAAGTATTTTTTTATACCGCCATCAGTACGATTTCGGTCAGCGAGATTCATTAGTAACCGATTCAATAACGTATCAAATATTTTATCCCCGTTTTCGTATTCAACATACGTTGCAAATAAGTAGCAACGAATATGTCTATAAGGATGTTTTTGCGTTTGATTCGCTGTACAGAAACTATTTCAACTACACAAAATTGCGAGCACAAGTAAATGCAAGTTTCCCTGATACATTAACTTTTAAGGATAAATGGACCAATATAAAAAATGAGTTTAGCCTCATTACTTTTCCTGATAAAAACAATCAAGCTCAATATGCAAAAGTTGGTATCGGACTACAAAATTTAAAGTTTATAGGTAACGATACCATTACTAAGAAAAACTTTTATAATTTTTATTTATTGGGTGAATACAGAAACCGTAGCCGAAATAATGTGTACGATATTGAAGCCACAGGAAGCTTGTATTTAAGTGGTTTAAACGCTGGAGATTATACGGCTTACATTAGCCTAAAAAGACAGCTGAGCAAAAAAATTGGCACATTGCAACTTGGGTTTCAAAATACCAACCGAACACCATCTTTTATTTACGATGCGTTAACCAGCTTTCCTGTAACATCGCATCAACCATTTAAAAAAGAAAATATTACCCATTCATTTGGTATTTACGAGAACCCTAAATTGGCTCTTAAATTAATTGGCGATTATTATTTGGTAAACAATTATGCTTACAGCGATAGCTTTTTTACGGTCAATCAATACCCAACTTTATTTAACGTGCTACATATTGGCAGCGAAAAAATGTTCAAGCTATCTAAACATCTTAATTTTTATTCCGAGGTACATATTCAACAAGTAACTGGCAATGCCCCAGTAAATGTACCTTTTTTGCTAACCCGCAACCGTATTGCGTTTGAAGGTAATTTTTACACCAATTTATTTTTATCTACAGGTATAGAATTTAGATATTACACAAATTATAAAGCCGATAATTATTCACCTTTTACAGGTCAGTTTTTTAACCAAAGCAGCTTTATTACCAGCAACTTGCCCGATATAAACCTATTCTTTAACTTTCGTATTAAAAGCTTTAAAGCCTTTGTTCGAGTTGAGAATTTAAATACCATCAATACCAAAACGGGCAGTTTCGATAAGTATAATTTCAATGCCCAACAATACCCTAGCGTTGGGCTTTGGACAAGGCTAGGCATTTGGTGGAATTTTATCAACTAAGCCTGCCATCATTCTGTTTAGTTAAAATTCGGTTACTAAACTTTTCTTTCTACTTCTTGTAATTAATTTCATCTAGCTTCGTCTAACAATTTATGAAACGCACTTTAGTAGCAATATTATCCATTATTTACTTCTGCATTAGCAGTGGTTTTGTGGTAAGCGTTCGCTATTGCATGGGTAACATAAGTAAAGTAAATATCGAAATTGTCCCTTCCAAAACGTGTTGCTGTAGCACTAAAGAAACTAAAAGTTGTTGCAAAATCGAAAGCAAATTCATAAAATTATCCGATAATCACCAAGCCACTTATGCCGATTTTTCTGTTGCAAGTCCTTTCCACATTATCCCAGCTTTTTACACAATTAGCAACACAACTGTTGCCAGCATCAATACTAAATTGGCATTCAACAATCATTCACCGCCAATTATTTCTTCCCAACCAATTTATGTTCTCAATTGCGTTTTCCGTATTTAATACCCTCTTTTTTGTGTTGGTAATTTTTTTGTAACCAACAGTAGTAATTCTATTTTACATCGTTGCGTCGCACACTGCAACTGACAAATTTTTAATCATCATTTCTCACCTTGTAGTTATCGCATCGTAAACCAATGTGTTTATATGCTTAAATGGTGAAAAACAAAATTTATACAATGAAAACGCAAAACATCATTTTAACAATAGCCTTTATTTTCACATCACTAGTTACAATGGCACAAGCCAAACAAGAAACCGTAAAAGTATATGGCAACTGTGGCATGTGCAAAAGCCATATTGAAAAAGCCGCAAAAGAAGCAGGTGCTACTTCTGCCGTTTGGAACAAAGACACCAAATTTTTAACTTTAAAATTCAATGCTTCAAAAACCGATAGCAAAAAAATACAACAAAAAGTTGCAGCTGCAGGTTACGATACTCAAGATGCAACTGCCACAAAAGAAGCATACGAAAAATTGGATGAGTGTTGCCAATACGAACGTAAAGCAGCAAAGCCAACCAGCATGATTATTAATAAGAATTGTTGTGTTGACATGCCAAATTGTACAATTGATTGTGCTACAAATTGTGCTACCGAAAACTGCAATACTTGTAGCAGCGACAAAGCATGTTGCGGCAAATGCAGCCAATTAAAAGTCGTAAAAGTTGCTACAAATTCAGCATCGGATAAAGCCACTGCTCACAAGCAAATACCATCATTAACAATTACTACTGTTAATGGAAATATTGTTGCAAACGGTTCAAATTGTTGTTATAAATCCTAATAAAACAATCATAAAAGGTGTAACGCTAATAAGTATTTTGGCGTTTCACCTTTTCTTCAATCACACACTAATTATTTAACTATGAAAAATATAATAATAGCTTGTTGCTTGCTATTTACAATAAGGGCTAATGCCCAATTTAAGCAAGCTAATTTACAAGCAAGCGGTCTTACATGTAGCATGTGTTCAAAAGCAATTTTTAAAGCATTGTCTGCTGTGCCTTTTGTAGAAAAAGTTGATAGCGATATCAAGAATTCATCTTATATCATTTCCTTTAAAAATACTACCTCTGTTGACTTTGATGCTCTGAAAAATGCTGTAACGAGTGCAGGATTTTCAGTTGCAAAATTTACAGTAACTGCCAATTTTGACAATGTAAATGTGCAAAATGATGCTCATATTTTAGTACAAGGAAAAACATTACATTTTTTAAACGTAACTAATCAAACCCTGAAAGGCAGTAAAACATTTACCGTAGTTGATAAAAATTTTGCATCCGCCAAAGAATATAAAAAGTACGGCCAATTTACTACCATGAAGTGCTATCAAACTGGTATTATGGAAAGTTGTTGTGCAAAAAAAGATGGCTCGGTTGGCACAAGGGTTTATCATGTAACCATTTAAAAAATTATCATGAAAAATTACTTTTTTATAATTGCTTTATTAGCAACAGTGCATAGCAATGCACAAGAACTATTTGTTTATACCGAGCCAGCTAGTAATATGCCTGCAAAAACAATAGGGTTGAGGTTATCGCAATATTTTATGCCTGATAAATATCATGGGACTACCAACTATCATTTATTGCCCGAAATAATGTTTGGAATCAATAAAAATTTAATGGTACATGTAGAAAGTTTTCTTAGCAACCGCAATAGAAGCCTTGCCTATGAAGGATTTTCGCTGTACAGCAAATACAGGTTTTTTAGTAAAGATGATGTACATACGCATTTTAGAATGGCAGGCTTTGCAAAAATTAGTTATAACAATAGCGATATACACCAAGATGCAATTGATATTAACGGGCATAATAGCGGGTATAATCTGGGTATTATTGCTACCCAATTATTGCACAAGGTAGCCCTGTCAAGTTCAGTAAGCTATATCCGTGCAACTGATAATGGGAGCAATAATAAATATCCTTTTAGCCAAGCTAATGAGGGCGTTAATTATACAGTCTCTTTCGGTAAATTATTATTACCAAAAGAGTACACTAACTACAACCAAACCAATCTAAATTTTATGCTAGAATTTTTAGGGCAAAAATTGGTTGGAAATAATAAATCGTACTTAGATATTGCTCCTTCTTTGCAGCTTATTATACATAGCCAAACCCGTGTAGATATTGGTTATCGGCAAGAGTTGTACAGCAATTTGTTGCGTACCGCACCTAATGGTTTTCAAATACGGGTAGAGCATTTGTTGTTCAATGTTTTTAAATGATTAGACGGTCTGTAAAAAAATATTTTTCTCTGTACCCAATTTTCTATATTTGTAGTTATGCAACGTCGCAGTAATTCTGCGACGTTGTATTTTTTTTGTATCATCTTAAAACACAAGAATATGAGTGAATATGTAACGCAAGGCACTTTTGATAAAATGCGAGAAGAATTGCAACGGATGAAAGCTATTGATAGGCCAGCGGCTTCGAAAGCAATAGGTGAGGCCAGAGAAAAAGGCGATTTAAAAGAGAATGCGGAGTATGATTCTGCGAAGGAAGCACAAGGCATGTTGGAGGCCAGAATAAAGCAATTAGAAGGTATTATTGCTACCTCTAAAATTGTAGATCCTGCAACGATTGATATAAGTAAGGTGGCCATTTTAACTAAAGCTACTATTACTAATATGGCTACTAAAAAAACGGTAACCTATCAAATTGTGGGCGAAAAAGAAGCTGATTTAAAAGCAGGGAAAATCTCTGCATCATCACCAATTGGCAAGGGTTTATTAGGTAAAGCAAAGGGGCAGATTGCCGAAATACAGGCACCAAATGGGTTACTAAAATTTAAAGTGATTGACATAGCAATTTGATAATTTCAAACGCTATATCTGTAAAAACAAAACCCTTACTTTTAGTAAGGGTTTTGTTTTAAGACTTTGTTTATGCTGTAATTAAAAGAACAATAAAGTAAAAAACGCCCATACAGTATAAACCAAATTTAAATGAGTCAAGACCGTTTTTCATAACTAACATCGTTTGCATTAAAACGAACTACCCTTATAATTATTTTGTAACCATTAATTAAATAAATAATGACCATATTTTCTAAAATAATTGTAGGCGAGATACCTGCTTATAAAATTGCCGAAGACAAAATGTTCATTGCTTTTTTAGATATTTCGCCTGTTAAAATAGGTCATGTATTGGTAGTACCGAAAGTAGAAATTGATATTTTTTTTGAGTTGCCCGATTTTTACTTAAGTAAGATTCTAGTTTTTGCAAAACCTATAGCAAAAGCAATTGCCAAAGCTTATCCTTGTAACCGCGTAAGCATCGTTACTGTTGGGTTAGAAGTGCCACATGCTCACTTACATTTAATACCAATGAACATGACAGAGGACATGAATTTGCTGAATGAAAAGATAAAATTATCTAAAGAAGAATTTGAAGAGATGCAACAAAAGATTGTTAGCTTTTTATAGGAATTTACACGCAAAATCATACTTTTATTACTCCTTTATTCTTCCCTCATTTTTTGTTATAAAATCATCCCAACCTTTAAAGCCTTTGGTTGCTGCTGTTAATGGGGATGATTGTTGGTAATAGTGGCACAACGCAACAGCCAACGCATCGGTGGCATCAAAATATTGAGGTTTCTCTTCAATATTTAAAATACGTTGTAGCATTTTCCAAACCTGATCTTTATCTGCATTGCCATTGCCGGTTATAGATTGCTTTACTTTTTTGGGACTATATTCTGTAACCAAAATACCGGCTTGCATTGCTGCTGCAATGGCCACGCCTTGAGCTCGTCCTAACTTCAACATACTTTGTACATTTTTACCAAAAAAAGGTGCTTCAATAGCAAAGGTTGTGGGGCAGTAGAGCCTAATAAGTTCGCAAACCTTGGTGTGTATTTTTTCTAACCGCTCATAAATATCTTTATAGCTAGCTAATTTTAAGACGTCCATCAGCAGAACTTGAGGTTGATTGCCATCTACTTTTATTAACGCATAACCCATAATTGTTGAACCAGGATCGATACCTAAAATGATGTTGCTCTGTTTTTGCATAGTAACTGTTTGCAACTATAGTAACGTGTTTTAAACGTATAAATTGGGTAAGCAATAAAATTTTAAAATGGATGAAAATAATCATTAAATAATTGTTGGAGTATTGCATTAGAAAACTGGAGCTCAAAAGCTAACTAACCGATGCAATGTGCGACGCAACGAAGCTGAATAGTATTGGTAAGGTTGATAACAAACCCCCTAAATTATTTACTGTAACAACTATCTCATTTAAAAATCCCGTTCTTTGTAAGCGTATAAATTATTACTCTGAACAAGCAACTTAAAATATTTTTAAGCTATATACTTGGCCCTATTTTATTTAGTTGGCTTAGTTGGTCTATCTATCATCAAATACAACAACAGCAAGGCTTACAAGAGTCGTGGCAAATAATTTTAGCTGCTGTAAAAGGGCAGCAACAATGGCGACTTTATATAGTGGGTTTGCTGATGTTTTTTAATTGGGGTTTGGAAGCGAAAAAGTGGCAACTGTTAATGCAAGTGATGCAGCCTTTAAGTTATTGGCGAAGTTTCAGGGCTATTTTTAGTGGTCAAGCATTGGCACTAAGTACGCCAAATAGGGTAGGCGAATATGTTGGTAGGATTGTGTATCTGAATGATGGCAACCGCTTAAGAGCCTTGTCATTATCGGCTGTTGGTAGTTTTGCCCAAGTGATTATTACGTTTATTATGGGGCTTTTCGGGCTGCTAGTAGTGTATCGAAATATCACTAAAAATCTGTTACAAATACATGCCCTTAGTGTGTTTTGGTTAAACGGCTTGGTATATGTACTAAGTATCATCACGTTTTTTTTATTGCTTATTTACTACAACTTAGCTTGGGTTACAAAAGTGTTTGAGAAGATACCATTTGTGGCTAAGTACAGCTTCTTTATACAAAAGCTAGAAGACTTACATAACAAAGAATTAACAAAAATTTTGTCCCTTTCTTTTACACGATACGTTATTTATGTAATCCAATATTTACTATTGTTCCAGTTGTTTAAAGTTGAAATTGGTTGGTGGCAAATCATCAGTTTAGTATGTGTGCAATTGATGGTAATGGCAATTGTGCCAACTGTTGCTTTGGCAGAATTGGGGGTGAGAGGACAAGTAAGTATTGCTTTGTTCGGTTTATTTAGCAACAACACCATTGGAATAATAGCGGCAGTTTCGGGTATTTGGTTAATCAACTTAATTATACCAGCATTGGCAGGAAGTTTGCTTATACTTGGTATTAAAATTTTTAGAAAATAAGTTTGAATGAAAAAAATTATACTCTCAATAGCATTACTAACAATTATTGGTTGGCAAACACCAGGTAGTGAATTTTGCGGAAGTATTCGTAACACTGCTTTTCAGAATACCGAACGCATTGACTACATAGTTTTTTATAGCGTGATGGGTATTTATATTAATGCTGGTAATGCATCTTTTACTGCAAATATTGAGCAGATGAATAACAAACCTGTGTATCATGTGGTTGGCAACGGCAGCAGTAATACTAGCTACGATTGGATTTTTAAAGTGCGTGATAAATACGAAAGTTTTATAGATACTGCAACACTGCAACCACAAAAATTTTTACGTGATATTAACGAAGGCGGCTATAAAACTTACGAAAATGTAACCTTCAATAATAAAGAAAATACAGCTGTAACTACTAAGGGTTTGTTCAAAGTTCCTAATTGTGTGCAAGATGTAATCAGTTCAATTTATTATGCCCGTAACATAGATTTTAATAAGTACAAAGTAGATGATAAAATACCCTTCAGCATGTTCTTAGACAATGAAGTTTATAACCTCTACATAAAATATTTGGGCAAAGAAACTATTAAAACCAAATATGGGAAATTTGATGCTATTAAGTTTAAACCATTGCTTGTTAAAGGCACTTTGTTTGAAGGTGGCGAAAAAATGACCGTTTGGGTAAGCGATGATGCCAATCATGTACCACTAAGAATTGAGAGTCCAATTGTAGTTGGAAGTGTTAAGGTAGATATGATGGGTTATAGAAATTTACGATGGCCATTTACTTCGCAGAAAAATTTTAGATAAGTTGTTAGTTATGAATTTTTAGTAAACAAACTCATAATTAATAACTCATAATTCACACTTTCCATTAAAGGTATAATACTGAAAAATAGTTGGTAAAATCTTCTGTAATATAATACAGCATTGAATTAGAAAGAAGTTTAGTGAAAGTCGTTTCACTAAACTTTTT
>JAYVNQ010000305.1:0-2864 GCA_043758365.1 Chitinophagales bacterium
AATGGCTTGGTAGGCATTGTCAAAATCTTTTTGAATATCAGCTTCTATCATTAATTTCTCAGCTTCGGTAAAATTTCTAAAATCACAGCCAGGAAAATAAACACGGTCTAAACCTTCAAAATCTGCTTTTAAATCTCTTAAAAAATTTACTTTTTGAAATGCTGCACCCAAACTTTTAGCACCTGGTTTTAATAATTCGTACTCTTTTTTATTACCAGTGCAAAACACATACAAACACATTAAACCTACCACTTCTGCACTACCATAAATATATTCTTCGTAACCTGCCCTATCGTATTTTCTTTTATCTAAATCCATTTCCATACTGTACAAAAACGCATCAATTAATGATGTATCAATCTTGTATTGATGTACGGTTAGTTGAAAACTATTTAAAATGGGATTTAGGCTAATGCCACGGTCAATGGCTTCATATGTAGCGGCTTTAAATTCTGCTAGTAAAAGTTGCTTATCATGATCGTGAAATGTATCTACAATCTCATCTGCAAAGCGTACAAAACCATAGATATTAAAAATTGGTTGCCTTAAATCTACATGCAACAGTTTTATAGCCGAAGAAAAACTGGTACTGTATTTCTCAGTAGTATTTCTACTACAATCTTCGCTAACATTATTAAAAAGTTGCATGTTGGTCATGGCCCTAAAAATTTCTTTTATTTAAAGTAATATTAACCTATCGCTCATGTGTAAAAATTTAAAAACTAAAGTTACAACATTTGCTTTACAACTTCTTTTGCTACTATTTCGCCACTTATTAAACTTGGCGGCACACCTGGCCCTGGCACTGTTAATTGACCAGTATAAAACAGGTTTTTAACTTTTTTGCTTTTACAACTTGGCTTTAAAATGGCAGTCTGTAATAGCGTATTTGCCAACCCATACGCATTACCTTTAAATGCATTATAATCGTCTATAAAATTACTATGTGCATAGCTTTTTTTATAGATAACAAAAGGTTTAATAGATTGTTGCAGTTTTTGTTCCATCCTTTCAACAATCATATCAAAATACTTTTCTCGCAACGCCTCATCATCACCAGTTAAACCCGTAGCTACAGGAATAAGCAAAAATAAGTTTTCGCAACCTTCTGGAGCCGAATTAGTATCTGTAACCGATACGGCACTTACATAAAATAGCGGCTTGGTCGGCCACTGTTTGGTTGTATAAATTTCTTTACCATGCACATCAAACGACGTATCAAAAAATAATGTATGGTGTTTGATGCCTTCAATTTTTTTACTTAAACCAACATAATACAATAAACAGCTTGGTGCCATTACTCGTTTGTCCCAATATTCATCTGAGTAGCTTCTATATTGTTTAGCTAATAATTGAGTTTCTATAAAATGATAATCTGCACCCCCAATTACGACATCGGCCGAATAAAAGTTGTGTGTTTGTGGTGCGGTTGGTTGATTGTTGTAAGTTGATGGTGAAATATTACCAGTTGATTTTACGCCTGTAGCTACTCCATTTTCAACCACAATTTCGGTAACATTTTGGTTAAAATGAAATTCAACACCAAGCTCTACAGCCAAATCGTACATGGCTTGTACAATTTGGTACATGCCACGTTCAGGATACCAAGTGCCGCCTTTAATATCAGCATAATTCATTAAACTGTATAAGGCGGGTGTTTTCTCGGGCAAAGCCCCTAAAAATAAAACAGGGAATTCTAATAATTCTTTTAACTGAGGATGTTTGAAGTATTTGGCAACATGTGTTTTCATAGAGTTGAAAACATCTAACTTAAATACACCTTTTATTAAGTCTATATCAATAAACTCGGTTAATGACAAGCCAGGTTTATGTACTAATTTGTTAATACCTACTTGGTATTTAAATTCGGCTTCTTCTAAAAACTTATCTAAATTTTCGCCACTGCTTGGTTCTAAAGAATTGAATAACTGTTTGAGTTGCTCGTAATTGGCTGGTACATCCATTTTACCATCTTGCCAAAATACAGTGTAAGATGGATTTAATCTTTTAAGCTGGTAATAATCTGTTACTTTTTTATTAAATTGGGCAAAAAAACGTTCAAACACATCTGGCATCCAATACCAACTTGGTCCCATATCAAATGTAAAACCTTGTGCTTTGTATTGTCTTGCTCTGCCACCAGGGATATTATGTTTTTCTAATACTGTAACTTTAAAACCTGCCTTTGCCATAAAACTGGCAGCAGATAAACCTGCAAAACCTGCCCCAATAATTACAACTGATTTATTTGCCATTTAATGAGGAAAGTTTTTTATTGTTTGTTAGTGTCGGTCTAACTGTGTTTTTAATAATTTTCTGGCAAAGTGAATACGGCTTTTAATTGTACCCAATGGCTCATGAAGCATATCGGCAATTTCGTGGTATTTGAAGCCATCAAAATATAATAAAAAAGGATTTTTAAAAATATCTGGCAAATCGTAAATAGCCGCTTGAACTTCTTTAATATTTAGAGCTGCTATTGCCTCGTTAGCAATAGCACCTTGGTGTTGATTTAACAAAAACTCATTTGGTGTATTGTCGAAAATAGTATTTTGTTTTGATTTTCTACGGTAATTATTAATAAAAATATTACGCATAATGGTATATAACCAAGCCTTAATATTTGTTCCGCTATTATATTTTTCTCTATTGGCTAATGCTCTGTACAATGTTTCTTGAAATAAGTCTTTAGCCTGCTCATTATCACGGGTAAGAGTTATTGCGAATGGCTTTAAAAATTCTGTGTTGTTAACCAACATGTTGTTAAATTCTATCGTTGTCATAAAATTTTGTTTAAGAATTAGAACACAAAGTTAAACAGAATTTTATTATCCAACCAAATAAAATGTTTAAGCTTTGATAAT
>JAYVNQ010000306.1:0-8893 GCA_043758365.1 Chitinophagales bacterium
TATATAGTATGGGATATGTGTTGCGGTGTGGGCAACCTAGAGGTAAAGCATAGCAACCCACGCAATATATACATGAGTACGCTAGACCATGCCGATGTAGATGTAATGAAAGCCACCAAAACCTGCGTGGCAGCTACCCGCTTTCAATACGATTATTTAAATGATGATATTACAGATGATGGCAAAATAGATTATACACTTACCAACAAAATACCTGAGGGCTTGCGCAAAGCAATAGCAGATGGGAAGAAGTTATTGGTTTTGATAAATCCGCCGTATGCGGAAGCAGGTAATCATGGCGAAAGCTCAAAAGAAGGTGTTGCTAAAACCAAATTTGCAGAAGGTGCAATGGCTGATTATGGCAAAGCTAGTAATGAATTATACACGCAGTTTTTAGTAAGGATAGCTAAAGAAATACCAATGGCTTACGTTGCCATGTTCAGTACATTAAAATATGTGAATGCACCAACGTTTGAAACTTTTAGAGAAGTTTGGAATGCAGCATACCTAGGAGGCTTCGTCGTTCACAGCAAAATGTTTGATGGCTTAAAAGGTAATTTTCCTATTGGATTTTTAGTTTGGAAAACACAAAATTTAGCTTCTAATCATAAAATATCAAAGAATGATTTTGTTATTGTGGAAGTTTTAGATAAAAATGGAAATCCAATAGGAGAAAAGTCTGTGCTTATTGTTTCAAACAAAATATTATTATCTAATTGGATAACACGTACAAGAACAAATGATGTTGATGTAGTACCGTTAAAAAATACTATCTCCCCTGCAACATCGACTGATAAAGATTTGAGAGGTACTAAATGGTCAGATGATGCAATAGGATATTTTTTTAGCAAAGGAAGTGATTTCCAGACTGCGGCTCAACAGACTGCTATTTTTTCCTCCGGTTATAGTACAGGAAGAGGAGGTTTTTTTATAACTCAAGAAAATCTTTGGCAGATAGCAATTATATTCTCAGTAAGAAGATTAATAAAACCAACATGGCTAAACGACCGAGATCAATTTTTGCAGCCAACACAACCATTAACAGATGAATTTAAAAGTGATTGTTTGGTGTGGATGTTGTTTAATGGCAGCAACTTAACTGCCAGTGCAAACGATCTTGAATGGAACAATAAAAAATGGAGTATTGTAAATCATTTTATACCATTTACCGAAGAAGAAGTAAACGCACCCGATAGATTTGAAAGTGATTTTATGGTGCAGTACATGACAGATAAAATATTTTCAAATGACGCCAAAAATGTATTGGAAGCAGGTAAAAAATTGTGGCAAGCCTATTTTGCCCATACTGATATAAGAGCTGTAAGAGATGAACTGAAACTAAATCGTGCCGATGTAGGCTGGTATCAAGTACGCAAAGCTTTGCAAGCCCGCAATGCCAGTGGCGATTATGTACCTGTAAACTTTAAATCTTTTGAAGAAGCCTATAAAAAATTGACCGAAAAGCTGCAACCAATGGTGTATGAGCTGGGATTTTTAAAAGTGTAAGAAAAAACACCCCTAACCCCTCTAAAAGAGGGGAAACTCGAAGCCCTAAGTGAAAAATTCCCCACCTTAGGAGGGGTGGTCTCAGATCGGGGCGGTAAAACAACGTTGCAATTTGAGTCTATGGAAATATTAACTACCATCAACAATATTATTATACAAAGAAACTTTGTAGAGAACTTACCGTACAACCCAAAACTTAAGCTACTTGCAAGAGAAAAACGCAAGGCGGGAATACTAAGTGAAGTGTTATTTTGGCAACAGGTACGCAACAAGCAGTTTTACAATATAGACTTTGATAGACAAAGAGTAATTGGCAACTATATTGTAGATTTTTATGTAAAAGCACTTGGCTTGGTAGTAGAAATTGATGGTATTAGCCACGAGGCTAAAGTGGCTTACGATACAGATAGGCAACTATTTTTAGAAAGTTTAGGATTAAAGGTTTTTAGAGCAACAGATGGTAGCGTAAAGCGGGCAATATTGGATGTACTGGTAGACTTAGAAAATTTTATAGTAAAAGAGGTTGGACATTTTTCTTGAGAAGATTAGCCACCCCGGTCTACGCCCCCCAAGGCGGGGAATTTCTCACGTAGGTCTTCGAGTTTCCCCTCTCGTAGAGGGGTTAGGGGTGTTTTATTACGCATTATTTTAACTTCACCATTATATTTCACAACTCAAACATTTGGTGAAATGCAAGCACTAACTACCATCAACAACATCATTATCAAAAGAAATTTTGTAGAAAACTTACTACAACAGTTTACCAAAACAACATCAATATCTATTATCAATAAATGGTGATTTAGTAGAAGCTGCACAGCATTTATTTAATATAATGCGACAACTAGATGGCAAGGGTTATGATGTAATTATTGCAGAAATTTTTCCCGATGAAGGGCTGGGTAAAGCCATAAATGATAGGCTAGAAAGGGCACAAGTGCTGCACAAATAATAGTTTAACTATTACTTTAGACTACCGCTGAAAATAGGAATAAGCGTTACAGTGAGTGATCTCAGTCCCGTAAATACGGGACTAAATAGTAGTACCAATGCTAGTTACATAATTATTAAAATACGATGGTTTACGTTTATAGTTTAGTTACTTTGCAGAGGACAACCCAATAATATGAATAAACCAATCCAATTCCCGATTACAATAATAATAATTTGCAGCTTTTTATTTGCCTGTTCAAAATCTGCCGATACACCTGCCACAACTTCATCAATAGATTCGCCGCCAATTGGTGGCACAACGTCTGGTTATAAAGATACGGTGGCAGTAACCATTGGCACCGTTACCATCAAGTATAGTAAAACGTCTGCCTGCTATCCTAGTAACGAAATTTTTGCCTTTGATGCCACTGCAACTAGCGTTCCATCGGGTACAATTTATGCATGGGATTTTGGCGATAGCCACACATTAAACGGTAGCAATGTGCGAAATGTATTTGATGTTGCAGGCTCTTACACGATTATTTTAACGATTAAAGATGCGGCTGCAAATGTGCTAAGCAAAACTACGGTTAATGTAAAAGCATTAGGCCAGCAGGTTACACCTCACGCAGTTTTTAGCAGTCAAATTTACGACGTAAACTTTGTGAACAATATGGCTTTTACAAGCCAATCATCAGTACAGCGTGGTACTATTTCTAACTACGCGTGGGATTGGGGCGATGGTAGCAACACCAGCACTGTTAACGCTTTCACACCACACAATTATCCACAAATACCAACCGATAAAATTTATCCTGTAAAGTTGATAGCCACCGCAAATTCTGGTTGCAAGGACACTGCTATTGTACCTGTTTCGGTAGCGGCAGTTTATGCACCAGTTGGCGATTTTGATGCCGTTAGTTTTGATGTTTGTAGTAAAGAATATTTAATGTTCACTCCAAATGTTACGGGCATACCAAGTGGGTGTGTTTTTACTTGGGACTTTGCAGATGCTAGTGGTATTGCCAACGGTAATTCGATAAAACATTACTTTACTTACCAAAACGATTATGATGTAAAAATGACCGTTACCTACAACGGTAAAATCATTTACCAAACACATAAACCAGTACGGGCCAATGGGCAAAATGTACGGCCAGTTGCATTGCTATTAAAGAACATTGCATCATCGGATGCAACAAGTGTTACTTGGGCTTTTTATAGCCAATCAAATATTCCGCATGGCTATTTTACAGGCTACCGTTGGGAGTTTAGCACTGGCAGGGTTGACGATAATTTTAATACTTATATAGAGAATAAATACATAAAAACAGTAGTTAACCAAACACAAACTGTAAAGTTTATAGTTACTGGCAATAGTGGTTGTAAGGACACTACCGTGGGCACTTTTGTAATTCCGGCTTTGTAATAAATTAAGTTAATAGGTTAAGTAGTTTAAAAGTTTACATGAAGAGAACGAGTCAATATTTTTTTATCACATTAATACTTGTAGAGTTGTTTTTATCCTGCAACAAAGCAACTATTGACGATAATAAAATTGAACAAACAAAACCGATTATTGGCACTATCACCACATCAAACGATACCACAATTGTAACAGTTGGTACTGTTATTATCCGCTACACAAAAACACCTTCTTGCTACCCAAGTACCGAAGTTTTTACATTTACTGCAACTGCCGCAAACGTACCTAATGATGCTAGTTTTAATTGGTTTTTTGGTGATGGTAACATAGCTACTGGTATAAAAACACAACATGGCTACGATGCTCCATCGCCTTATGTGGTTATTTTAGAGGTGAGGAACAACTCAAAAAGGTTATTAGCAACGGCCACTTTTCCTGTAAAAGCTTGGGGGCAACAATTAAAACCTGTGGCAATTTTTTCTACCAAAAATGACTTTACAGATAATGTTAACTACATCACTTTTAATAGTGCATCAAGTGTAAATAGAGGGGCAATTGTGCAATACAGATGGAATTGGAACGATGGCTCTAAAATGGACACTTCATCAAACGGTTTAACCAGGCATCAATTTCCCTTTGTGATTACCGATAAAACATACCCAGTAAAACTGACCATAACCACCGATGCTGGTTGCAATGCTGATACCACCGTAAATGTGTTGATACCTGCTGCTTATCCTATAACTGGCGACTTTAATGCTGTGCCTTATGATGCTTGTACGAACGAATATTTCTTGTTTACACCAACTGCCACTAACGTACCAACAGGCGCAATTTATGTATGGAATTTTTCTGATGGCAGAGGCGATACAACCGCTGGTATACCCATTAAATACAAGTACAAATACATGAACGATTATGATGTAATTATGGGTATTTATCTAAACAATAGATTGATTTATAAAACACATAAACTGGTTAGTGCCAAAGGCGAAAATCCTAAACCAAAAGCTAGTTTTTACACAACATTAGTTGCCAACAGCACCACCACTACAACCTATAATTTCAATAGCCAATCTACCATTGCACATGGCGGTATTAGTAGTTTTTTGTGGGATTTTGGCAACGGTATAACCGATAATAATTACAGCAGTTTTATAGAAAATATTTATGCCCGTACAACTGTTACAACTTCGTATAACGTGAGATTAATTGTTGCAGGTAATGGCTGCTCTGATACTACTTATAGGTCGGTTTCAGTACCTGCTAAATAGAGGTATGATTATTTTGATTTTAATGATTGGGAATGATGATATCGCTTGAAACTTTTACGCTGAAAGACCTTTCTTTCTCATTATTTGTACCGAATCAGCAAGCCGTTCAACAACAATATTTACAACAAAAAATAGAGGATGCCAACACTCCGTTTCCTTACTGGACAAAGGTTTGGCCATCTGCAATTGGGTTAGGGTATTTTATAGGCCATCATCACCAATACATAGAAAATAAAAAGGTGTTAGAGTTGGCTGCTGGCTTAGGTTTACCAAGTTTAGTAGCGGCAAAATGGGCTGCAATAATTTGCTGTAGCGATTATTTGCAAGCCCCTTTAAACCTAGTAAAAACATCTGCCGATTTTCATCAAATACAAAATATTAACTACCAAATTATTGATTGGTTAGCCATGCCAAATAATATTGATGCAGACGTTGTATTATTGAGTGATATTAATTACGAACCCACTGTTTTTGAAGTATTATTTACAATGATTATCAACTTGCTTACAAAGCAAACCACCATTATTTTAAGTACACCACAACGTTTATTGGCTAAGCCTTTTATTGAACGTTTACTACCATTTTGCACTTTTAAACAAAGCCTTGAAGTGATGGAAAATAATAAAGTTGTTTGGGTGCAAATACTGGTTTTGCAAGCTAAAACCCAATGATAGAAAGGCTTAAAAGAAAATAAAAAACTGCCCATCAAATAATAACGGAGGTTTATTATTGATACTGCCAACCAATACCAATTTTGCCATGCCAGACTTATCCGCAAAGATGTTGTTAAAAAAGGAACAGTTTTGATAACGGGACAATGTAAAAAATTACGGTTTTACTTGCTTGGATAACAGGTTACCAATACCCACAAATACCAATGTAACTACTATAAAAACAGCCGCAATGCCAACAGAATTAACAAGCACTTTTACAAAACCAAGGTTGTTGATATTTAAAAATGGGTAAGGAAAAAATCCAGCAAAGGAACCCCTTGTCAGCACAAAAAATAAATATACTATGGGGTATAGTAACCAAGGTAAAATAGCTTGCCATTTTACATGATTTTTTGTAACAAATACAAACCAAAAAATTAAGAACAATATTGGTATTACTGAATGCAACAGCTCATCAACCACCATATCTAAACCTTTAGGCTGCCACAAAAAACGTAGGATGAAGTTGTAAATAATACCAACAATAAGTATGTAAACCGTTATGGCTGTTAACGCATTTTGTTGCGAAAAAAACTGCCCCCATTTTGATGTTGGGCTTAACAATAAACTGCTGCTACATACAGCAACCAGTAAGTTAGTCGTTAAGGTAAAGTAGCTGAAATATCTAACAATAAGTTCGCCTGTAGGTGCTGCCCCACTGTTGATAATTATATAAAACTGTGTTGTTAAAGCAAACCACCCCAACAGTGCCATAATTGCTAAATAAATATTTTGGGTAATAGATTTTGGTTGTTGCATTTGGTTGGGTTATTGGCTAGGGGTAATAATTTTAAAACAACTCTCTTCTCTACACTAGTGCCAAGCAATTTAATCGGCGGTATTAAACAACTGCTTGTCTCAATCGCACCAATTTTTCTAACAAGTCATCTAGTTTGCTTAAGTGAAGCATGTTAGCACCATCGCTTAATGCAATGGCTGGATTTGGATGTGTTTCAATAAACAATCCATCAGTACCTGTGGCAATAGCTGCTTTGGCAATAGTGGCAATTAAATTTGGGTTGCCTCCAGTAACGCCAGTAGTTTGGTTTGGCTGTTGTAAGCTATGTGTGCAATCCATAATTACTGGTACGTTATGTTCGGCCATCCAAGATATATTTCTGTAGTCAACTACCAAATCTTGATAGCCAAAAAAGTTACCGCGTTCAGTAAGCATAATACTGTCGTTACCAGCTTTTTTAATTTTATCTACAGCAAATTTCATAGACGGACCATTTAAAAATTGCCCTTTTTTTACGTTTACAATTTTGCCTGTTTCGGCGGCTGCAATTAGTAAATCGGTTTGGCGGCAAAGAAAGGCAGGTATCTGTAAAATATCAATGTATTTGGCAGCTTCGGCTGCTTCTTCATGTGCATGAATGTCGGACGTGGTGGGCAATTCGAAGGTTTCGCCTACTTTTTTTATTAAGTCTAAACCAAAGTTATCACCGAGGCCTGTAAATGAATTTCCACTAGTTCTGTTGGCTTTGCGGTAACTGGCTTTAAATACGTAAGGTATTTCTAATCGGCGGCAAATGGTTGATACTTTATCTGCAATTTCCATTACCATTTCTTCGCTTTCAACCACACAAGGGCCGGCTATTAAAAAGAAATTTGTTGGGTCGTAATCTTGGTTTTTAAAAAGATTGGTAAGGTATGTAGGTAGCATGTTTTATTAATTTTAAGTTACGAAGATATACGACTGGTTAAATGATTGGCTGTACAAATTAATTACCACAAAGTGCTAACCTGAAACACAGTAAGTAAAAGATTTTTTATAGTTTCTTAATAGATTTATTTTTTGCGATGAATACAAAATTTGGCACGAATTATTGTATGTATTTGTATAGTTTGTGGCTAAACAAACTGCTTTGATAAAAGCCCAATAAAGTTATAACCGTTGCAGTGTGCGACGCAACAAAAGCTTCATATTTGTACAACAGTTGAGTATAAAAAAATAAAAAATAACATGGTAAAAGATAAAATTTTAGTGATTGGTGCAAGTGGGCAAATTGGTGTAGAATTAACTTTGGCTTTGCGTAAAATTTATGGTAATAGTAATGTGATAGCCAGTGATTTACGAGAAGAAAATGAGCTGTTAAAAGGTACAGGGCCTTATGTAAGTATTGATGTGATGAATAAGGAAATGCTGCATGTGCAAGTGATACGCCAAAATATTACACAGATATATTTATTGGCGGCAATACTTTCTGCTACTGGTGAAAAGAACCCAAATCTTGCTTGGAATTTGAATATGCAAGGCTTGTTAAACGTATTGGACATTGCTCGTGAAGAGAATTTGAAGAAGGTTTATTGGCCATCGTCTATTGCGGTTTTTGGCCCAACAAGTCCAAAACAAAATTGCCCACAACAAACAGTTATAGAACCAATAACGGTGTACGGTATTAGCAAATATGCTGGCGAATTTTGGTGCAACTATTACCACCAACGCTTTGGGCTGGATGTTAGGAGTTTGCGATACCCTGGTTTAATAAGCTATAAGTCGGCACCAGGTGGTGGTACAACAGATTATGCGATTGAAATTTTTTATGAAGCTTTGGCCGAAAAAAAGTATCAATGTTTTTTAAAAGAAGACACGTATTTGCCAATGATGTATATGGATGATGCCATTAATGCAACGATTAATTTAATGGAAGCACCAGCAGAAAAAATAAGTATCAGAACATCATACAACGTTGCTGGGGTAAGCTTTTCACCCAAAGAGATTGCTGCAGAAATACAAACACATATCCCTGATTTTACAATTAGTTACAAACCTGATAGTAGGCAAAACATTGCCGATAGTTGGCCACAAAGTATTGATGATAGTGTTGCTAAAAACGATTGGGACTGGCAGCCTAAATATGACCTAAAAAGATTGACAAGTGATATGCTAAATAATTTATGACCTAGGATTTTAATTGCCCACACTCAACCTAATACTACAAAACTAGGTATAATACTGAAAAATAGTTGGTAAAATCTTCTGTAATATAATACAGCATTGAATTAGAAAGAAGTTTAGTGAAAGTCGTTTCACTAAA
>JAYVNQ010000307.1:0-2848 GCA_043758365.1 Chitinophagales bacterium
ATATAAATTCAATATGCATTTTTTAAATAGCCATAAAAATCAAAAATATAAAAAAGTCACATGACTCCTAAAATGTAATTCTTAGTTTTTTATTAAACATGATTTTAGATAGCTTAATATTTGAGTTTGCCGCACACTTGGCCAAAATACCTCTTCAAAATCTCACTCCAAATAAATAAAAACTGTACACTAAACTATTGGCACGATTTTAGGTAATTTTATATTGCCCTGAACCTAATAACAGGCAAATACCATTGGTGATGAAAATACGGTTACCCTTATTTGTTGCAAAAGCCTTTTCCATTGTTTGTATCATTGCCAGTTCTGTTGGTAATGCCTATTGTCAGAACGATTCAATACCACGTATTTATGCAAAAAGCGTTTTTTTTCCCTACCCAATGGAAAAACATTGGAAGTCTTCCCTTGGTTTTGTGCTTACCACTATGCCACAGGATATTACAGAAGAACAGCATTACCGAGTACCAGCTATAGATTTTCATGTATTAAAAAAAGTATCTAAAAGATTATATTTAGACGGACGAATCAATGCACAAGTATTACAAAATATGGTAAGTCTTGGACCACGTTGGGCAACACCTATTACTAACAAATTATCTGTGGCAGTGGGTGATGATGTAGCATTTTGGTTTGGCTTTATTACCACAGAAGGCTTTAAAACAAGGGGTAGCGGCTGGTTAAACACGCCCAATCTTTCTCTTGGTTATCAGTTTAATAATAAAATTTTACTAACCTTAAAGGGTGAAGCATTAATGAACCTATCATTTAAAGCCTATACGGGACAAACCCCTGTGAACGCCAATTATAGTCTTTTAAACGGTTCGGCCTTTTCAGTTATACTCGAACAACCATTTTACAACCACCATAGTCTAACGCTAGGCTTTAAGGTTATTTACACTGATTTTTTCTGGCAAACTTGGGCTTTGTTCGAAACTTTTCAACGTAATATTTATTATCCACAGGTTATTGTTGGTCTCATACTATGAAAAAATACTTATCCATATTATCTCTACCCTTATTGCTTTTTGTTGCTTGTAAAAAGCAGTTCAGTGCACCATTACCGGATACAAAATGGAGTGCCTTCGATTCTTCTAAAGCAGTTGCTTTAAAAAGCAATATCAATTCAAGGATAGAGGGTGTTTATGTTGTAACAAATGGTGCTAATGATACTTTTGGCGATACCGCAGTTTTAAAATGGAGTTATACGGCTAATAATACAGACACTACTTTTTATTTATCTATTTTTTTCGAAAAAGAAGTGAGCTATTTTATTTGTGAAGCTAACAGACTAGATACGAATATATTATTTAAAGGTTACTGGCGTAAGATGGTAAATACCGAAACTGGTGCTGTTCGCCTAACAATAAGCCGTAAAGGCGGTGCAGATAAATTGTTGAACAATATTGCTTTTGCAGCAACCGAAACCATTGTTATTAATGGTACTTATGGCAATAATTCCTCAATACCAGACCAGGCAATTACTTTAAAATACGTTCGTCCTTTGTACCGAGCCAAGCCGCTTGAAATTTTGGCACATAGAGGCGGTGGTCGTACATCGGATTTGTTACCTGCATCGGAAAACTCTGCTGAAATAATAAAGATGGCCTCACAATTTGGTGCCACTGGCATTGAGATAGATGTACGTTTTACCAGCGATGGCGTACCTATTTTGTTTCACGATGCATCATTAAACGAAAGGGTAATACAAAAATGTGGTCTGTTTGGAGATATTAATAATTACACTTTTAACCAGCTAAACACATTGGTTCGTTTAATTAAAGGAGAACGCATTCCAACACTGCGAGAAGCATTAAATACCGTAGTATATAATACACCTATCAATTTTGTTTGGCTTGATACAAAATACGATGGCAATATGCAAGTAGTGCGTGACTTGCAAAAAGAGTTTAATTCAAAAGCGGCAGCTATTGGTAGAAAAGTAACTATTGCAATAGGTCTACCCGATGATGCAGCCATCAATAATTTTTTAAATCTACAAGATTATAAAACTACACCATCTGTATGTGAATTATCATTAGAAGATGTAGAGAAAACAAATGCACCTATTTGGGCACCTCGTTGGACGCTTGGTAAACAAAATGAGCAAGTAGATCGTGTACATACTGCAGGTAGGCGTGCTTTTGTATGGACTTTAGACGTACCAGGTAGCATTTACGATTTTATGACCAATGGAAAATTTGACGGCATTTTAACCAATTATCCATCTGTAACAGCTTATTATCATTATGTTAGGCAATAAAATAAAATACATTGTACCCATTTGCTTTTTGCTAGCCATCAAAACTACTGGCTTTGCACAAACTAAAAGTAGTGGTGGCGAATTTTTACCTGCAAAGCCTGTGGGTAAAGGTTACGCATTGGTAGCTTATATAAGTGGTGGCATGGGCTATTATACGAGTAGTGGAGGTACCACTACTTTCTTAAAAACCGAGACAACAAAATTTAACCCAGTAGCAACAGTAAGGGTTTTATGGCATCCAGACCATTTGTTGCGTTTTGGGATAGAAACGGGTGCTGTAACTTTTTATACTTACACGTTAAAAGATACAGTAGGTAAGATATCATTAACTGCTATTCCATTTTTAGTAGAATGGTCAATGCCCATTACCAAACGCTTCAACGCATTTGTAGGTACGGGTGTTTACTTTTTAAATTCTAAATTGAGGTATGATGGAAATGCCAGCTCAACGAAGGCAAGCCTTGGTTGGGTTGCTGCAGTTTCCTATACGGTACCATTAACAAAAACCCTTGGTATTGCTACTGAACTTAAATATATGGATGCCTCAGAAACTGTAAATGCAGTGGTCTG